>PADU01000053.1 GCA_002700485.1 SAR116 cluster bacterium | reverse complement strand
TGTAGCAGTACATAGTTTAAAAGATATGCCAGGAGATGTAGAACATCCAGACTTACATATATGTGCAGTGCTAGAACGTGCAAGACCTTATGATGTTCTAATAGGTAAAGTGTTTGATAACTTTGTTATTGGTACAAGCAGTCCTAGACGTAAAGCACAATTAGAACAACTGTATGAAAACTATCATGTGCAGATAAAACCTATCAGAGGTAACATAGATACAAGACTTGCGAAGTTAGATGCAGGTGAATATGATGCTATTGTACTTGCAGAAGCAGGATTAGATGCACTAGAGATAAAAAGAGAATACACAAGATTACCTATTGTTCCAGCAGTTGGACAAGGTATAATTGCATTGCAAACTCGCAAAGGCGATACAAAAACAAATAATATTGTAAGTAAAGTAAATCACGAATTAACATATGCTCAAGCAAAATTAGAAAGAGCATTACTTAAAGGAATAGCAGGAGATTGTCATACAAGAGTTGCAGGTCATGCAACTGGTAGCAATCCTATAAAGCTAGAAGCAGTATATTTTACGGAGAATTGATGAGCTTAATTACTGAGAAATACGACTATCAAGAAATCAAACGTGAGTCAATAAACGGCAAGCGGTTGTACGCATGTCCAGACGGCAATGCTGTCGCAAGTGTTACTACTATCCTTGATAAAACGAAAGATAAGACCCATTTAATTGCTTGGCGCAAGCGAGTAGGTGAACAAAAAGCACAAGAAATTGTAACTGAAGCGGCTAGTGTTGGTACACGTATGCACAAGTATCTTGAAGATTACATTGAGTTAGGAGAGTGGCCTACTCCAGGTTCTAATCCATATGCTCAACAAGCACACAAAATGGCAAGTCAAGTAAAAGAAAATGCAATGGTTGATGTAGATCAAATATGGGGTAGTGAAATAAACTTATATCATCCTAAAATTTATGCAGGCACTACTGACCTTGTTGGACAGTACAAAGGACAGCCTGCTATTATGGATTTCAAACAAACTAATAAGCCTAAGAAGCAAGAATGGGTAGAAGATTATTACCTACAGCTCACAGCATATGCCCTTGCACACAATGAAATATTTGGCACTAATATACGTGAAGGACATGTGTTTATGTGTTCAAGAGACCTACAATACCAACAGTTTGACTTATGGCCAGATGAATTTGATGCTTGGGAACAAAAATGGTGGGATAGAGTGTACCAATATTACGACAAACATGCATAAATATATAAAATAAGGAGCAACTAATGGCAGTCGTACAAATTTCAAGAATCCAAGTTAGACGTGGTAAAGGAACAAATGGTATTCCACAATTAGCTGGAGGTGAATTTGGTTGGGCAGTAGATAATCGTGCATTATACATTGGTAATGGCAGTGTTGCAGAAGGTTCACCAGCAGTAGGTAATACAAAGATTATCACAGAACACGACGATTTGTTTACACTTGCAAACACATATACATACTTGAACGGTATAACAGTACAAACAGGTGCTAGTGCAACTTCACCAATTACAAGAACACTGCAAGAAAGATTAGACGAAATTGTAAATGTTAGATCTTTTGGTGTAACAGGTGACGGAGTCACAGACGAGACTGTAGCTATTCAGAGAGCTATTGACCAACTTTATATAAACAGTTCAACAAAAGGCACAGAGCAAAGTAGAGTAAGACTTTACTTCCCTGCAGGAAAATATGTAGTTACAGATACAATTTATATTCCACCTTACTGTACAATTTACGGTGACGGTATGGATAAAACTGTTTTTAGTATGACAGACAATGACACAGTGTTTCAAACTGTAAATAGTTCAAGCACTCCAGGAAATTATGCTAACGATAGCACAAGCACAACATTAAATCAACCAACTAATATACATATTGAAGGTGTTACACTACAAACTATATCAACAACTAATCCTGCAATAAAATTACAAAGTTGTAAGAATAGTCATTTTAGAGAAATTAAAATTACAGGTCCTTGGACAACAGGAACCGCAGTCACAACGGCAAATGCAGGTATTGAATTAGAATCATTAAGTGCCTTAGTTGGAACGCAACAGAATAAGTTTGACCATATCATGTTTAACGGACTAAGTGTTGGTATAGCAAGTGACGATGACATTTATAATAATCACTGGCATTGTTGTTATTTCCAAAACTTAGGTAATGGTGTAATGTTTGGTGAAGGAACATCATTAGGTGCACAAGGACAGTCAACAGCACCATGTAAAAATAAAATTAGTCAAAGTTCATTTACAGACATTGATAGAGAAGCTATCGTTATAACACAAGGCACTAACAATATTAGTTCACATAATAACTTTGAAGGTGTAGGTAATGTTGGTGGCAATGAAGGCAATGCACAGTATAGTGTAATTGATTTCAATAAACCAGGAAATTCATCTGTTGAAGACTATTTTGCTAGAACAGCTGATCTTGGTTACAACCAATCATTTATTTCCTCACACAAATATGTGTCAGAAATTAAAGGCAAAATAAACGCAACACTTGGCGGCCTTAATAGTCTAGAAGTTCAAGAGGCATCATCATCCACTTACTTGTTTAGATTACCAGGTGACTACAGTAGAACTTATGAAATTGAATACTACTATAAAAGTTCAATTGCAAATGCTCAAAGAAGCGGAACAATGGAATTTATGTTAGACGTAGGAACCAATACACTAAGTTTTGTAGATGATCATACATATCAGGGTGATAGTAACTACGAAAACGCATTAACCTTTACTGCCGCTACAATTAACGCAGATGGTAATTTAGGGGTTGACACAATAGTGGTTTCTATGTTAAACTCTATAACAAATGACCAAGGTGAGTTCAACTACAAAATCAAAGTTCGAAGTTAATGTATGAATTAAAATTTGAAGACAAAGTAAAAGTCTGGAGAGATTTAAGGAATCAACTTGAATCTGCGGCTAGACCATTTGACTTGCTCAATCAGTTTGTCAAGAGCCTACCAAGAAGTTCACGCAAAGAGAATCCGTGGGATCCAAAAAGCGTTGCAGAACCGTGGCACTTGATTGAGAACAGTTCATTTACTGAGTATGAAATTGCACTATTATGCGCCTATACTTTACAGTTAACAGATCGTTTTAGTGATGCTAAAGTGGAGATACATATCAGTAAGGACATTAAAGAAGACATAAACATGTACCTAGTGTATTTGGACGGAAGTATTGTTTTAGGATACAACAATGAAGTATTCACAAGCAACTTAATACCGGAAAGCATTGTATCACAAAAGGTGATCCACTTGCCTCCACTACACTAAATATTTTTTAATCAAAGGAAGTGAAGTAAGATGAAAGCAAACCTAAATATTCTAAAGCGTGATGGAACACTGGTTCCGTTAGATATACAAAAAATCCACAAAGTAGTAAACTTCGCATGTGAAGGCCTAGCAGGAGTAAGCAGTAGTTTAATCCAAATGAATGCAGGGATTCAATTTGCAGAAGGCATGACGTCAAGAGAAATACAAGATTTATTAGTTAGATCGGCAAATGATCTAATTACACTAGAACAACCTAACTATCAATATGCGGCGGCAAGACTATTACTATACGGAGTGTATAAAGATGTTTATGGTGGCTTCGAAAAAATTAATTTAAAAGAAATGATTAAGAAAAATATTGATCGCGGTGTATATGATAGTGCAATACTAGACAGTTACACTGACGATGAGTTAGCAAAACTAGATTCATACATCCATCACAAGCGTGATGAGAACTTTACCTACGCAGGTCTGCGTCAGGTTGTGGACAAGTATCTTGTCCAAGATAGATCAAGCGGAGAGTTGTTTGAAACTCCACAACATATGTATATGATGATTGCGGCAACACTCTTTGCCAACTATCCAAAAGAAGATAGGTTACATTATGTAAGGAGATACTATGACTCGACTTCACTATTTAAAATCAATATCCCAACGCCAGTCATGGCCGGAGTGCGTACTCCAGTTAGGCAGTTTGCCTCTTGTGTTCTCGTTGACAGTGACGACACACTTGATTCGATCTTTGCGTCGGACATGTCCATCGGTAGATACACAGCTCAAAGAGCTGGTATTGGCATTAACGCAGGACGTATCAGAGGAGTCAACTCAAAAATCCGAGGAGGAGAAGTTGCACACACAGGTGTAGTTCCCTTCCTTAAAAAGTTTGAAGCAACTGTACGTTGTTGTACACAGAATGGTGTACGTGGCGGAAGTGCTACAACACATTTTCCTTTTTGGCATCAAGAGATTGAAGACATCCTTGTACTAAAAAATAATAAAGGTACTGAAGACAATCGTGTACGTAAGTTAGATTATTCTATTCAACTTAACAAAACAATGTATGAAAGATTGTTAACCAGTGGCAACATAAGTCTTTTCTCGCCACACGATGTGCCAGGCTTATATGAAGCATACTTTGGCGATGCAGAAAAGTTTAAAGAACTTTACGAGTCATATGAACGTAAAACAAGCATTAAGAAAAAAGTTATGCCAGCAATGGAATTATTTTCAGCACTAATTAAAGAACGTGCTGAAACAGGACGTATCTATATTATGAACGTAGATCATGCTAATACACACAGTTCATTCAAAGACACAGTTTACATGAGTAATCTTTGCCAAGAGATTACATTGCCAACTAAACCTCTACAGCATATTGATGACGAAGAAGGTGAAATTGCTCTTTGTATTTTAAGTGCTATTAACGTTGGTTTAATTAAAGACCTAGGTGACTTAGAAGATTTATGTGATCTAGCTATAAGAGCTCTTGAAGAAATTATTGACTATCAAAGATATCCTATCAAAGCTGCAGAAATTAGTACAAAAGCAAGACGATCGTTAGGCGTAGGTTATATCGGACTAGCACATTATCTTGCAAAGAATCGTGCTAAGTATGATGATCCAAAAGCATGGAAACTAGTACACGAACTTACAGAAGCATTTCAATATTATTTGTTAAAAGCAAGTAATGAACTAGCAAAAGAGCGCGGTGCATGTGAGTATTTCAATCGCACTAAATACAGCGACGGTATTTTACCTATTGATACTTATAAAAAGGATGTGGATACAATCGTTCCACATAAGTTAAAATATGATTGGACTACTTTACGCAAGGACATCAAGGAACACGGTTTACGGCACAGCACATTGTCCGCACAGATGCCTTCGGAGAGCAGTTCCGTTGTGTCGAACGCAACAAACGGAATTGAACCACCTAGAGGATACTTGTCCGTTAAAAAGAGCAAAAAAGGACCCCTTAAACAGATTGTTCCACAATATCAAAGTCTTAAGCAATATTACACATTGTTGTGGGACATGCCTAGCAACGAAGGTTACATCAATGTTGTCGCGGTAATGCAAAAGTTCTTTGATCAAGCTATTAGTGGAAACTGGAGTTACAATCCTACGCATTTTGAAGGAAATGAAGTGCCAATGAGTGTAATGTTACGAGATTTGCTAACTACATATAAGATGGGATGGAAAACTTCATACTATCAAAACACATACGATTACAAGTCAGATGATGATATTGTATTTGTGAAAGAAGAAAAACAACCTCTTGAAAGAGAAGAGTTTACAGGAACTGATCAAGAGTACGAGGAATATTGTGATGCATGTGCAATTTAAGGTTGACAAGCTGAACTGATACTATTATAATAAAGACAGGAAAAGAGGAATACACAAATGGCAAAAACAGTTTTCAACAGAGAAAAGATTGATTTCACCAAACAAAATATGTTCTTTGGTGCAGATCAAAACACACAGCGTTATGATGTGTTTAAGTTTCCAGTATTTGATAAATTAAATCAAACTATGCTGGGGTACTTTTGGCGTCCAGAAGAAGTTAGTCTGCAGAAAGATAGAGCAGACTTTGTTAACTTCCGTTCAGAACAAAAACATATTTTTACAAGTAATCTAAAATATCAAACTCTGTTAGACAGCGTACAAGGACGTGGTCCTTGTCTAGCATTTTTGCCGTATGTTTCACTTCCTGAATTAGAGGGATGTATTGTTACTTGGGACTTCTTTGAAACAATTCATTCACGTAGCTACACACATATTATGAAGAACGTGTATGCGGATCCTAGCGAAGTGTTTGATACTATTCTTGATGATGATAAAATTATCGAACGTGCTGTTAGTGTAACAAAAAATTATGATGCATTTACAGAAGCAGCTGATCTATACTTTCATCAAGGAAAAGGTAGCCTACGCGATGTAAAAAAGAAAATGTTTTTGGCTATGATGAATGTGAACATCCTTGAAGGGTTACGTTTTTATGTTTCCTTTGCTTGTACATTTGCCTTTGGCGAACTAAAACTTATGGAAGGCTCAGCAAAAATTATTTCACTTATTGCTAGAGATGAAAGTCAACACCTTGCACTGTCAACTCATGTACTAAAACATTGGTTGCAAGGCAAAGACGACCCAGAAATGGCAACTATTGCAAAAGAATGTGAAGAAGAAGTTTATGAGATGTGGCGCACCTGTGTCAATGAAGAAAAGGCATGGGCAAACTATTTGTTTAAAGATGGTTCTATTATAGGATTGAATGAAACATTGTTACATCAATATGTAGAATATATTGCCAACAGACGCCTTAAAGCTCTTGGATATAAAACAATATTTGATGCACCAGTAAACACTAATCCATTACCGTGGACACAACATTGGCTAAGTTCATCAGGACTACAGGTTGCTCCACAAGAAACAGAAGTCGAAAGCTATATCATTGGCGGCATCAAACAAGATGTTAGTTCAGACTCTCTAAAGGACTTTAAATTATGAGCATAGAAATATGGGGCAAGACTGCTTGTCCTTCTTGCATGAAGGCAAAAGCCTTGTGTGAGTCAAGACAATTTAAATTTGAATATAAGGAACTTGGAAAAGACTTTGACAGAGATTCTGTTATGAATGAGTTTCCAGGTGCAAGAACGTTTCCACAAATCAAAGTATACGGAAAACCCGTTGGTGGATACGAACAGTTTGTATCATACATCGAAGATACAAATTATAACGGAACAGGACATGGATAATATATGTTAATTGAAGCACCATACAAAGTAGGTGATACAGTAAGTATCAAATTAAGTTCTGGAGAAGAAGTTGTTGCTAGACTAGAAGCAGAAAGTGGCGACAAAATCACAGTAGTAAAACCATTAATGCTTGTTGTTCAACAACAAGGCATGGGACTTGCACCTTACATGTTTACTGTAAAACACGATAATAAGTTTACTCTAAACATGCAAAATATTATTTGTGTAGCCAAAACTGAAAAAGATATGGCAAGCCAATATATTGAAAAGACAACAGGACTCACTGTTAATTAGCATAAATATCAAGTAGGAGACTATTTGATATGCCATTTTATAGGGGTGCTCCCTTTGATAAAGACAACTTATTTTTTGTACCAGCAATTGACGGTGGACTAATCAACCCATCTTCAAACTATGTTTCATTCCAAAATATAGAAGGCGGTGCAGCAAATCAAACTCCACAAGCATACTTAGACGGCGGCTCCATACCAAAAGCCGGCACAGCATCTTACGATCCTAATGCCGAATATGGTCCAAACAGTCCATTGATAGAGTTTGATAATGAGTGAAAACGGAAGTATACTATTTAGAAGAGGCCCGACAGCAGATCGCAAAGCATTTACACCTCTCAAAGGAGAGGCTATCTATGATACTGATCAACAGGTATTTTACGTAGGTGATGGACAAACTCAGGGTGGTAATCCTGCTTTTAATGATAAAATTAATGTAGACGATAACGGCAATGTTACATCTATATTGCTTGCAGATCCTAATAACACAAGGCCTGCACCTACAGCAGGTTTAATTAGATACAACAATGAAACCAACACACTAGAATATTCAGATGGCAGTGACTTTTTCTTATTAGGTTCGTCACCATTTAACAGTATCACAAATGTTCTTTATGTATCGCCCAATGGTAAAGATGATGACACATTCAAAGATAAAAAAGGTCGTACTCCTGGAACTGCATTTAAAACTGTAAACAGAGCATGTCGCGAAGCTGAAGCAATAATTAAGAATGGTGCAAAAGGATTAGGACCCTATCAAAAATTTATAACATACGATCCAGGTTCAGGTCAACAAAAAAGTATTATTGACAGCATTGTAGACAATGCACCATATAAAAATTTAAACATAACCAACGGTGGTACAAGCCTTGATGCTACAGCAGAATTACGTAGTGGTTTTAGAGTTATAGGGCAAACTTCAGGTGCTATAGGTATAATAGAAGAATACAATGTACCCGGTGGGCTAACTGATCAATTGGTAATTGATGTTGAAAGTGGTGAATTCCAAACAAATGAACAATTAAAATTTGGTAGTGCGATACCAAGTACACCATATGTAAGTGGTGTTCAAAGTATTCCTGAAATTACAATCTTTATTGAAACAGGTATTTACTATGAACATTTTCCAATCAGAGTCCCTGTAAACACATCTATCAAAGGTGATGAATTTAGGCGTTGTATTATAAGACCACAACCGGGAATGAGTAATAGTCCATATGCTGATATAGGATTCAAAAGAGATAAAGATAATCTTGATGGATACGTAGGTTCAGAAGCAAGACCTTTTGGAAGACACTATACAACAGATTATACTTCGAGAATATATCCATTTATAGCTAATGAAGGAGGATATATAGCAGAAGTTCAGCTTATCCGCGACAACAAAAAGAGTTTGATAGATCAGACCATTGCTTATATAAGTTCTACATATCCAAGTTTGAATTACAGTGAAACAAAATGTAGACGTGATGCAGGATTAATCATTGACGGCTTAGTCTTTGATTTAGAGTATGGTGAATACAACGGAACACTTAATGCAGGTTTGGCCTACTATGGTCAAGCCGCTTATCTTCCAACTGATCAAGTAACTCCTACAGCAGACAGCATTGATCAACTGGCAACTTATATCAACAACATACTAACTACACCAGCAGTAGAAACTATAGTAACAAATTATGTTGGCGGCGTAGCAGAAATTATTAGAGGCAACAATTTTAATCAACCAAAGAACAACGAAGAACTTGATGTGTTCTTAATGAATGATGCTACTATTATCAGAAACATTACTGTGCAACAGCATGGAGGGTTTATGGAAGTTCTTGATCCTGTTGGACAGATTAAAACACGTTCACCGTACACACAAACAGCATCAAGTTTCAGTAGATCAAAAGCACCTGATGTAAGTTTTGCAGGCGGTATGTATGTAGACGGATTCTGTGGCAACCTTGATGCAAGATTAGTGCAGGCAAACTCAACTACAGAAATTGTAATTGACAGTGTAGATAGAGAACCTCAAGCACCTACAAGTTTTTATGTTGACGGGACAAGATTTCAAATTAACAAAGTTGACACTGTAGGAGTTAGTGCAGGACAGTACCGAGTGCTGTTGGATACTTCGACACCATGGGATGTTACGTACTATCAAATTGTAAACAGTGGAGATCCTTTACCTACCCTACCACTTAACATTGAGATTCTTACAGCTGGTAACATATCAATGTTGAGCAATGACTTTACGCAAATTAATGATTTAGGTTATGGCCTTTATGTAACCAACGGTGCAAGGTCAGAAGCAGTAAGTGTGTTCACTTATTACTGTCACGTTGCATACCTATCAGAAAACGGTGCCGACATCCGAAGTTTAAATGGAAGTTGTGGATATGGAGATTTTGCTCTTGTTGCTAGGGGAAGTGATCCGTTAGAAACTTCTGACGAAGTAAACCTTGTAGAAGACATGAGTCAAATTGCCACAGTCAATACATCAGGTACCTTTGCCACTAATAATCAAGAAGGAGACCTACAGGTCTTTGTTGACGGGTACTCCTACGAACCGTTCAATGTTAGCGAAATTGAAATTGATCACAATGGAGCCGCTAATGCCGCTGGTGATACATTTGAAATTGTCCGCTATGAAATAACAGGTTTTACAGCAACAACCACTCCTGGAGTAATACAGTTAAACATTGCCAGTTCTGGTAACAATGATACTTCTACAACCGGCTTAAAAGTTAATATCCCAAACGATACAAATATAATAATTCGTAATGGCCAAGTTATAAAAATTGAAAATGTAATTGATGTCAATCCAACACGACCTTCAACCGCTCTTGTTTATCAAGACGATCCTAATACAACCTATAGAGTTCTTTCATACGATACAGCAGGGTTACCTGCAAATACAGCAAAAGTAACTTTGCGAGAAACCTACGATTATGTCAAACCGGTTGTTGACACTACAGCAGGAAGTGTGCCCGGTAGTGGACAGGTTGGTGATACAACTGTTAGACTTGAAGTTGATCTTGACAACAATGAACGTTCCAGAATAGAAGCGGCTCAGGCCGCAGGTAATCCCTATCGATTTGGATTCAATGGTACTCTACATAGTATCACCGCATTTAGAAACAAAGTAGAAGTAGGTGCCGCGTATGCTGAAATAGATATAACACCTGGCCTAACAAAAGATCTAAGCACTTTTTCAGATACAGTAACATTTAGAGCAGGTCCACAAGCAGGACAGTCCGCAGACATAACAGTTGGTATTAGCACACTTAGAGCAACCAGTCACGATATGTTGGACATAGGGACAGGTAGTTTCCAAAGCACCAACTATCCTTCAGAAATTTTTGGAGCACCTCAAATTGCTAAAGATCAATCTAAAGAAGTCGTTGAGCAAAATAAAGGTCGTGTATTTTTCGTTACATCAGACCAAGATGGTAATTTCCGTGTAGGAGACTTTTTCAAAGTAGATCAAGGCACAGGTACTGTTACATTTGCCGCAAGTATTGCTCTTTCAAACTTAGATGGTATTGGATTCAAGCGCGGTGTAGCTATAAGTGAATTTTCTACTGACGATGCAATGACTGACAATGCATCTGACACCGTACCGACAGAAAGTGCAGTCTTAGGTTATGTAGGCCGAAGACTTGGGTTGACTGACAGCAATGTAGAACGTACAGATAAAATTGGAAGCGGCTTCTTAGATATTGGTGGAGTACAGGCAATGCAGGCCGCCATCAATATGAATTCAAATGCAATAAACAATCTCGCAACACCCACTTCAGCAACTCAAGCAACCAACAAAAGTTATGTAGATTCAAAAACTTTTGAAGTGAATGCAAGAAGTTCAACTGTAGATGGAAGTATTACATTAGTTACAGATGATATTGCAGAAGATGGATCTCCAACAAACTTATATTTTACAGATACTAGAGCTCGAGCTGCCATTGCTGGCACTAGTTCTCAAATAGATTATAACAATACCACAGGCGTTATTTCTCTACCTGATAGTGGTGTAACAGCAAACACGTACGGCACTGCTAGTTTGGTTCCTGTTCTAACTATAGATGCAAAAGGTAGAGTAACATCAGCCAGCACTGTCGCAGTAGCAGGGGTAACTGATTTTGATTACAATACCACAACTGGTGTTTTAGATATTGACACAGCAGACGGACAAAATTTTGCTACTACATTAACATTAAATCCTTTCAATACTAATAATCTTTCTGAAGGTACAGTAAATTTTTACTACACAGACGCTAGATTTAACACAGCATTTTCAACTAAAAATACTGATGATCTTGCAGAAGGCAATAATTTGTATTTTACAAATGCAAGATTTGACATTGGCTTTAATAATAAAGATACAGATGACCTAGATGAAGGTAACGGTAACTTATATTTTACAAATGAAAGAGTAGATGATAGGGTTAATGGACTATTACTTGCAGGTGCAAATATAAGTTTGACATATGATGACGCCACTAACCAATTAGTAATTGCAAGTGTAGCAGGTACTGGCGGTTATGATCTCAGTGCTAATGACACGGGTGATTTGTCAGAAGGCACTAACTTATACTACACAGATGTTAGAGTAAGAGCCGCTGTAAGTGCTACAAGTGGCTCGGCAGGATACAACAGCTCTACTGGTGCATTTAGTATTCCAGCAAATACATCTCAAGTTTCTGAAAGTGGAAACTTATATTATACTGACGAAAGGGTAGATGATAGGGTTGCCGCTCTTATTGACGGTGGATCGAATATAAATGTCACCTACAATGATTCCACTAATCAATTAATCATTTCAGCTATTACAGGTGCACTAGGATATGATTTAAGTGCAAACTCTACAGACGATCTTGCAGAAGGTGCAACTAATTTTTATTACACTACCCAAAGAGTACAATCAGAATTTGATACTAGATTAGCTTTGAAATCTACAACAGACTTGAGTGAGGGAACTAATTTATATTATACAGACGAAAGAGTTGACGACAGAATAAATTCTTTATTTCAAGAAGGTACAAACATAAGTTTTACGTATGATGATGCCGCAAATACCTTTACTATTAATGCAAGTAGTGTAGGTGGTTATGACCTAAGTTCCAACGATACAGATGATCTGTCTGAAGGTTCAAATTTATATTATAC
>PADU01000002.1 GCA_002700485.1 SAR116 cluster bacterium | reverse complement strand
TCAATGTTTTTCTTTCGCAAGATAAAACAAGAATAGTTATAGAGAGTGTAGATGGAGAGGATATTTCATTATCTTCTTATTCATCATCGAGCGGTCTTACAATGAAGACCCGTTTTATCACAAAAAATTCTAATCCAATTGGTAATAATGATGCTTTAATGCATGCTAGAACTGAAAGTGACCCCATAACCTTAGGCTCTTTCTTGAGGCAAAATAATGATGGTTTAGACGCTGCTATTACGGTAAATGCAGGTCAAATGGCCTTAGATGGGACGATAGCGGCTGGCTCAAACCACGGCCTAAAGGTGGGTGACACACTAATCTTGACCAGTATAGACGCAGCAGAAACAACCACTGGTTTGACCCAATCAGCTCTGTCGGATACAAATTCCGGCACCATCACTGGTACGATCTATTATGTCAAATCCATTGATGAAGAAACTGGTGCCTTCAAGCTAGCCACTGATAACGCTACTGGCGTAGATGTCACGCTAACTGCCGGAGGTTTAGAAACAGCAAATAGCCATGCTCTTAGTTTTCATCAAATAAAACTGATTGATGCAGGGCGATTTGGAGGAAGCCTCGAATTGGAGGCAGCTGCTGCATTTACCTCGGTAATAACGGGAGGTGGTACAAATACTGCATCAGCTGACCCTTTAAATGAAGGGTTGATAAATCAGATTGTAACCTCTACTGGTGAGAAACAAACTTTAAGCTTTAATATAAATGAACAAATTGATTTTAATGCGGGAGATACCCAGGGACTTGCGGCATCAGCATCAGCGGCCACTTATGGTTTAGATGTAAATTTGATTGATCCCAGTCTTTCAAGTGCTGGAACTGCTTTCTCCGCATCTGTTTCAAGCTCATCTTTAAAAGAACAAACTAAATCAGCACTAACAAAGTCGATTGCTAATTCGCTGCGATCAGCTGCTCCAATTTCGTCCATCAAAGGGGTATCTGTAAGTTCAATACCTGAAGATGGCTCTACGCTCACAATTTCATTTAATGGGCAGAACTATTTACTCACGATGGTGAACGAAGAAGTTGTCGTAACGGGTGGAGAAAAGGACCGCGTATCAGCTTTTTTTGAAGCTTCTGGTAACGATTTTGTATTAAAAGTAGCAGCCTCCGACGGTGTTTTAACCGGTGCTCAATTCTCTGTGCCAACAACAATTTCTGGGAATAGTGACGCTGCCACGCTTTTCGGGATGACACCAGCGACTGTTACGAAAACTATAATAGGCCGAAGCGTCAATTCTACAGGGGCCAATGGTACTTTTCCTATAGAGGTTAATGGAGTTGCTCAAAATATAACAGTCACAGCAGCAACACCGTACTCCGATAATGCGTCTATTGCTAATACTGAATTGCTCTGGGTCGATGATGGAGGCGGGCAAGGCCACTTACAAATTACGATAACGGGAGACAGTACCGCTCTAACCTTTGAAAATAATAATGATGCAGAAACAGTAGGTCTTAAAACTGCAAGTATTTTGGCTTATGTGGAAGACGAAAACCTATTACTTGAGAGTACAGGAGGCCAAGTTTTAGATGTATCGGCATCGGGCATGTCTAGTTTAGCATCCGAAAACTTCACTTTGACAAACTTACCGCCGGAAGAACTTATAGTAATTGTTAGTGGTGGTGGTGCTAGAAAAATTGCTGCTAACTTTGATAGCAATCCACCGTTATTTGAGGAAATAACACCGGAGCTCACTATAAACGTAACCAATGACGCAGGGAACGTTATTGATATTTTAGATAAAGCCACAGGACACTCCATTGCCACACGTCAACTGGATACAGCGGGTGCCGCTGAGGCCATGGGATTTCTATTTAAAATTGACGGAAGGGCTGTGAAAGGCGACACATTTAACTTTTCGGCTAACTCAGGCGGCGTGGGTGATAATCGAAATATTTCATCGGTCTTGGAACTTCAACGGGAAAAAAATGGAAAGGGTGGCTTCCAGCAAATATTTTCAAACCTCGTTTCCAAGGTCGGTTCCCAGGTGAAATCCGGCAAACTTAACGTAGAGGCTGCTGAAGCTATGCGTGAAGCAAGTGAGGAAGCGGAAGCTCAATTCTCTGGCGTAAATCTAGATAGTCAAGCGGCTGCTCTCATAGAATTTCAGCAGGCATACCAAGCGTCCTCAAGAATTCTACAGACGGCACGTGAACTTTTTCAAACTTTAATTGACTCAGTGTGAGGTAAAAAATGGAAGTAAGCACCAAATTATTCAATGCTCAAGCAACCAAAAATTTTAGCAAGATCAACGAACAAATTCAGGATACACAGGCAAAAATCGCTTCTGGAAAAAGTTTTCTAAAGGCTTCAGATGACCCTGTAACGGCATCAAATCTATCAGCGAAGCGTGAGCAAAAGATACTCTTAGAGAGATTTATGAAAAATGGCAACACAGCTAAAACAAGGCTTGACTTAGCTGATAGCGGCTTAAACCAAGTTATAAACGTTTTAACCCGTTTCAGTGAATTATCTATCCAAGCAGCTAATGATACTTATGGAGTCGATGACAGATTAGCGATGGTAAAGGAAATGGAAGAACTTTCAACGCTTGTTTTGGAAATAACAAACACCCAAGACGCCAATGGCAAAAGTATCTTTGCTGGATTTAA
Source organism: SAR116 cluster bacterium (assembly GCA_002700485.1). Taxonomy (GTDB): domain Bacteria; phylum Pseudomonadota; class Alphaproteobacteria; order Puniceispirillales; family Puniceispirillaceae; genus JADHLI01. The sequence goes on along the minus strand of PADU01000002.1, from coordinate 5,383 downwards.
GGCTGCAACCAGCGCGTTTAATAAAAAGTTAGACGGAACCGTGGAGTACGTGGGAGATAGAGGAAAACATGCTTTACAAGTTTCAGAAAATATGAAGGTCGTCTCGGCTCTTGACGGAGGTACAGTTTTTGGATCAATAAAGACAGATTTCGGTCGTAAGAGCATTTTTGAGATACTCGAAAATTCAATAAATGCTGCTACGACAGCTAGCTCCGTAACAAGTCATGGAAGCGCTCCTGCTAAGGCTGAATTAGAATTAGCAGTGTCCAGAAATCCTCAAAATTGGTCGTTCGATATTGAAGGTAGTGAAGGGAAGGTTAATATCAACTTAAATCTCTCTCAGGCAAGCTTGTCTGATTTACGAGATGAGATAAATCTCTTTACAGATCAAACCGGTATAGAAGCCTCGTATGATGACACAACGAAAAAAATAACACTGACAGAAAAGTTTGCAGGGGAAATTTTATTATCAAATCTTGAAATTGAGGGCGTCGATAAGGCAACAACAGATCCGGAGTTTTACGTTAATATGGAAAGTATTGATGGAGAAGGAAATGTTATAGGTTATCGACGTCAAATTGTTGACAAAGATCAGATAATGTCCACTTCAGTTGGAGACATTAAAAAATCTATAAATCATATCAGTAATCAGCTTGCTTTTATTGGGGCTCAAACAAGGAAGACAGATCAACAATTAAATTTTTTAGGAGAACGACTTACAATAGTGACAGCTGAAGTATCAGAGCTTGGTGATGCAGACTTAACTAAGCTAGTAACAGACCTTCAAGCCACTATTGTTAATAGAGATGCAGCTCAAGCGGCATTTGTAAAAATTGGTCAACAAAGTCTCTTTGATTTTCTAAGGTAGTGAAAAGTTTGGCACAAGAAATGCATACTAAATCGGGAAAAGAAACAGGTAGAAAGATATGAGTACTATAGGATCTAACATTGCCGCTTTAAAATCTCTGCATAATTTGAGATTAAATGAAGACGGTTTCGCCAAAGCTACAGAAAGACTTTCTTCTGGCAAGCGTTTAAACGCTGCTGGTGATGACGCTGCTGGCGCTGCAATAGTAAATAGAATGACGTCTCAGATCGCAGGAATGAATGTTGCTATAAGAAATGCTGGTGATGCAATCTCAATGGCTCAGGTAGCGGAAGGCGCTCTCCATGAGGTCTCTGAGATACTTCAGAGAATGCGAGAATTAGCGGTACAGGCAGCAAATGGATCATATAGTGGTGCTGACAGAGTGTCACTAAATCAAGAGATCGTATCTTTAAAAAAGGAACTTATAAGAATAGGTGAGACTACTACCTTTAATACTACAAAGCTATTGAATGGAACATTTCAAGATACGGAGTTTGAAATAAGTTTTGATGAGTCTCCCCAACACACCCACTCATTAAGTATAGAAGACATCCGACCAAACAAAATTGGTGTATGGAATATGTCTTCACAGATGGAAAAGACGGTGGAAGTAGCCTCCGTAGCAGCTCATGGAGCAGCTGCGCATATAACAACAAGTCTAGATCATGGCTTAGAAACGGGGGACTTTGTTACTTACGAATATAGTGGTGTTGCGACTGAACAGATAGTTGGTTTAGAGTCCGGTCGAACTTACAGAGTCGTAAAGAATACTGATACTGAATTCGAACTTACCGATTTAGACGGTAACGCAATAGCTAACTATGGTGCGGTTGCCGCATTTGGTGACGGTACTGGAGCCAAATTTCATCTAAACAGTCTAGGGAATGCGCCTACAGTAGGAGTGTCTGGCGCTGCCTCACCTGTTGCATCTGAAGTTCTCGGTGCTGAAGAACTTGAAATTTACGGCTACGTAGGAAAAGAAACCGCTATTTTTAAAACCGGAGCCAATGCTCGCGATATTGCAAACTCTGTTAACGCTTTAGAAAGTAAAACAGGTGTATACGCTAACGCTTCAACGCATGCGCGGATATCATTACAACCTGATAATTCTACTGATGGCTTCACAGTAATATCTTTCGATATTTATGGAATGAATACTACGGCTGTTCCGATAACCGCTTCGGTAAAGTTTGGAACCGGTGACAATTCAAACTATCCTGACTTATCAGACTTGAGAGACAAGATAAATGGCTTCTCAGGGGACACAGGCATAAATGCAAGGCTTTCCTCAGATGGAAGCTATATCGATTTAACTAGTCCTGATGGCTACGATATAGTTATCGATGGATTTGATTTACCTAACCAAACAAGAACAACTTATAATACAACTTTAACAGTAGCAAATCCCGGGGTAGCTACTGGTGCAGACCCTTTTATATCTGGAGATCATAGCTTTCAAAATGGAGACGTTGTTAGAGTGGGTCTTGCATCGAATGAAACTTCTACCGGCCTTATTCACGGACAGCACTACGTCGTAAAAGATGTTGCTGATAATGATGGTGATGGTGTAAATGATAGATTTAAGATTGCTACTTACGACTCAAATGGAACAGCCACAACAATCACTATGAGTGCCGCTGCTGCACAGAACGTAACTTTTACGAAAGTAGAGAAAGGGTTCAAACTTCAGGCATTGGACAGAGACTCTAACCTTAAAGGCACCACCGTAACCCTCGTCGATAAAGAGCTTCCAGACACACTGGACCCACAACCACTAAACTCAGTACGCCTTACGGGACAAGTTAATTTTGAGTCTTCTAACGTATTCACAATTACTCCCCAAGATGATGAAAGCTTGTTTAGAGATGATCCAGCCTCAGCTAGCTTGATGAAAATTTCCGATATGGATGTTCTAAGCGTTAGAAATGCACAAAGAATGATGTCTGCGGTAGATGGCGCTCTGCGAAAAGTCGATGCCGAGAGAGGTGATCTTGGCGCAACAATGAATAGAATGGAACATACCATTGATAACCTTTCAAATATCGTTGTAAACACTACTGTATCTCGCGGTAGAATAGAGGACGCTGATATGGCAGAGGAATCTGTTAATTTATCCAAAAGTCAGGTTCTCCAACAGGCTGCCACCGCGATGCTGGCTCAGGCAAACCAATCGATGCAATCAGTTTTAGATTTGCTTAGGTAATTGGAGAGCCTAAAGAGTAACAAGTACGAAAATCTGATTTGTCTAAGGTCAAGTCAATATATCAGGTTTTCAAGTAAAAGGTAAATTAGGTTGTTGAAGCAACCCGGTTACAAGTGTAGGTCAAGACGACTTTGTTTCCAGGTTTTGCCAGAGCCAGCATCGCAGTGGTAGCCCTAAATTCTCAATAATGCCAAGTGCAATGAAATAGAAAATGGCGCTGCTTGAAAGTTTATGGAGAATAGCAGCGCCATGTTTTGTTACAGATCTACGAAAAATCGATCTGAATTCTATTGATCTCTCCATTGATCATTTTTCACACTCCCCGTCCCAACCTAGTGTATCTCTCTATTTAAAATTTTTCGTATTTTTTGTTGCTGCAACATTTTAAATGCTGCTTTTTCCATAATATTAAAATTATATTTTAAGTCTTTTTTAAGAAGTTCTTCCACTATCTTTTCAATGTTATTCTTACTTTTCATGTCTTCCTCTTATTTTAAAGAACTCAAAAACTCGTTAAAGAACACATTTTTTATAAACTTCGAATTTTAAATATTGGAGCTCGAAGTTTTGTTTACGTTTTTAATTTTAGCTCCATTTCAATAAATGTTTTATTTATTAACTATTAATCAATGCAAGCATCTGGCTTTTTGAGGCATTCGCTTGAGACAACATTGCTGTTGCCGCTTGCAGAAGTATTTGTGCTCTAGCTAATCGCGCTGTTTCCTCCGCAAAATCAGCATCGACTACTGCTCCTCTCGCAGCAACCAAATTAGCTCTCATATTTTCTAAATTTGCGAGTGTGCTATCTAGTCTGTTTGATACTGCCCCCAATGCTCCTCGTCTTGTAGAAATAATGGAGATTGCGGCATCAATTGTCGAAATGTAGTTTCCCGCGGCTGTCTGTGTTGTGACCGCTCCAGTTAGTCCTAAAGTTCCCTGTCCACTGGCTGCCACTGTAGCATGAACGTACCCAAGCGTTACCTCAATAAAATTACCATTGTTGGGACCAAGCTGAAATTTTATCTCACTAGCTTTTGAGAAAGATCCGTCCAATAGATTTATACCGCCCCATGTAGTTGAACTACCTATTCGTGTTATCTCAGTTTCTAATGCTCCCACCTCAATTTGTAGTGAGTCTCTATCCGCATCTGTATTAGTATCGTTCGCTGCGGCAACAGCAATCTCTCGCATACGGAGCAATAAAGTATGTACCTCACCTAATGCTCCTTCGGCAGTATCTACAGCTGCCTGAGCGTCATTAGCGTTTCTTGTGGATGCCGCCAAACCGTTTATTTCTGCTTCCATCCTGATTGCGACCTGGATCCCTGCTGCATCATCTTTGGCACTATTAATTCTTTTACCAGACGACAACCTTATCATTGCCGTATCCATCATATCGGCAGCCCTCGCTGCTGCTAATGCAGAAAACTCTGCACCAGCATTGGTATTGATACTCATTGCCATTGGTAGCCTCCATATTCAACCTGGAGTATTTAACGGCCATTTTAAAAATTTGTTTAAAAAAAATTATCAACTGCCAGTATTGCTACTGGCAGTTGGTCATCGAAGCAACCAGGTCAAGTGTTCGATATCTCTATATTCTATTGAAAGAGTGACAGAATATTTTGTTTTGATGCATTCGCCTGGGCTAACATCGCCATACTTGCTTGTTGTAAGACCTGGACCCTCGCAAGATTGGATGTTTCTGCCGCAAAATCTGCGTCTTCAACTCTTCCTTTTGCAGCCGCGAGGTTCGTAGCCACATTTTGCATGTTTGCAATAGCGTGATCTAACCTATTCATGGCTGCTGCATACGTACCTCTATCCGTTGAGATAATTGATATAGCGCCATCTATGCTTGCAATATAGTTCTGAAAGTTTGTTGCAGTAGTCAAATTACCATCATCAGACGCCATAGAAATTAGACCCAATTGCGTCGCGACGCTAATTCCGTGAACCGATACGGTCATGGTCTGGGTATTATCTGCTCCAATTTGAAAGGTTACACCTGAGGAATGAGACCCGTTCAATGTACTAAGATTATTAAAAGTTGTGTCATTAGCAATTCTTTCAATCTCAGTTTGCAAGTCAGTTATCTCAGTTTTTAACGCTTGGCGATCTTGAGCGGTATAGGTACCGTTTCCACCTTGTACGGCCAACTCTCTCATTCTTAAGAGAAGTGTATGTACTTCTTCCAAAGCTCCTTCCGATGTTGCAAGAAAAGCCTGCGCATCGGCAGCGTTTCGAACAGCTTGGTTTAATCCTTGGATTTCTCCAGCCATTCTCTTTGTTATGAATAAACCTGCCGCGTC
>PADU01000003.1 GCA_002700485.1 SAR116 cluster bacterium | reverse complement strand
CCGCGGGGTTTACGGGAAGCAATGGTGCGGCTGAGAAGACTCGAACTTCCACGGGGTATTAGCCCCACAGCGACCTCAACGCTGCGCGTCTACCAATTCCGCCACAGCCGCAAAATCACTCTGTCTTGCCGTTCTTATCCCATGAATTTTTCCACCTGACAAGACATAAGCTAGTAATTATGCTAGCGTGACGGGCATGAAACATTCTCCCCAAAACTCTCCTGCCTGGCATTGGATTGCCGCGCCATCTTCATACGAAAAAGCGAGTATGCGCATGCTCGCCCATGCTAAAGCCTTGGCCTCAGGTGATGCCTCTGAAGCTGTATTCATCACCCAACACAAGTCCGTGTATACTGCTGGCACCTCTGCTCGAGAGGAAGATTTGTTAAACTCGGCTGGCATACCTACCTATCGAAGTGGGCGTGGCGGCCAATGGACCTGGCATGGGCCTGGTCAGCTGGTAATTTGGCCAGTGCTCGACCTAAATGTCCGTCGGCGGGATGTACGCACCTACATCTATGCTTTAGAGGGCTGGATGATAGATGTTCTTAAATGCTTTGCGGTGACTGGAGTGCGGCGTGAAGGCCTACCAGGCATCTGGATAAGCCGCAACGATATCGGCCTACCAGAAAAGATGGACAAAATTTTGGCAGTTGGCGTGCGCATCTCAAAATGGGTCACAATGCATGGGATCGCCCTGAACCATGAGCCAGATTTAACTCAGTATGACGGTATTATCCCCTGCGGCGTAAGCAAAGGCGGGGGCAAGGGCCATACCAATGTTAACCCAATTAATGGGGCAGGTAATGGCAGCGCAGAGACAGGTGGCGTGACCAGCCTCGCTGATCTTGGCCTGATGATAACAGAGACTGAACTGGAAATGGTTATAAAAGACTGTTTCCCACGATGGTTCGGCAAAGGCGCAGCGATGGGGCGAGTTAAGTGACCTTCTCACCCCCAACGTTCTAGATTTTCCAAAACTGGCAGGATCGCCAAAAGCGCTTGTTCGGCAGTGGTCGCCAGTGCAGCCTCATCATCCGCTGAACCCGACACGCCCGCAACCGGGCCTTCATAATGCACCAGCGCATTACGATGCGCACGCAGACTGTCCAATTGATGACGCTCGCTAGCTGTTAGATAAGATAGGCCAAATACCTCGTCCTCAATATCACCTGCACTGCCATCTCCCCCATTCCCGCCCGCAAAAGATATGCCATCAAAATGGCCGGACTCATGCATACATACATCCACCAAAGTTGCTGCAAGAATAACAACACTAACCCATAGGCCTGCATTTGCGGCGGCAATCAGCTCTTTCAGGATACGTTTGCCTTGAGGGCCAAGGTCAAGGCGGGGCTGGTCGGTTTGAAGATCAAAGGTGAGGGCTGACAGCTGTTTTAGCGCAGCTGACGGCCTGTCTGTGCCACTCCCTCGCCGTGTTGCTGGCCCCGTCATATCTTAGTCATCCGGGATGATGGTCAAGATAACCTCATCAACATTCAGATTGGCCCCTGTGGCAGCCTCTATCGCCTCTACTATGCCAGACATGCCCGCATGAAGGACATTTTCCATCTTCATCGCTTCGATAATGGCCACATCCTGGCCCTGTTCGACTCGGTCTCCCGCAGCAACCATCACAGCAGTCAGCAGGCCTGGCATAGGGGCGGCGACCACATTATCGGACAGGCCTGTCTGGGGTTCGGGCATATGTTCTATATAGGCAGCAGCATGGGCGGGATATAGCCGCAGAGACAGGCTGTGCGCCCCGGCATGAAGGGTGAAATAATGGTCATCGGCATCAATCTGAATCGCGATAGGAATTTCATCAATCGTGCCATCAAAGAGGATACCTGATTTTGAGGCAGGCTGATCCAGCGTACCCGTAACGCGAACAGTACGGCCGCCATTAATTATCACCTGATCAGCCCCGTGCATGCGCACCAAGCTTAGATGAACAGGGATAACCTGCCCCTTTAGCATCGCTACAAAAGCCATTTGAACATTATTATCATATTGCAGGCGAGCCTGACCGCGGCCGTAAAAACATGCCGCAAGAGCTGCGAGATTTTCACATAGTGTTCCCTCAGGGGCCTCCGCCACAAAGGCATCGCCATATTTTTCCGCAATAAAGCCTGTGGTGATATCGCCTGACCTGAAATCACTATCTGACAGAATAGAGGAAAGGAACTGGCGGTTGGTGGCGACACCGGCGACCTGATAATGGTCAAGGGATAGACGCAGCTTATCTATCGCTTCTGGCCGTGTCGGGGCGGTGGCAATCAGCTTGGCAATCATTGGATCATAAAAAATGGAGATCATACCGCCTTCAACCACACCTGAATCCGCGCGCACGCCCTCACCCACTGGTGCGCGATAGCGCAGCAGTTGGCCGGTTGAGGGCAGGAAGCCTCTGGCAGAATCCTCAGCATAGAGCCTCGCCTCTATCGACCAGCCCTTCGGCGAGATGTCATCCTGCTGTATCGGCAGTGTCTCGCCCGCAGCTACACGCAGCATCATTTCCACCAGATCAAGGCCGTAGACTTCCTCTGTAACTGGGTGTTCAACCTGCAGGCGGGTGTTCATCTCAAGGAAGTAGAAATCCTGATCTGAGCCAACGATAAACTCAACTGTACCGGCTGAGCGATACTGCACCGCCTTGGCCAGCACGACTGCCTGTTCACCCATGGCGCGGCGGGTCTCCTCAGAAATAAAGCTGGACGGGGCTTCCTCAATAACCTTCTGATGACGGCGCTGAACCGAACATTCACGTTCACCTAAATAAACCACATTACCGAACGTGTCCGCTAGAACCTGAATTTCAATATGGCGCGGCTTAACCACAAATTTTTCGATAAAGACGCGGTCATCGCCAAAAGCGTTTTGGGCTTCATTCATCGCTGCGCGCATCCCGTCAGCCATATCAGTCGCACTTTCGATCACCCGCATGCCTTTTCCGCCGCCGCCGGCAGACGCCTTTACCATCACGGGGTATCCAATTTTCTCAGACTCTGCCATCGCCTCATCTATATCACTGACCGCCCCGTCTGTACCAGGAACGCAGGATACGCCAGCAGATTTTGCCAACGTTTTCGATTCAATTTTGTCGCCCATCACTTTTATTGCATGCACATCAGGGCCGACAAAGGTCAGACCTGCGGCCTGAACCGCCTTAACAAAACCGGCATTTTCAGACAAAAAACCATAGCCGGGATGTATCGCTTCAGCCCCTGTATCCTTGGCGGCCTGAATGATGCGGTCTGCTAGCAGATAGCTGTCTCTTGACGGGGACGGGCCGATATGTACCGCCTCATCTGCCATCAGTACATGAGGGGCGGCGGCATCCGCATCAGAATAAACCGCAACCGTAGCAATGCTGAGAGCTTTAGCTGTGCGCATCACCCGGCAGGCAATCTCCCCACGGTTAGCAATCAGAAGTTTGGAAAACATCGGCTTTGTCATCAGTATTTACTCTTCTTCAAACAGCTGGAATTGGCTTTATAACGGCAGATTGTCATGCTTGCGTTGCGGATTGGATAAATTCTTATCCTTGAGCATGGTCAATGCCCGTGCAATCCGTCGGCGGCTGTTCCGCGGCATGATGATATCATCTAAATATCCTCGGCTGGCCGCAACAAAAGGATTGGCAAATTTTTCGCGATATTCTGCAGTGGCCTCTGCTAATTTATCTGGATCCTTTGCCGCGTCACGGAAAATGATCCGAGCAGCCCCTTCAGGACCCATCACCGCAATCTCTGCTGTTGGCCAGGCATAATTCACGTCCCCGCGCAGGTGCTTTGAGGCCATAACATCATAAGCTCCGCCATAAGCTTTACGGGTAATCAGAGTGATTTTTGGCACAGTGGCTTCAGCATAGGCAAACAGCAATTTAGCCCCGTGATTGATGATACCGCCTTCTTCCTGAGCCATGCCCGGCATAAATCCTGGCACATCAACCAGCGTGACAAGCGGAATATTAAACGCATCACAGAACCGCACAAACCGTGCCGCCTTGCGCGAGGCGTTGATATCCAAACACCCCGCCAGAACCAGAGGCTGGTTTGCAACAATCCCTACACTCTGGCCATCTATCCGGCCAAAACAACAGATAATATTAGACGCGAAATTTTCGTGTATTTCAAAAATATCGCTCTCATCCACAATCTCGCTTACTACCTTTTTCATATCATAGGGCATGTTCGGATTATCTGGGATAATACCGTCGAGGACCGCAGATGGCCGGTCCACAGGGTCTATTGTGTGAAGAACAGGGGCTTGTTCGCGGTTCGATAAAGGAAGAAAGCTCATCAGGCGGCGGGTCTGCATCAGCATATCAAGATCATTTGCAAACGCACCATGGGCCACACCAGATGTTTTGGTGTGCTGGCTTGACCCGCCCAGTTCCTCTGCAGTCAGGTCTTCATGTGTTACTGTCTTGACGACATCAGGGCCAGTAACAAACATATATGATGATCCTTCAACCATAAAAATAAAATCTGTGATCGCCGGCGAATAAACGGCCCCACCTGCGCACGGCCCCATAACAAGAGAAATTTGTGGGACCACACCAGAGGCAAGAACATTGCGCTGAAACACCTCAGCATAACCGCCAAGCGAGGCCACACCTTCCTGAATGCGTGCACCGCCTGAATCATTCAGTCCCACAACTGGCACGCCCACCTTTAGGGCCTGATCCATAATTTTACAGATTTTTGCAGCATGAGTCTCGGACAATGAACCACCCAGAACGGTAAAATCCTGTGAATAAACAAAAACAGGCCGCCCTAAAATCTGGCCAAAACCCGTGACCACGCCATCACCAGGGACCTTGCTGTCTGTCATGCCAAAATCAGTACAGCGATGCTCAACGAACATATCCCATTCTTCGAATGAGCCTTCATCAAGCAGTACATTCAGCCGCTCCCTTGCGGTCAGCTTATTCTTTTCATGCTGACGACCAATCCGTTTTGCGCCCCCACCGGCACGGGCTTGTTCACGCTTTGCGTCCAGTTCGTTCAAAATCGGCTTCATCACCTGCCCCTTTTCTACACCAGAAGGCTGCTTCAAATTTCATAGCATATCCATGAATCTTTCAACATTCTTTAATTCGGACCTTATAGCCACCTGACGATCAGCGGCTTCTTCATCTGTGCCCCACAGGCTGTTCTGATACAGCTCGTCCAAAAAAGCTGTTTCAAACACTTCATCTGCGCCCAAATGTCGTCCCTGAAACGCCAGCCCCAATACTACAGATCCAGACAGGGTGGCTACACGATACAAACAGCCAAATTGAGCATCAGCCAGTGGCTGCAGCCTGTTCCTGACAATATGTTCTGTGGCGTCATCAGCAGAGACAGGCATCAGCCCGGCTGTTGTCAGCAGCCGCAGACCACATGCCTGCTCAGCCCAGTTCAGCCATGGATCCCAAATTTCTGTCTGCTGGGACGCCAGATCCATGTCATCACCACTACGATAACGCAGAACGTCATCATGGATATACCCCGCCAGCTCATCGACCAGAGCCTTACGCTGGGGTGTAACCCTGTCTGTTACTGTAACAGCCATTGAATAAAGAGGCATATCTTCTGGCTGAATTTCGTCTTCAACTGCCTGCCATTCAGCCTGTACGGCCTCAGCCAAAGCCTGGGTAGGCAACACGACAACCGCCTTTGCCGGACTGCGGACAGGCCGGCCATCAAGGCAAATCTGATGCCCTGATTCACTGGTCTTGACAGTTACATCTTTATAAAACCGCTTCATTTTCTTTTACCCTGCCGCCTTAACTGAACTGGCGAGCTATTACAGCCGGAAGTTCAGCATAGGTGCTCAGGATATGGACCGCCCCCAATTCAGTCAGCCGATCCGGGCTGTGATAGCCCCAAGACACCCCTATAAAGGCAATGCCGGCATTCTCCGCACAGCCTGCATCAATTTCTGTATCCCCAACCAAAATCGTTTCAACCTTATCAACACCAGTTTGCCGCATGGCCAACAACGCCATATCCGGGGCTGGTTTGACCGCGCAATCATCAGCTGAAATTGTCAGATCAACCTGTTGATCTATACCATGTCGGGTAATCAAGCTATCTAGGCCAGTGCGGCTTTTGTTTGTGATGATACCCGTCAGATAGTCCTTGGACTGCAGTGTGCGCAAAATATCTTTTGCGCCGTCAAACAGGGGATCAAGCGGCGGCTGACCACCTAGATATTCATTGCACGCAATATGACGATAGGTTTCTGCCAGCTGGCTGGCCTTTTCAGGATCGCCATCGGCATAGGCCAACGCTGCATGCGAGACACCATGACCAATATTGCCGCGGATAAAGCTGTCTTCGGGAACAGGCAGATCACATGCGGCACAGGCCCGTTTCATCAGCCGGATGATGGTCGCGGCGCTGTCACATAACGTGCCGTCAAAATCGAACAGAACCAGACGCAGAGGCTTATCAGACATAGAGATTCAAATCCTCCTAGAACACCGACTGGATTATGTGTGATACCCAGAAAAGGGCATACCATCTGGCAGACTTTCTGCCAAGCCCGCCAGTTCTGTGCTGGCCTGCAGATGTTCAGAAACAGGCGCAGACAATAAAGTACCGTCAGCTAGGCTAAGGAACCGGGCGTGCAAATGAAGCTGGCGAACAAAACCGCCAATATGAGCTGATGACCCTGCATATTTTCCATCACCCAAAATAGGTGTTCCGGCAGCTAACATATGCACGCGTAACTGGTGCGTGCGCCCAGTCACTGGCCGCAGAGCCACCAGGCTGACAGGACCGGCTTTATCCAACCTCAGAAAATCAGTTACCGCTGTCTGGCCGGCTTCATGATCAATAATCATTTTTTCCGCCCCTTTACCGCCAGCTTTGCGCAAAGGGGCATCAATCCGCCCTTCTGCGCCTGGATCACCAATAACCAGCGCAAGATACACCTTGTTGATCGTTTTATCAGCAAAACCAGCTGTCATCTCTCGTGCCGCCCTGTCATGGCGTGCAAGCAACAACAGCCCTGATGTATCTTTATCCAGCCTGTGAACCAACTTTGGCGGATTTTCAGGGTAAGCTGCTCGTAACAGCCCATCAATATGGCGCGTTGTGCGGGAACCGCCCTGAACAGCCAGACCTGCCGGTTTGTTCACAGCCAACCAGTTGTCATGCTCGGCTATAGTCATCTTTGCCAACTGATCGCAAGCAGACTTCCGGTCAATCTGCTGAGCAGGCTTTTGGGATTGCCCGTTTGCAACACTATTAATAAGTTGCTCGGGATATGTCAGCCTTTGACCCGACTGAAGACGGGTATTGGCCTTCACCTTAGCCCCGTCAAGCCTGATCTTGCCCTGGCGAAGCTGACGTTCAAGAAGACCTTGGCCTATCGATCCTGCTGATTTGCGCAGGAACCTGTCCAGCCGCATGCCCTCAGCATCTTCAGGAACAGCTATCTCTATCATCCCTGCCCCGCAATCAGACGAACAACCATTAATCCAACATAGAAACCCGCAACAGAAAGACAGACAGACGATAACAGGTAAAGTCCGCCAGCCAGCATCTCACCACGCTGGAAAAAGTTGTATGCGTCAAGAGCAAAGCTGGAAAAGGTAGTCAAAGCACCAAGAAACCCTATCATTACAAACCCACGAACCGGATCGTTGAACATAGAGGAGACTGTCAGCAGAGCTGCCATCATACCCATTATCAGGCTACCCGCTACATTGACAGATAATATGGCCATCCATCCAGCCTGACCAAATGAGCCGGTTACCCGCAGGCTGGTAACATAGCGGCAAATAGCGCCAAACGCTCCACCAAGACCGACTAATAAAATCATCCATCCCATGGTTCAGGGTGTAGCTGATTTCACACCAAATATCCAGCCTTCAGCCCTTGCTTCAGCAGGCACGGACCAGAAGTCTGACTGAGCGGAAAACCAGCGCAAGGCCGCTGCTGATACTAGCGCATCAGCTTCATCATGATCGGGCCCATTTGCCTCAAAATCTGTAGACACAGAATCAGATCCAAAAAAGGCCAGAGCCTGATTGATATTTTCACGCTCGCCATGGGCTCCATTGACAGGCTTAATGCCAGCCAGCGCAAAATAATAGCTTGGAAAAATCTCAACCAGATGCAAAGGACGAGACACGGTGTCCGGATTATCAAATGGCCATATATGAGCAAAGCTGCTCAGTTGGTGTAACGCGCGCATTCCTGCAAGAGAGCCTGTACCCACCCCAGCCGGGCCGACACAGTTAAAGGTCGGGCTGGGGCTTTTGACCTCCCTAGCCACTTGCTCGGCCAGACGGCGCCGGGAAGCAAACGCTGTCCCACGCCGCCCACCAGGAGCGTTATAATACGCGCCCAATTGGGGATGATCCCAAATCCCGCCTCCATAAAGGTCAGGCCTCTCTGCATTCAGCCTGTCAATCAACTTCCACAGATCATGCGCAGTTTCAGGGCTGTGCTGATAGCCAGGAAAATAGCCGCATATGGACCCATCCCTATCTGAAACCGGGTAGGCAAAAGCAAAATCTATTCCTGCCAAGACCCTTTTTTTTGCAGCCTGAAACCGTAGGTAGTCAAGAATGGCGAGGCGTGACCAGTAACGGCCATCAGGCGGAAAAACCGGCTCAGGAACACTGTTCCCGGGACCGGCGGTAAAAACAGACAACCCAGGCTGTCGCGGGCCCTTCGCCCCGGACCAGTCAATACCCACAAAAAGCTCAAATTCACGTTCTGCTATATGCGCCATCAGTCAGTTTTATCAGAATGGCCATATAATTTGACCTTTCGCAATCTGTCCCAATAGGCCAGACGTTTGGCAATTTCACGCTCAAACCCCCGTTCTGCAGGTTGATAAAAAGCCTGCCTAGGCAGGCTATCCGGAAAACAGTTCTGAGCAGAAAATCCATCAGGGTCGTGATGGTCATATGTATAGCCTGCCCCATAATCTAATTCTTTCATTAGGGCAGTGGGTGCATTCAAAATATGTTTTGGCGGCATCAATGTGCCTTTTTCTCTTGCCGTTTTGAGCGCTGCCTTCCAAGCCACATAAGCCGCATTTGATTTCGGAGCGGTAGCCAGAAAAATCACTAGTTCAGCAAGCGCCAGATCGCCTTCNGGTGCGCCCAGCCGTTCAAANGAGTGCCAAGCCGCAATCGCTTTACCTACCGCTTCAGGGGCGGCCAAGCCNATATCCTCTGACGCAAAGCGTGTCAGCCGTCGCAGAATATAGCGCTGATCCTCACCTGCTTTAACCATACGCGCCAGCCAGTATAAGGCAGCATCACAGTCAGACGCCCGCAATGATTTATGCAAAGCAGAGNTAAGATTATAATGTTCATCCCCTGCTCGATCATAATTCAGCGGCCGNCGCGCNAGATGAANAGCCAGCTCNTCCGAGTTAAGAAGANGTTCTGGCGGGAGCGCGAATTCATGCAAANATTCAACTAAATTNAGAAGATAGCGACCATCACCGTCTGCCATCAAAGCAAGCGCATTACGGGCGTTTTCATTAAGCGGCAGCCTGGTTCCGAGTTGGGTTTCTGCACGACTGAGTATTTCTAAGAGCGCATCAGTGTCCAAAGGGTGAAGGACAAGAACCTGAAGTCTGGATAACAACGCACTGTTCAACGAAAAAGAAGGGTTTTCTGTGGTTGCCCCCACCAATCGGATCATCCCTTTTTCAAGCACAGGCAAAAGCGCATCCTGCTGGGCTTTATTGAAGCGGTGAATTTCATCAATAAACAGTAAAGTCTGCTGGCCTAGCTGAAAGTTCTTTTCAGCAGCGGTAAACACACGCCGCAAGTCAGCAACGCCGTCAAACACAGCAGACATAGCGACAAAACGCTGTCCTGCTTCTTCACCAAGAATTCGGGCCAATGTGGTTTTACCCGTCCCAGGCGGACCCCACAACACTAAAGACGCCGAGCCGCCCTGCCTAGCGGCCATTGCCGCAGTAACATCCGGCTGGCCGACAACATCAGCAAGGGTGCGCGGACGCAGAACTTCAGCAAGCGGTGATTTTGAAAACAAACTGTCAGACATATCGCCTNCCNTTCTGCCTTGTTTGCCAAAGAATATAAAGCTTAATCCCTGTCTTCCTGACCCAGATACAAAAAAGGCTGTNCAGTCCAGACAACCTTTTATGCATGCTTATCAAGAAGGGTCAGGCCGTCGCCACAGCTGCCTGTTCTTCTACAGGTGTGTCATCAGACATAACCGGACCTGAGTCCTGTCCGCGGGCATCTTCATCACGATCAACCAATTCAATGACGGCCATAGGAGCTGCGTCACCATAACGGAAGCCTGCTTTAAGCACACGCGTATATCCCCCATTGCGATCAGCATAACGCGTACCCAGAACTTCAAACAGCTTAGCTATCATAGCATCATCGCGCAGTCGTGCATGAGCCTGACGGCGAGCGTGTAAGTCACCACGCTTTGCCAGAGTAATCAGATGGTCGACAACGCCGCGCAACTCTTTCGCTTTTGGCAGTGTTGTTACAATCTGTTCATGTTTTATCAGTGCCTGAGCCATATTCCGGAAAAGCATATTTCTGTGTTGTGACGTCCGGTTCAACTTTCTGCCAGAGATACGATGCCGCATGTTAGTCTCCATTGTTGCCTGACACCAAAAGACAGGCTGATTAAATCTGTTCAGGCCGGGTTAAAATCCAGGGCTGNAATTAAAAAGGTTCGTCTAGTCGCTTGACCAGCTCTTCAATATTTTCTGGCGGCCAGCTTTCGACATCAATACCCAGTTCGAGATTCATTATCTTCAGCACTTCTTTAATTTCGTTTAGAGATTTACGTCCAAAATTTGGAGTCCGCAACATTTCAGATTCCGTCTTTTGAACCAAGTCGCCAATGTAGACAATATTATCATTCTTCAAACAGTTTGCTGAACGAACAGATAACTCAAGTTCATCTACCTTTCGCAACAAATTACGATTAAACGGAAACGGATCAACTGCTGCATCTGCTGCATCAATCTTGGGCTCATCAAAATTGATGAACGGCTGCAACTGGTCTTGCAAAATACGGGCCGCATAGGCCACCGCATCTTCAGGTGTTATTGACCCATCGGTCTCAATTGTAAGAAGCAGGCGGTCATAATCAGTAATCTGGCCAACACGTTCATTTTCAACTTTGTAAGCAACCTGACGGATAGGGCTAAAGANAGAATCAACTGGAATAAGTCCAATCGGAGCATCTTCTGAACGGTTCTGGTTCGCTGGCACATAACCTTTCCCAGAAGCGACAGTCAATTCCATTGATATAGACCCGCCTTTATCAACGTGGCAAAGCACATGATCGGGATTCATGATTTCAACGCCAGCAGCATCAGAAATCATACCTGCTGTGACAACGGCCGGTCCCTCCGCCTGCAGTCGAAGGCGCTTTTCGCCTTCAATAGACATAGAAACAGCGATGCCCTTCACATTCAGAACAAGATCTGTCACGTCTTCGCGTACACCTGCGACCGAGGAAAATTCATGCACCACTCCTTGTAACTGAATTGCTGTCACCGCAGCACCTTGCAGTGACGACAGCAAAATACGACGCAGACCATTTCCTAGGGTGGTCCCAAACCCACGCTCAAGAGGGCCAAGTGTAACGACGGCCTGACGCGGATTATATTCCGAGGGGTTGACGATAACCTTGTCTGGCTTTTGTAGCTCTTGCCAATTCTTTTCAATCATAGACGAATTTCCTTTTTGTTCAGCAAACAGGAGGTGAGGTTTCTANATTCCACCACTGGTGAGAAACTTCCCCTCAAAAAATCAGGAGCTCAAACTCTACGGCGTTTGCGAGGCCGGCACCCGTTATGTGGGATAGGTGTGACATCACGGATGGATGTAACAGAAAACCCAACAGACTGAAGTGCACGCAGAGCTGATTCCCGCCCGGAACCTGGGCCGCGCACCTCGACATCAATACTCTTCACACCGTGTTCTGCTGCCTTTTTACCTGCATCTTCAGCTGCCATCTGCGCTGCAAAAGGTGTAGATTTCCGCGACCCTTTAAACCCAAGAGTCCCTGCAGATGACCAGGCGATAGTATTTCCTTGAACATCTGAGATTGTGATCATGGTATTATTGAATGTCGAATTCACATGCGCAATACCATTGGTGATATTTTTGCGCTCGCGGCGACGGACTCGTGCTTGTGTTGGTTGCTTTGCCATGTTCCCTGCTCTATCCCGTTACTATTTCTTTTTACCGGCGATTGCCTTTGCTGGACCTTTACGCGTCCTAGCATTAGTATGCGTGCGCTGACCCCGTACAGGCAGATTCCGACGATGGCGCAAGCCCCGCAAACACCCTAAATCCAGATAACGTTTTACATCCATTGATGTCTTACGACGCAAATCACCTTCAACCAGATAGTCAGCATCAATGATNTCGCGCAACTTTGATAGCTCATCTTCTGTAAGATCATTTATTCGGCGTTCCTGANTAATACCCGCCTTATTACANATGGATCGTGCACTGGTTGTGCCGATACCATGAATATATGTNAGTGCTATTTCTACACGTTTTTTGGTCGGTATGTTTATACCAGCTATTCGTGCCACTGGTCTCTCCTTCGTTAATTTGCGGACGATTACCGCAGCTCAAACTNTAACTCACGTCTCATACAGCTTTGCTTCAGCAGCTTATTTGATCTTCTTATCCTTTGCTCAGCTATCAAGGCATTGTCTAATCGCTTCACTCACCTTTTCAACAGCCTNCATNCCATCTACGGACATCAGCAGTCCTTTTTCANGGTAATAGGGNAGCACTGGTGCTGTATTAGTANGATAGACCTTCAACCGCTGTGNTAACACATCTGCATTGTCATCGCTTCTAGCCGCTCCGGTTTCCGCAGCCCTCTTTTCAATACGGGCAAACAGCGCTACTTCATCCACCTGTATTTCAATAACCTTGTCCAGGCTTACTCCTCGGCCATCGAGCATCGCATCAAGGGCTTCTGCTTGAGCAACTGTNCGTGGAAATCCGTCCAAAATAACCCCNTTTGCACAATCATNTTCTGNCATGCGTTCACTAATCATTCCAACCATGATTTCATCTGAAACCAACTGNCCCGCATCCATAATCTGCTTNGCTTTCATGCCNAGTTCTGTTCCGGCAGCAATTGCAGAACGCAACATATCGCCAGTGGATAGCTGAACTACACCCCGTTCATCAACAATAATCTGAGCCTGCGTACCTTTTCCTGCTCCTGGAGGGCCAAAAATAATGATATTCATCTNTTTCGCCCTTTCAATCGTGATTTCTTAATCAAACCTTCATACTGATGCGCCATCANATGCGACTGAATCTGAGAAACTGTATCTANCGTNACNGTCACAACGATTAANAGGGAAGTTCCCCCAAAATAAAACGGAATGGCATAATTACTAATNAGAATTTCAGGAAGAATNCAAACGGCAGAAAGATAGGCTGCGCCGAGAACAGTAAGACGTGTTAAGATATAGTCTAGATAATCGGCAGTGGGCCGGCCAGGTCGAATGCCCGGAATATAGCCACCGTTTCGACGCAAATTCTCAGCAGTGTCTTCTGGGTTGAAAACAATGGCTGTATAGAAAAAGGCAAAAAAGACGATCAACCCAATATAAATTGCCAAATAAAGCGGTTGTCCTCTTCCAAGCATGGCGTTCAAGGCGACTAACCAATCCGCACCGCCTGACTGCCCCCCCGTCAAATTGATGATCGAAATAGGCATTAATAGCAGTGATGAAGCAAAAATTGGCGGTATCACACCAGGAACATTGATCTTCAAGGGCAGATGCTGAGCCTCACCGCCGAATACCTTGTTCCCGTGCTGCCGCTTCGGATACTGCACAAGTATCTTACGCAAGGAACGCTCAATAAACACAATGAACGCAATGACGGCTATGGCCATAAGAAACACAGCAACAATCAAAAATGCTGACAAGGCCCCGGTTCTGCCAAGCTCGAGCGTACCAGCC
Organism: SAR116 cluster bacterium; assembly: GCA_002700485.1. Lineage (GTDB taxonomy): Bacteria > Pseudomonadota > Alphaproteobacteria > Puniceispirillales > Puniceispirillaceae > JADHLI01. The sequence continues at coordinate 20,080 of PADU01000003.1, read as the reverse complement.
AGAGCACTGGGCACTTCAGCCACGATACCAGAAAAGATAATCAGAGAAATCCCATTCCCCACACCACGTGCTGTAATCTGCTCACCCAGCCACATCAGGAATAAAGTGCCGCCAACAAGCGTCACCACTGTTGTCAACCGGAAAAATAATCCAGGTTCAGTCACAACCGTGCCAGCGGATTCGAGAGCAACGGCAATGCCATAACCCTGAACAGTAGCTAACAATACAGTGAGGTAACGAGTGTATTGATTAATTTGCTTACGACCGGCTTCCCCATCTTTTTTCAGAGTTTCAAGCGTCGGCACAATCGCCGTCATCAACTGCATGATAATAGAAGCTGTAATATAAGGCATTATATTCAGAGCAAAAATTGTCATCCGGCCGAGAGCGCCGCCTGAGAACATGTCAAACATCCCTAGAATGCCTGTCGTCTGCTGCCCAAACACCTCAGACAGAGCTACGGGGTCAATCCCTGGCAGCGGAATGAATGTGCCCAATCTGTAGATAATGAGCGCTCCAACAGTAAACAGGAGACGTTTTTTTAAATCATCTGCTTTCGCTAATGCACCGAGGCCAAAGCCTGCATTTGCCTGTGTTGATTGCGCCATTTAACTGACTTACCTTTTTTCGTGCCCACTGGCTGGCAGAGCTGTTGCAATTACAATCTTACCACCTGCTTTTTCAATTGCTGCTACAGCTGCTTTTGATGCGCCAACTACGTGAATTTCAATTTTATCTTTGAGTGTTCCATTTGCTAGCACACGGACCCCGTCACGCGGCTTTGAGATAACGCCAGCAGCAACAAGGGCAGCAACATCAACAGGCTTATTCTTATCCAAGTTTCCGGCGTCTAGGGCGGATTGGAGCCGACCCAAATTGACTTCAACATAGTTTTTACGGAATATGTTATTGAAACCTCGCTTCGGCAGACGTCGGTGGATTGGCATTTGCCCACCTTCAAAGCCGTTGATCGAAACACCGGAACGTGCCTTCTGGCCTTTATGTCCAGATCCAGATGTTTTGCCCCGGCCAGAACCGATACCGCGACCAACGCGCTTGCGTTTACGGGTTGCGCCCTCTTGTTCTCTAAATACGTTCAATTTCATTATCTTTATACTCCTGCCAGACCATTTCTGATTGTTAAGCTGGCCTAACGTTCTTTAATTATTCAGGGTGCGGGTTCAAAGCGTACCAGATGCTTCACTTTATTAATCATCCCTCTAACCGCTGGTGTGTCTTCCAATTCACGGACACGGCCAATTTTGTTCAGACCGAGACCAATTAACGTCTTACGCTGCGAACCTTCACGGCCAATTGCGCTGCGNATCTGGACCACTTTTATTGTTGATTTTGCCATCTTACTTTCCTCNCAGAAGCACTCAAGATGCTTCTGTCTGCTCANCTGTTTTGCCCAGCACTTCAGCGACCTTGCGCCCACGTTTNGCCGCAACAGAACGCGGTGCCTGAATAGATTTNAGGGCCATGAATGTGGCTTTAATCATATTATGCGGNTTNGATGTGCCGATTGACTTTGCCACAACATCTTGAACCCCCAGAGCTTCAAAAACGGCACGCATTGGACCACCAGCAATAATTCCTGTGCCAGATGGTGCAGAGCGAAGCTGTACCCGGCCTGCCCCATAACAACCGAGAATATCATGATGCAACGTACGACCGTCACGAAGCGGAATACGCACCATATCACGCTTAGCATTTTCAGTAGCCTTGCGAATGGCTTCAGGCACTTCTTTNGCTTTGCCTGTGCCNAAGCCNACACGGCCTTTNCCGTCGCCAACGANGACGAGGGCGGCGAAACCAAAGCGACGNCCACCTTTGACCACCTTAGCCACGCGATTNATCCCGACCAGCTTTTCAACTAGCTCAGGCTCTTCTCTCAGGTTGCTTTGTTCTGCTCTATCATTGCTGCGTGCCATTGCTCGCTCCTTTAAAACTCAAGTCCGGCTTCTCGCGCGGCATCGGCTAGGGCTTTCACCCTGCCGTGATACATATATCCACCACGGTCAAAGACAACTTTCTTTACCCCCTTGCCAACAGCTCGCTCACCTACCGACTTGCCAACAGCTGACGCTGCGGTCATATCCGCGCCAGTCTTACCACTTTTTCTGAAATCAGCATCCAAGGTTGAGGCTGACGCGAGCGTTGCGCCAGTGGCATCATCAATAATCTGCGCATAGATATGCCGTGATGAACGGTGAACGGACAAGCGTGGCTGGCCATTTGCGTTTTTCTTAAGGCTGTTGCGGTTACGTGCACGACGCTTTTCAAACATTTGTCTTGAGCTCAACATTTGACTTAAATCCTTATTTCTTCTTGCCTTCTTTGCGGACGATATGCTCCTCAGCGTATTTTACACCTTTGCCTTTGAAAGGCTCTGGAGGCCGCTTAGCTCGAATTTCCGAGGCAAACTGGCCAAGCAACTGCTTGTCAGTACCTGTGATCTCAATCTTTGTGTTATTTTCCACCTTTACAGACAGACCAGCAGGAATATCCATTTCAACAGGATGGCTGAAGCCAAGATTCAGCTGCAACTTATTGCCCTGCATAGCTGCACGGTAACCAACCCCGTTGATCTCGAGATTACGCGCAAATCCCTTGGACACACCAACCACCATATTATTGATATTTGCTCGCACTGTTCCCCAAATGGAACGACCATGGATGGATTTCTCGAGAGGTACAACTTTAACCAAACCCTCACCAACAGATACGTTCACATTATCCGGTAATGCCATTTCCAGTTCACCCTTGCTGCCTTTGGCTACCAGCCGTGAGCCTTCAGCTGTTATATTCACACCATCGGGCAATTTAATCGGAGAATTTCCAATACGTGACATAGTAATTACCCCTTAAAACACCTGACAAAGAACTTCGCCGCCAACATTGGCAACACGTGCTTCATTGTCGGACAAGACACCCTGAGGTGTGGACAGTACAGCAATACCCAAACCGTTATAAATTCTTGTCAGATCTTTGATGCCACTGTAGACACGACGGCCTGGTGTGGAAACCCGTTTTATTTCAGATATAACAGGAAGACCTTCATGATATTTCAATTCGATTTTCAGCTCGGAAATTCCCTGACGGACCTCGACAGCCGAATAGTCACGTATATACCCCTCGCGCTTCAATACTTCGAGCACATTCGCACGAAGCCTCGAAGCGGGGCTTGACACAACAGCTTTGCGGGCTGATTGACCATTCCTAATCCGTGTTATCATATCTCCAAGAGGATCACTCATAGACATTGCAATCTCTCCTTCCTACCAACTTGACTTCACGACACCCGGAACTTGACCAAATGAAGCCAAGTCTCGAAGTGCAATTCGTGACATTCTTAATTTACGGTAATAACCGCGAGGACGACCAGTCACCAAGCAACGGTTACGCACCCGTGAGCGCGCGCTATCACGTGGCTCTTGGGCCAACTTACATGATGCAGCAAACCGATCTTCCATGGAAATTGATTTATCACGCATTATCGCGCGTAGATTGTCGCGGCGCGCGCCCTTTGCAGCAACGATGCGCATCCGGCGGTTATTTTTTTCAACAGCACTTTTCTTGGCCATGATTTATACCCTTTTCTCTATCGGCTGTTTTAAGCGTTCGCAAACGGAAATTGAAAGCCGCGAAGAAGCTCGCGCGCTTCATCGTCCGACTTTGCGCTTGTAACAACAATGACGTCCATACCCCGAACTTCATCGACTTTGTCATATTCAATTTCAGGAAAAACAATCTGTTCTTTGATGCCTAGTGCGTAATTACCACCACCATCAAAACTCTTTGCATTCAGGCCGCGGAAATCGCGTACGCGCGGCAGCGCAATTGTAATCAAACGATCCAGAAATTCATACATCCTATCAGCACGCAGAGTCACCTTACAGCCAATAGCCATACCCTCGCGCAATTTAAACGCCGCGTTAGCCTTTTTTGCCCGCGTGACTACAGGCTTCTGGCCAGAGATGGCTGTCATATCATTCACTGCATGTTCAATTTTTTTAGAATCGCGCACTGCGTTGCCAACACCCATATTGATCACAACCTTTTCAAGGCGCGGGACTTCGAACATGTTACCATATCCAAACTTTTCAATAAGAGCCGGGCGAACAGCCGTCAAATAATGTTCTTCAAGACGCGTTTTCATCTCAGCTTCCTTTAATTAACCAATCACCTTGCCCGACTTGCGNGCAATTCGAGCTTTTTTTCCATCAGAGAGGTCAAAACCGACTCTAGTGGCCTGATTTGTTTCAGGATCAATCAGCGCAACATTCGAAATATGAATAGGAGCTTCCATCTGCTCAATGCCACCAGCATTGGCCTGTGTCGGCCGACGATGCCGTGTTACCATATTTATACCCTGAACCTTGACACGACCTTCCACGGGCCGGACATCAATCACTGCACCTTTGCGCCCCTTATCTTTGCCAGTCCGCACAATCACTTGATCGCCCTTTTTAATCTTAAGCTTTGCCATCTCACAAAACCTCCGGAGCAAGAGACACAATCTTCATGAAATTACGCGAACGCAATTCGCGTGTAACAGGACCAAAAATCCGTGTACCTATGGGCTCGTTTTGTTTGTTCAACAGAACAGCCGCATTTTTGTCAAAGCGAATGGCTGTACCATCATTGCGCCTAATTTCCTTGGCTGTACGCACGATGACGGCTCGATAAACATCACCCTTTTTCACTTTACCACGCGGAATAGCTTCTTTAACCGAAACTATAACAATGTCTCCCACGCCAGCGATTTTACGCCCCGAACCGCCAAGAACCTTAATACATTGGACGCGCCGCGCACCAGAATTGTCAGCCACTTCAAGGTTTGTCTGCATTTGAATCATAACAGTCCTCCTCTACGCCAGCTATTTCGCGGCGTCGTCATAGACGACTTCAAATGATTTGTTTTTGGAAATAGGTGCGCATTCGCGAATATTGACTGTATCACCTGTTTTCGACTTATTTTCAGCATCATGTGCTGCAAACTTCTTAGACGTATTAATAAATTTTTTATAGACGGGATGCATGATCCGGCGCTCAACACGCACTATAACGGTTTTATCCGCCTTATCACTAACTACAGTGCCCTGCATTATACGCTTTGGCATAACTACTACCTCTTACACTTCACTTTTTGCTGCTAACATTTCGCCAAGTACTGTCTTAATGCGCGCAATCTCGCGCCGCACAATGCGCATTCTAGAAGGGTTATCCATCTCACCAGATGCAACCTTAAAACGCAGATTGAATTGTTCTTTTTTTAACTCAACCAGCTTTGCCTTCAGCTCGTCGGCTGACTGGCTACGGAATGTTTCTGCTTTCACAATCGACATTGCTCGAAATACTCCTTGATTCAATCTACTCGATATCGCCTAGACGACGGACAATCTTTGTCTCGATGGGTAATTTAGCAGCAGCTAGTTTGAAAGCTTCTTGCGCTAAATCCCATGACACACCGTCCAACTCAAACATGATCCGGCCAGGAGCAACCCTTGCCACCCAAAATTCCGGCGAGCCCTTTCCCTTACCCATTCTTACCTCTGCAGGCTTTGATGATACAGGCACATCGGGAAATACGCGGATCCACAGACGACCAGCACGACGCAAGTGTCGGGTTATAGCTCGACGAGCCGCCTCAATTTGCCGCGCTGTAATCCGCTCGGGTGAAGTTGCTTTCAACCCATAAGCTCCAAAATTTAAGGTTGTGCCACCTTTTGACATGCCGTGAATACGGCCCTTATGGGCTTTCCGGAATTTGGTACGTTTTGGCGATAACATCGTAACTTATCCTCTACTCACTTAGCCATTCTGTCTAACAGGTTGGCCAGACTGTTGCTCTGTAAGGCGCTTATCTTGAGCCATCGGATCGTGACCTATCACTTCACCTTTAAAGACCCAGACCTTGATGCCGATTGCACCATAGGTTGTTTGTGCGGTTGCTTCACCGTAATCAACGTCCGCTCTCAGTGTATGCAGCGGCACACGCCCTTCACGGTACCATTCTGTTCGAGCGATCTCTGCACCGCCTAAACGACCCGCACAATTAATTCGAACGCCCTGCGCGCCAAGACGCATAGCTGACTGAACAGCCCGCTTCATTGCTCGACGAAAACCAACACGGCGTTCTAGTTGTTGCGCTATATTTTCACCGATCAACTTAGCATCAATTTCTGGCTTTCGAACTTCAACGATATTCAAGCTGACTTCAGTCCCTACGCGCTTTGTTAGATCAACGCGCAGCTTTTCAATATCCTGGCCCTTTTTACCGATTATCAAGCCAGGACGACCCGCGTAAATTGTTACGCGTGCTCGACCAGCTGGACGCTCAATTACAACGCGACTAATGCTTGCTTGCTTCAAACGCTCCATAAGATGATTTCGCAACTCAATATCCTTATGCAGAAGCTCTCCATAATTGCGATCTGCATACCAGCGCGAATCCCATGTTCTGTTGATACCGACCCGCAGGCCGATTGGTTTAACTTTCTGACCCATCTATGCCTGCTCCTCTTTTTCAGCAACAACAATGGTAAGATGTGAAAATGGTTTCAGTATGCGTGCGCCTCGTCCACGTGCCCGTGCCTTAAACCGCTTCATCACAAGCCCCTTACCAACATGGGCCTCTTTTACCTTGAGACGATCAACATCAAGTGAATGATTATTTTCTGCGTTGGCAATGGCCGACTGCAAAACCTTTTTTACATCACCAGCAATTCGGCGACGAGAGAATGACAATGCTGACAACGCCTTATTGGCATCCAAGCCGCGAATCATTGCCGCAACAAGGTTAAGTTTCTGAGGACTTACACGGAGATTCCGCAACACAGCCCTTGCTTCGTTATCCGCAACCCTGCGTGGAGAAGATTGTTTACCCATCTAAATCTACCTATCGCTTTGATTTCTTATCGGCGGCATGGCCATAATATGTACGCGTTGGCGAAAATTCGCCAAACTTGTGCCCAACCATCTCTTCAGATACCGATACAGGAATGTGTTTACGGCCGTTGTAAACGCCGAATGTCAACCCAACAAACTGTGGCAGGATTGTCGACCGGCGTGACCAAATCTTAATCACATCATTTCGACCAGATGCAGCGGCTATTTCTGCTTTTTTCAACAAATAGCCATCCACAAAAGGACCTTTCCAAACTGAACGAGCCATAATCTACATATACTCCTTTTAAGGTTTGCGACGGCGCACAATCAGACGATCAGTCTTTTTATTGTTGCGCGTGCGTTTACCTTTGGTTGGCTTTCCCCAAGGGGTTACGGGATGCCGGCCACCTGAAGTCCGCCCTTCACCTCCACCATGTGGATGGTCAATCGGATTCATGACGACGCCGCGCACATGCGGGCGCTTTCCAAGCCAGCGGTTCCGGCCGGCTTTACCAATTTTGATGTTCTGCTGGTCAGAGTTTGATACAGCGCCAATGGACGCCATGCATTCAGACCTCACCAAACGAACCTCCCCAGAGGCTAGGCGCAAAATTGCGTGATCACGGTCACGACCAACTAGCTGAACATATGTTCCGGCTGAACGGGCGAGCTGACCACCTTTTCCAGGCTTAAGCTCAACATTGTGTATCAAGGTGCCGACAGGTATATTGTTTAGCGGCAGGGCATTGCCTGGTTTTATATCTGCTGATGGGCCAGCTTCAACCTTATCGCCAACAGCTAAGCGCTGTGGTGCGATGATATATGACTGCTCGCCATCTTCATAAGTGATCAGCGAAATAAAGGCTGTTCGGTTAGGGTCATATTCAATTCGTTCAACAGTCGCCATCACTCCCTGTTTTGTGCGTTTGAAATCGACCATACGATAACGCCTTTTATGGCCACCGCCGCGCTGCCACGCAGTGATATGACCAGAATTGTTTCGGCCACCCGACTTGGATAAACCCTCAGTTAGCTTCTTGACCGGCTCACCTTTATGCAGAGCCGATTTATCAACTAGTACCAAATTACGTTGGCTGGGCGTTGTGGGATTAAACGTCTTTAATGGCATTTTAATTAAGCTCCCATCATGTCAATCGCCTGACCGTCGGCCAAGGTGACAATTGCCTTCTTTATATCATTCCGACGACCCTTACGACCTCTGAACATCTTGGTCTTTCCTTTCAGTACAGATGTGTTGACAGCTGTTACCCTGACATTAAACAGCATTTCCACAGCTGCTTTAATTTCAGGTTTAGTTGCNNTCNTCGCCACAACAAATGACACNTGNCCATNTTCTCCTCCCATAGTTGACTTCTCNGTNACCAATGGACGGATTATGGTGTCGTAAGCCTGTATCTGGCTCAACTTTGTCTCAAGACGCTTGCGGGGTCGAATGCTCATTTTAGACGCTCCTCAAGGTAAGTAGCCGCATCACGTGACANNACCANAACATCTCGGCGAACCATGTCATATACGTTTGCACCNTGTTGNGGCAACACATCAACAAAGGGTANGTTTGAAGCCGCTCGGNTAAAACCTTCATCTANCTTTTCANCGCCCANAATCAAAGCATTTGTGNCACCNAGTTTTTNCANTTTGCCNTTTAGAACAGACGTCTTNGCNTCAGCTTNCATGTTATCGATCACAATTAACTGGCCAGCAGCCATCTTAGCAGANANAATTGAGCGCATACCTAAATTCCGAATTTTCTTAGGCAANCTATGTNCATAGCCACGGACAACAGGGCCGTGCACCACACCGCCGCCACGGAACTGGGATACAGAGCCGTTACCTGCACGTGCACGCCCTGTTCCCTTCTGACGGAACATTTTCGCCCCTGTCTTCGCAATTTCGCTGCGGCCTTTAACTTTGTGTGTGCCCGCACGACGCTTGGCTAGTTGCCATTTCACAACACGCGCAACTACATCGTCGCGTGGCTCAATACCGAAAACAGAATCAGCTAGTTCAATATCGCCTTTTTTACGATTGTCGATGGTCTTTACATCAACCTTCATCTGATGACCCCTTTTTCTTGCCTTCTTCAAGTTCTTTGCTCGGTGATTCAGCAACCGCCGTATCATCTGCCTGCGCTTCAATTNCNGGCTNTTTTTCANNNGNTTCNTNGACGGAACCCGCNGCTTCAGNNACNNCCGNNTCTTTCGCAAGNCCTGCGGGAAAAGGTGCATCNTCAGGGCGTGGCTTTTTGATGGCATCTGATAACAGCACCCATCCATTTTTAGAACCTGGCACCGCACCATGAACAAGGATCAGATCATTTTCCTCGTCAATTGAAACAACTTCAAGATTTTGTGTTGTCACACGTACAGCGCCCATATGGCCAGCCATCTTTTTGCCTTTAAACACTTTACCAGGGTCTTGACATTGACCAGTTGACCCATGCGAGCGATGAGAAATGGAGACACCGTGTGACGCACGCAGACCACCAAAATTATGACGCTTCATCGCGCCAGCAAAACCCTTACCCTGAGATATGCCAACCGCATCAACTTTTTGGCCAGATACAAAATGTGAGGGTGAAAATGTTGCACCAATATCTATCATTGCATCATCACTTACACGGAATTCTGCCAGCTTTCGTTTGGGCAGAACAGAAGACTTGCTATAGTGACCCAGCATTGCCTTTGATACACGCTTTACCTTGGCCGTACCCGCACCCAATTGAAGTGCTGTGTAGCCGTCACGATCAGATGTTTTTTGGGCGACGACCTGAACATTGTCTAGTTGCAGGACAGTTACTGGAACGTGTTTACCAGTATCATCAAACACCCGAGTCATACCAATTTTTCTTGCAATCACACCGCTACGCACAACGCTGTTCCTTCACTTTTTCTAAAGTTTTATTTCAACATCAACACCAGCAGCCAGATCGAGCTTCATGAGCGCATCAACGGTTTGTGGCGTAGGATCAATAATGTCTAACAGACGTTTATGCGTCCGCATCTCGAATTGCTCTCGGCTCTTTTTATCAATGTGGGGCGAGCGCAGAACGGTAAAACGTTTCATATTTGTAGGTAGAGGAATTGGTCCACGGACATTCGCGCCTGTACGTTTTGCAGTATTCACAATCTCGTTTGTAGACTGATCAAGAATGCGATGATCAAATGCCTTTAACCGAATACGAATATTCTGGTTTTCCATGACTTTCTATTCCTTTTTCAATCAGCAAAAAAAGAGGCACATGGCCTCCCTTTGTTAATTTTTGTCTTTAGTCGACGATAGATGCGACTACGCCAGCTCCGACGGTGCGGCCACCTTCACGAATAGCAAAGCGCAAGCCTTCATCCATCGCAATTGGCGCAATCAAGGTCACGGTCATCGCAATGTTATCACCTGGCATCACCATCTCTGTGCCATCAGGCAGTTCAACTGAACCAGTCACATCTGTAGTCCGGAAATAGAACTGTGGACGATAGTTCGAGAAAAATGGCGTATGACGGCCACCTTCTTCCTTGGTCAGCACATAAGCTTCACATTTGAACTTCGTATGCGGTGTAATCGAACCAGGCTTAGCCAGAACCTGACCCCGCTCAACTTCCTCACGCTTCGTACCCCGCAACAAAACACCCACATTATCGCCAGCTTCACCCTGGTCAAGCAACTTGCGGAACATCTCAACGCCGGTACAGGTCGTCTTGGTGGTCTCCTTCAGACCAACAATCTCAATCTCCTCACCAACATTCACAACACCAGCCTCAATCCGACCTGTTACAACAGTGCCCCGACCTGAAATTGAAAAAACATCTTCAATCGGCATCAAGAAAGGCTGATCCTTTGGACGGTCAGGCTGCGGAATATAGCTGTCAACTTGTGCCATCAACTCTTTAATTGCATCACTGCCAATTGCGGCATCACCACCTTCAAGAGCAGCTAGAGCTGAGCCCTTTACAATCGGAATGTCATCGCCAGGGAAATCATAAGATGACAGCAACTCGCGGATTTCCATCTCAACAAGTTCTAACAGCTCTTCATCATCAACCTGATCAACCTTGTTCATAAACACAGCCAGAGCTGGCACACCAACCTGACGCGCAAGAAGAATATGCTCGCGGGTCTGTGGCATTGGTCCATCTGCTGCTGAAACAACAAGAATNGCACCATCCATCTGTGCTGCTCCTGTAATCATGTTCTTTACATAGTCAGCATGGCCAGGACAATCTACATGCGCATANTGGCGATTCTCTGTCTCATACTCAACATGNGCTGTCGAAATCGTGATCCCACGAGCACGCTCCTCTGGCGCACCGTCAATCTCATCATACGCCTTGANCTCGGCNCCNCCAGCCTCAGCCATAACCTTCGTAATCGCCGCTGTCAGTGTCGTCTTACCGTGATCAACGTGGCCAATAGTCCCAATGTTACAATGGGGCTTCGAACGATCAAACTTCTCCTTAGACATATCCGTCTCTCCTGCTATCAAATNGATTTTTANGATTAAGCCATTTTTGCTCTGACTTCATCAGCCACGGCCTGAGGCACTTGTTCATAATGGTCAAATTGCATTGAATATTGAGCACGACCCTGGCTCATAGAACGCAGGGTATTAATATAACCAAACATATTTGCCAACGGTACCATCGCATCAATTGAACGCGCATTTCCGCGTTGATCCATACCTCCAACATTACCCCTGCGTGAATTCAGATCACCNATAATGTCACCGACATACTCTTCTGGTGTAATCACCTCAACCTTCATAATGGGCTCAAGAAGACGAGGTGTTGCTTTTTCGACGGCCTCTCGGAACGCGGCGCGCGCAGCAATTTCAAAGGCAAGAACTGATGAATCAACATCATGACTAGCACCATCAATCAACTCAACTTCGAAGTCAATTACCGGAAAGCCCGCAATAACACCTGTTTCTTTTGCCTGCATAATGCCTTTTTCAACTCCAGGAATGAATTCCTTTGGAACAGAACCACCAACAATTGAGTTGGTAAAACCATAGCCGCCTTCGGACAAGGGTGAAAACACCAACTTAACACGGGCAAACTGGCCAGAACCGCCCGACTGTTTTTTATGTGTGTAATCAACTTCAACCTGCTTAGTAATTGTCTCACGGTAGGCTACCTGAGGCGCACCAATATTTGCCTCGACCTTGAATTCACGCTTCAATCGGTCAACAAGGATGTCCAAATGGAGCTCGCCCATCCCCCTCATAATAGTCTGACCTGACTCAGCGTCAGACGCCACCTGAAAGGACGGATCTTCAGCAGCCAGACGTTGCAAACCAGTGCTCATCTTTTCCTGATCATTCTTTGATTTTGGCTCAACTGCAATTTCAATCACAGGATCAGGGAAGGTCATTGTTTCCATCACCACTTGCTGCAACGGATCACACAACGTATCGCCTGTTGTGGTCTTCTTCATCCCTGCCAGCGCGACGATATCACCAGCAAAAGCCTCATCAATTTCTTCACGGTTATTCGAATGCATCATCATCATTCGACCAACACGCTCACGNTCCCCTTTTGTCGAATTCATAAGGCTATCGCCTTTCTTCANAGAACCAGAATAAATCCNCACAAAAGTCAGNGAACCAACAAAAGGGTCATTCATAATTTTGAACGCTAAACCTGTAAATGGCTGCTGGTCATCAGCACTGCGTTCTATATCGCGTGTTTCTGTTTCATCGCCTGGCTTAAAGCCTTTATAAGATGGTACATCTAAAGGGCCAGGCAAGTAATCAATTACGGCGTTCAACATAGGTTGAACACCCTTATTTTTGAACGCAGAGCCGCAAATGACAGGCACAAATGACATGTTCAAAGTGCCTTTACGGATTAGACGNTGAATTGTATCGAAGTCAGGCTCGTCCCCTTCAAGAAACGCTTCCATAACGTCATCATCCTGCTCAACAATCAGCTCAATAAGCTCAGCACGCATTTCTTCTGCTTTATCTTTCAGCTCAGGACGGATTTCCCGCAGATCCCAGCTCGCGCCCAAGTCTTCAGAATTCCACACCCATTCTTGCATAGTTACTAGGTTTACAAGACCCGCAAACTCATTTTCAGCTCCGATTGGCATATGAATTGGGAGAGCCGTAGCTCCAGTCCGATCTTTTATCATAGCAACGCAGTTGAAGAAATCTGCACCGATTTTATCCATCTTGTTGACGAATACTACTCGGGGGACTTCATAACGATCCGCCTGACGCCAAACTGTTTCAGTCTGCGGCTCAACACCAGCATTTGCATCCAANACACAAACCGCACCGTCCAACACNGCCAATGATCGTTCAACTTCAATCGTGAAATCAACGTGCCCTGGTGTGTCAATAATATTGAAACGGAATTTTGCATCTTCAGGGTCTGTGCTATACTCACCGGATGGGGTCTCGCCATCTTCAGTCCTAAACCAAAAACAGGTCGTTGCCGCGGATGTAATTGTAATTCCGCGTTCCTGCTCTTGCTCCATCCAATCCATCGTGGCCGCGCCATCATGCACTTCACCAATCTTGTGCGACCTGCCCGTATAATAGAGAACGCGTTCTGTTGTAGTGGTCTTACCGGCATCGATGTGCGCCATAATACCAAAATTACGATAACGTTCCAGAGAATACTGTCGAGACATGGGCTTCAACTCCGTCTACAAATACTTAAACTACCAACGATAATGTGAAAACGCACGGTTGGCTTCAGCCATTTTGTGAGTGTCTTCACGTTTTTTTACAGCGTTGCCACGGTTATTTGCAGCGTCCATCAACTCGCCAGACAAACGACCCACCATGGTGGTCTCACCTCGCCTTCGAGAACTATCAATCAACCAGCGAATGGCAAGAGCCTGAGCCCGGTCGGCACGAACCTCGACAGGTACCTGATAAGTTGCGCCGCCCACTCGACGAGAACGCACCTCCAGATGAGGGCGCACGTTTTCAAGTGCATCATGGAAGATTTTTGTTGGCTCAATACCAGATTTTGAACCCATCTGGTCAAAAGCACCATAAACGATCTTTTCGGCAACTGAACGTTTGCCGTCAAACATCAGGCAAGACATAAATTTCGAAACAACAGCGTCCTTATATTTTGGATCTGGAAGTACAGGGCGTTTTTCAGCTTTGCGACGACGTGACATAACTGCTCCTTATTTAGGCCGTTTGGCCCCGTATTTAGACCGGCGTTGACGGCGATCCGAAACCCCTTGAGTATCAAGCGTGCCACGAATGATATGATAACGCACACCAGGCAAATCCTTCACCCGTCCGCCCCGAATAAGCACAACAGAGTGCTCCTGTAGGTTGTGCCCCTCGCCTGGGATATAACTTGTGACTTCAAATCCATTTGTCAGGCGGACACGCGCAACCTTGCGCAGAGCTGAGTTTGGCTTTTTTGGGGTCGTCGTGTAGACACGCGTGCATACACCGCGCTTCTGCGGACACGCTTCCATTGCCGGCACTTTATTTCGTGATGTCGGACGCGAGCGACCGTGACGGATCAACTGGTTAATTGTTGGCATAACAAGCCCTTTACTACCCGTACAAAAATAAAAAAACAAAACGGCCGGTCCGGCATCGCCGACTTGACTGTCTTTTGTTCCCCACTGGGGATAAGATTTTTCCCCTGTATATTCTACCCAGCGTCTAGGTTTCTGACCTCAAAAGACATATGTCTGACCAGCACCTACCACCTGAGCCAACAAGGTTTGGCGGACTATAAGGGTGAAAAGGCACTAGGGTCAAGTTTTATTTTGTCCCTAACNCCCTAAATTTTCTCCNNAATTATGCTGCANNTGNTACCAACCTNTCCAAAGCAATANTTCANCATCTATTCAGCTGGCAATTCGGAGACTTCTGCATCATCAAAGCTATCCTCAGCCGTAAGTTCTGCTTGCTGTGCTTCAGCTTCAGCCCGTTTCAGGGAAATAGTTTTATCCCTGTCAGATGCGATTGCTCGCAAACGATTCATAACTGAGCCAGTGCCTGCTGGGATCAACCGGCCAACGATGACATTTTCTTTCAAGCCCTCCAACCTGTCTTCACGCCCAGAAACTGATGCCTCAGTCAGCACCCGTGTTGTTTCCTGAAAAGAGGCCGCAGATACGAATGAGCGGGTCTGCAAAGATGCTTTTGTGATGCCAAGTAGCACCGGCCGCGCCTTGGCTGGCGCAAAGCCTTCAGCNTCNGCAANTTCATTTGCTTTTNCGAATTCCTCCCGCTCAACCTGTTCACCAACCAGCAATGTTGTTTCTCCCCCATCCTCTACTTCAACTTTTTGCAGCATCTGGCGAACAATCGTCTCAATATGCTTATCGTTGATTTTCACGCCTTGTAGACGGTATACATCCTGGATTTCCTTAACTAGATAGTCGGCAAGTGCCTCCACCCCAAGGATATTCAAAATATCATGTGGGACCGGCGATCCATCAAGAAGCAAATCGCCTTTTCGGACTGTATCACCTTCATTCACAGCAAGCGAACGCCCCTTTGGCAACAGATATTCTACCGGTTCAATGCTATCATCAACTGGCACCACCCGTATGCGACGCTTGGCTTTATAATCTGTTCCAAACTCAACACGTCCATCAGTTTCACTAATAACAGCAAAATCCTTGGGACGGCGTGCTTCAAAAAGTTCAGCGACCCGCGGCAAACCACCGGTAATGTCACGTGTTTTAGAGGATTCACGGGGAATACGGGCTACTACATCACCGGCTTTTACCTCCGCACCATTTTCAACAGACAGTATCGCCCCGACCGGTAAGAAGTATCTGGCTTCATTCCCATTTGATAAATTCAAAACCTCACCATTTGCATCCCGCATCGTGATTCGCGGTCGTAGATTAGCTGATTTTCCTGTCTGCTTACTTTCAATAACTTCTCTGCTGATAATTCCTGTTGCTTCGTCTGCGACTTCCCGCACAGAAACACCATCCGTCAGATCAACATAATTGGCGATTCCTTCCAACTCTGTGATAATCGGAATTGTGTATGGATCCCATTCAATCAGAACATCACCAGGATTGACCTTATCTCCATCCTCGAAAAACAGCTTACCACCATAAGGCAGACGGTAACGCGCCCGTTCGGCATCCTGTTCATTGACAATCGTGAGCTCTGCCGACCGGCTCATGACAATAGGCTTACCATCTGCACCGCGAACCAAACTTACCTCTTGCAGTTTCACTGTACCGGCAGCTGTTGATTCAATATTGTTAGCTTCTGCCCCACGCTGAGCAGCCCCACCAACATGGAAAGTCCGCATAGTTAATTGTGTTCCAGGCTCACCAATTGACTGTGCAGCGATAACACCAACAGCTTCACCTATATTGACAGTTGTGCCTCTGGCCAAATCACGTCCATAACAGGTGCCACATACACCCACACTTGACTCACAAACCAAAACAGAACGCACATAAGCCTGATCATTTCCGGAGTCCTC
This sequence comes from SAR116 cluster bacterium, assembly GCA_002700485.1. Lineage (GTDB taxonomy): Bacteria > Pseudomonadota > Alphaproteobacteria > Puniceispirillales > Puniceispirillaceae > JADHLI01. Next base: position 3,731 of record PADU01000003.1, on the reverse strand, counting down.
GATTTTTTCTAGATGGTCTTCGGTGACCATCTCTCCAGCCCCAACAATGACTTCACCTGTCTGCATATGACACAGGTCGGCAGACAGGAAACGCCCAAGAATACGCTCCGACAGCGGGTCAACAATTTCCGACCCGTTCATGGCATGATTGATTGTAATCCCCTGCTTAGTGCCGCAATCATGGATCGTCACGATGCAGTCCTGTGCTACATCAACCAAACGACGTGTCAGGTAGCCAGAGTTTGCTGTTTTAAGCGCTGTATCTGCCAGGCCTTTGCGTGCTCCATGAGTTGAGTTGAAATACTCTAACACATTAAGGCCTTCTTTAAAGGAGGACTTAATCGGCGTTTCGATAATCTCACCCGATGGTTTGGCCATCAGCCCGCGCATACCAGCAAGCTGTTTGATTTGGGCAGCAGAACCACGAGCTCCTGAATGCGCCATCATCCACACCGAGTTAATTGGCTCACCCCTCTTTTCTGTTGATATCCCTTTCATCATCTCATCAGCAACCTGATCGGAACAGCGTGACCATACGTCAACCACCTTGTTATATTTTTCACCTTGAGTGATGAAGCCGTCTAGATATTGACGTTCAAATTCTTCAACCTGTGTTTCTGCATCAGATACAAATTTTGCTTTCAATTCAGGCGTAGTAAGATCAGCAATACCGAATGAAATTCCAGACTGGCAGGCTTGCGTAAATCCAAGACCCATAAGACGGTCACAGAAAATTACGGTGTCCTTCTGCCCGCAATGGCGATAAATGTAGTCAATGACATTTGACACTTCTTTCTTTGTCATAAGCTTGTTGACCAGCGAGAAGGTTACATTCGGATTATTTGGCAACAGGTCAGCAAGACGGGCACGGCCGGGAGTNGTGTCCATAACGCGTGTTACTGGCTGGCCAGCTTCATCAAAAGTGCTAACACGAGCTTTGACTTTGGCGTGCAAACTCACAGAACCATTATCAAGCGCTAGTAAGATTTCCTGAATATCAGCAAAGGCCATGCCTTCACCTTTCTCACCCTCACGCTCCATTGACAGATAATAAAGCCCTAATATGATGTCCTGAGAAGGCACAATAATAGGCTTTCCGTTCGCTGGACTGAGGATGTTATTTGTTGACATCATCAATACACGCGCTTCAAGCTGGGCTTCCAGAGACAATGGAACATGCACCGCCATCTGGTCCCCATCAAAATCAGCATTGAATGCTGTACAGACAAGCGGATGAAGCTGTATAGCCTTGCCTTCAACAAGAACAGGTTCAAATGCCTGAATGCCCAAGCGGTGTAATGTTGGTGCCCGGTTCAGCATAACAGGATGCTCACGGATAACCTGTTCAAGAATATCCCAAACCTCCGGCCGCTCTTTTTCTACCATTCGCTTTGCCGCCTTAATGGTGCTAGCAAGCCCATACATTTCGAGCTTTGAGTATATGAACGGCTTGAACAACTCCAAAGCCATTTTCTTGGGCAAACCACATTGATGCAGCTTTAGCTCAGGCCCAACCACAATCACAGAGCGTCCAGAATAATCAACTCGCTTACCCAGCAGGTTCTGTCGAAAACGACCCTGCTTACCTTTCAACATGTCTGATAAAGACTTCAGCGGCCGCTTATTCACACCAGAAATGATGCGTCCACGCCGACCATTATCAAACAGCGCGTCAACAGCTTCTTGCAACATTCTCTTTTCATTACGTACAATTATATCTGGCGCACGCAATTCGATCAGACGCTTTAGACGATTATTTCGGTTAATGACACGGCGGTATAAATCATTCAGATCGGAAGTGGCAAATCGACCGCCGTCTAAGGGCACTAGCGGGCGCAATTCAGGAGGGATAACNGGCACAACATCCAGAATCATCCATTCCGGACGACAACCCGATTCACGAAANGCGTCAANCAGNTTTAGTCGCTTAACCAGCTTTTTTCGCTTCGCCTCTGACCCTGTTTCTCGGAGCTCTTCTCGTATCGTTTCACGTTCAGTATCCAGTTCGAGAGCACCCAAAATGATTTTAATCGCCTCAGCACCAATAGAAGCTTCGAAAGCGTCATCCCCAAACTCGTCCTGNGCGTCGTAATATTCCTCTTCTGACAGGAGCTGGCCCTTCTCAAGAGAAGTAAGGCCTGATTCTATGACAACAAAGTTTTCAAAATAAAGAACTTTCTCCAGATCCTTAAGGGCCATATCCACAAGTAGGCCAATACGGCTTGGCAATGATTTCAGAAACCAGATATGAGCAACAGGTGCGGCCAGTTCAATGTGTCCCATGCGCTCGCGTCGGACTTTTGAAAGAGTCACTTCAACACCGCATTTCTCACAGATAATGCCACGATATTTCATTCGCTTATATTTGCCACATAGACATTCATAATCACGCACAGGACCAAATATACGAGCGCAAAATAGCCCATCTTTCTCAGGTTTGAAGGTCCTATAGTTGATGGTTTCNGGCTTCTTGATTTCACCAAAAGACCANGACCTGATTCGTTCTGGTGAGGCGATTGAAATCTGGATTTTATCGAAACTCTGAGCAGCTTTTGGCTGACCAAATGGATTCATCAGATCGTTCATGTTACGCAACTCCTAAAGCGTTTTAATTATCATACATNCCGCAAAGCTTATCAGCTTTCGAATGAGATCAGATTTCTGCATCATGCAGTTCAACATTCAAGCCCAAAGAGCGCAGCTCTTTTATCAGAACATTGAAGGATTCCGGAATTCCAGCCTCGAAGTCATCATCACCGCGCACGATGGCCTCATATACCTTTGTTCGACCAGACACGTCATCGGACTTAACTGTCAACATTTCCTGAAGCGTGTAAGCCGCCCCATAAGCTTCCAGCGCCCAGACTTCCATTTCACCAAAGCGCTGTCCCCCGAATTGGGCCTTGCCACCTAGCGGTTGTTGGGTGACCAGACTGTAAGGACCAATAGATCGAGCATGAATTTTTTCATCAACAAGATGATGAAGTTTCAGCATATAAATATAACCAACTGTGACCGGACGGTCGAAAACCTCACCGGTACGACCATCTATAAGTGTTTCCTGACCAGTTTCAGATAGACCAGCCTTTCCAAGCAGGCTTACCACATCAGCTTCTCGCGCACCGTCAAATACCGGAGTGCCCATGGGCACTCCGCGTGACAGCAGATTGGCTTGCTCAATAACCTGCTGGTCATCCATAGCGCCAAGTTTTTCCTTATACTGATCCTCAGGATAAATATCCTTAAGAAGGCCATGCAGTTTTTTTATCTCACCACTAGCTTGCGCAGCTTCAGCTGCTTTGCCCACCTGTTCGCCAAGGCCGCGGGCAGCCCATCCCAGATGCGTTTCAAGAATCTGCCCCACATTCATACGCGACGGCACCCCAAGCGGGTTCAAAACAATATCAACAGGAGTCCCATCTGCCAGATAGGGCATATCCTCTGCTGGCATAATCCGGGAAATAACTCCTTTATTGCCGTGACGGCCAGCCATTTTGTCTCCCGGTTGCAGCTTACGTTTGACTGCAACGAAGACTTTGACCATCTTCATCACACCCGGCATGAGTTCGTCACCCCGCTGCAGCTTATCAACCTTATCACTGAAACGGCCATCAAGTGCTTTGATTGCCTGGTCAAAATTGGCATTCTGCGCCTCTGCAGACTTTTGAACGCTATCATCCTGCACAGCAACTTGCGATAGCTGGTTCCGGGTTAACCCATCCAGTAATTCA
>PADU01000043.1 GCA_002700485.1 SAR116 cluster bacterium | reverse complement strand
ACCACCATTAAAGGCACCGAGTGAAAACACTGATAAATCCTTCGGATCTATGCTGAAATCACCTTTTCCATATGGCGCTCTCCAACTGCCTTCCTTCAACCCGAGATTTGTAGCAATAAACTTTACAGACTTTCTAACATCAGCTGCTTGTAGATTGACATGATGTAGCTTCCAATTTTTAAAAGTTACCTGCTCAAAATCTTCTTCAAACACCTGACTAATTGAAGTGTAAACCATCAAAATATTTTGGCAGGGCAGAGATATGCACAGGCTATCTGCATTACCTTTAGAGCCAGATACCTTTTGAAAGTTTGCCCTATTATTTTCAAGTAAGGCTTCTGCTTCTTCCAAGTTCGGAATTTCCAACATAACGTAACTGTTTAGAGCTGATCTAAAAACAGAGTTTGCGTTTTTGATAAGTCTATTTGAAGGCTTACTCAGGCGAAGGACGGAATGAGATGATGCAAATATACAATTTGCATTATTTCTTTCTTTTGGGGCTCCAAGTCCCAAAACCTTTCCATAGAAATACTCTGAAAGTTCTAGATCGTGCACAGCAATTGATATTCCAGACAACGTCCACATCTTGCTCAATCACTATTTAGTTCTGGACTGTAGAATTCTGAAGATTTTTCGCGTCTCTCTAACCACCACCCAGATTGTTTTGGCCAAAGTGTAAACTGCTTATCTTGATTAAGNTNTTGCGCCGCTTGTGCAGCCCACATGGGGTTAAACAGAGCTTCTCTTGCGANTGCAACAAGATCTGCTTTTCCACTCTCGATAATCTGATTTGCTTGTTCTGGNTGGGTGATTAGNCCAACTGCCATCGTCATTATATTAGCGTTCTGTTTAATTNTTTCTGCAAAAGGGACCTGNTACCCTGGCATTCTTTTGCCTNTNGCTGCTGTCGCAGATCCAGAAATACCACCAGAAGAACAATCAATTACATCCACACCAACTTTTTTNANTTCCTTCGCNAGTTCCACTGAATCTTCGATAGACCAACCATTTTCNAGATTGTCTGTTGANGAAACTCTAAAAAACAACGGCNTTTCATCTGAGATAGAGCGTCTTAAAGCACTTGAGATGTCAATTGCCAACTTCATGCGTCCANGTAAGTCACCTCCATATTTGTCAGTTCGTTTGTTGCTCACAGGCGATAAGAAGCTATGAATTAAATAACCATGAGCNCCATGTAACTCTATTACTTTATAGCCTGCGCTTATAGCTCGCCTCGCAGCGGCTATGAAATCATCGATCAATTCACAAATTTGTTCTNCAGACATCTCTTCAGGAATTTGCCACCCCTCACCCACCGAGCAAGCCGATGGAGCAACAATATTCCACGGCATATCTCCACGCTCAAAATCATCTTCATTTAAAGGGCCATTCCCATACCATGGCCTTTGCATGCTTGCCTTTCTCCCAGCATGTCCAAGTTGGATGCCAGGAATGGCTCCGTTTCTAGAAATGAATTGTGCTATTCTTGAATGCCCAATGATTTGCTCGTCTTTCCAAATGCCCGGACACCCGTGAGTTATACGGCCTTTTTTTTGAACCGCGGTCGCTTCAGTTATAATTAATCCGGCACCACCCATGGCGAATCGGCCCAAATTCACTAGATGCCAATCATCTACATATCCTTCATGTGCAGAATATTGACACATTGGTGGCACGACTATTCTGTTTGGAAAGTCGACGCCTCTTATATTTACAGGGNTAAACAGNTTGTTAATTGACACCCTAAACACTTTCTAAATAGACTAAATAGACAAAAAATAAGAATTCAGAACTTTAGGGCAATGAAACCACTTTCNAGATGCTCTGCCAACCCATCAAAGAACCGCGGTCCTGAGTCCTGGGCTGTTATCTAAANTGTGAGCCTTTTAGGCGTGACTGCGGACAAGTTTTCCGGGCGTAGCTCCGGTTGCAACGCCATCACGATAAGTTACCTCTCCAGACAGGATTGTCGCCTTGTAACCAAAAACTTCCTGCATCAGGCGACTGCCGCCNGCAGGAAGGTCTGATATGAGGTAAGGATCTCCTGCCCTCACCGATGACCAATCAATCACGTTGAAATCGGCCTTTAACCCAACCGCNATACGTCCACGGTCGAATAATCCAACAGCTTTTGCGGTGTCAGAAGTGAGCCTGCGCACAGTTTCTTCAACAGAATAACGTTTCTGTGTTTGGTTCCAATAACTGATTAACCAAGTCGGGTAACCAGCATCCAGAATAAACCCCACATGTGCGCCGCCGTCGCCAAGACCCATTATGCTATATGGGTCATCAAGCATTTCTGCACATGCATCCATTGTGTAATTTGCATAATTCACTAAGGGCGCATATATAAATCCACGTCCCTGGTCTTCTAACAAAATATCATAGGCCATCTCTTGTGGAGTGACGCCTAAGTTTTGGGCCATAGCTGAAATCGATTCTTCAGGCGAAGGTGTATAATTAGCTGGAGAACCAAGTCGAAACATTTGTGTAAANAGNATTCGATGTATGAGTGGGAANGTACTTTGTTTGACTGGGTCTTCTGACAAAATTTTAGCCCGTATATTTAGTTGAGACATAGCCTCAACTCTCTGGTCAAGAGGCAAATGCTCAATAGACCGATATGTGGATGTTCCAGAAAACGGGTTTTGGGAGCCGTTAAGGCCTAGCATTACCCCTATTGGACGTGGAGCGACGACAGGTCTTAAGATATGACCATCATCACGTGCTTCTCTGGCATAGGTCATTAAGTCTTTCCAAAATGTGCCGCGCCCATCATGCCGCTGGTTACAGGTAAATACCATAGGTCGTCCACTTGCCTCCACAACGCGGCGGAACATTTTAAACTCTTCCTCCGGACTAGGTTCATCCCAATCAGAGACCATTTCAATAAACCCATGACCAGCATCGGCCAAGCCTTTTGCTATGGCTGTTAATTCAAGCTCATTTGCACGTAAAGTAGGAGTGAAATCACCCTTTTTACTTTTATGACTAATTGTCCGTGATGAAGAGAATCCAAAAGCGCCAGCATGAGAAGCTTCTGCTGCCAATTTTCTCATTTGGTCCATATCTTCAGGAGTCGCCGCCTCATGTCGTATCGCCCGATCCCCCATCACATACACTCGAACCGCAGCATGAGGGAGCAACGCACAAATATCTGTATCACGTTGCCCACGATCCAGTGCATCAAGATATTCTGGAAATGTTTCCCATGACCATTCAAGGCCCTCGTGCATCACAGGAGCCGGAATATCTTCGACACCTTCCATCAACTCGACCAACTTGTTCCGGTCATCTGGACGGCAAGGAGCAAACCCAACTCCACAATTACCCATAACAACAGAGGTTACCCCGTGGATAGCAGACGGCTTTAAGTGTTTATCCCAGACCGCTTGCCCATCATAATGGGTATGGATATCTACAAAACCAGGAGTTACAACGTGACCAGATGCATCAATCTCTTCTTTTCCGTGACCATGAACTTGGCCAATTTCTTGAATAATACCGTCGCGGATAGCAATATCGCCTTCAAATCCTTCCGCACCTGTTCCATCAACAACTTGACCATTCCGGATGATTAAATCGTGAACGGGGCCCACTGGCTTATTCATCACAACCCCCATGCTGAAAAGAAATTATATTTCTACTTAAAAAATTCTCTATACTTTTTGATCTCAACATCACATTAAAGTCTGTCTCATCTGAAGACAAACGGCAAGACCCCCAATAAAAGCGTCCATCACCTTCACAAAGAAAGTCAATTATACCCAATTTAGGATAATTATGATTCCCAAATATAATCAGTGTTCCCGGATCATGGATCTCGAACCTAGGCTGTTGTCCAGAATTAGGTGCTTTACCCAAGCCACAGAAATGCTACGCTATTGATATAGTCGAACATCAGGTATCTTTTGGTGCATTAGTGGGGCGTCAAACTTCCTTCCACCCGTTCCAAAACCACTAATAAGGAAAGTGCAAGCATTGGATTTTCAGGTATTCTAATGTTTCATGTCAGAAAGTGTAGGCCAACCAATAACGCAGAAAAGTGTCTTTTTGCATGAATTCAAAACATAGATCTTTTTATCGGAGTCGATCATCAATAGTGGATTGTGTTTGGTTAAATTCAAACCTAGATAATGCTAGTGTTCGCATTTTTGATTGTTCGACTTTTTTAAACTATACAGACGACCATCCTGCCAAGCCGTATGATGTAGTTAGCGGGTCGTTAGAGTACAAAAAAGCCCACATACCTAACTCAGCTTTCTTGGACTTGCAAAATAGTTTTTCAAAAAAAGGAAGCGTATACAGTTTTACACTCCCAGAGTTGACAGAACTGGCAGTCTCTTTTCAACACGAAGGTGTCGGCAATAATTGCCATGTCATACTTTATTCCCGGAATGGAATTCAATGGGCTACAAGATTTTGGTGGATGCTATATGTTGTTGGTTACAAAAAGGTAAGCATACTTAATGGCGGATTCCAAGAGTGGCTAAACTTAGGCCTTCGAACAGAGACTGAAATAACTGTGTTTCCGCCAGCTGATTTCAATTTGGATTTAAAAAAAGATATTTTTGTAGACAAAGAATATGTTTTAGAAGCAATAAACGCAAATAATCACATCCTAATCAATGCTCTCACAAAAGATATTCATGATGGTTTAAGCAAACGGTATGGGCGTCCGGGTCACATTCCAAGAAGCTTAAACATTCCCTTTCACAAATTTGTCCATGAGGATACTGAAAAGTTTATCTCATTTGAAAAGGCACAAGAGCTTATAGAAAGTATGGGGATAACAAAGGATAATATCATTGTTAATTACTGCGGAGGTGGGATAGCCGCTACACTTGACGCCTTTATACTTTACCAGCTCGGGTTTAAAAATTTAAAAATTTATGACAATTCAATGAGTGAGTGGGCTTTGGATGAAACTCTTCCAATAAGCGTTTAATTTCAATTAAAATATAAATACTCTTAAACTCAATCAACGCCTTCAAATAGTCTTACATCTCTGTCAGCTCCTCCAGTTAATAGTTTCAGAGCCTTTTGATAAGCCTCACTTTCATAAGCTTTCACTGCGGCCTCAAAACTCTCGAATTCAATAAGAATTGTACGTTCCTCCAAGCCATTTTCTTTTGCGACAACTCTGCCACCAGTAGACAAAAACTTTCCCCCCATCGATATCAGGGCGGGTACGGCTAAGTCCCGATAGGCTGAAGCTTTTTCTGAGTCAGCAGCGCGTCTATGCGCACTAATCATGTAACCTTTTGCCATTTAACGCTCTCCATAAAATTTGACTAAAAAGATTTTTGTTTTATCAGAAGGTCTAACCTGTCGACAGTTTTTACAGTTAATTCTAGGAGCTGGTTATTACGGTCGATGCCAAGCTTTACCGCAACTCCTGCGTTGCCAGATTTCCAAATTTCCTGATAAAAATTTTGTAACGTTGTGATCGAAATTCCATTAACAGACTTGATAANATCTTCGGGCTGTATCCCCGCTTTGAATGCAGGCCCGTCTTCCCTGACTCGGCTAACATANACNGAACCCGNGGATTGCCGAGATGTAATGCCCAGATAAGGCTTTATATCGCTCTGCCTCCTCCCAAATTTAATTAGATCCTTTAGAATGGGTTTCAGTAAATTGATTGGCACAAACATATTACCAGGGGAAAAAGATCCTTCGCTCGCCGCATCTTGCACAAAAAGAGACCCTATTCCTAAAACCTCCCCCTTTGAATTCAGTAATGGCGTTCCACCCCAATCGTTGTTTACAGGAAATGTAAAAATCGGTTTATCCAAATAATACTCCCACCATCCCGAAAATGGCCTCCTAGAGACCATTTTCGCGACCGAGCCAATACCCCTTTGTTTAGAGGGCATTATTAACAATGGTTCATCTAATTGAATTTTGTCAGAATCCCCCAGTTTCAAACCTTCCAATTCGACATGGAAAACTGGCTTAATAATTCCAAAACCAGAGGAATAGTCATAGCCAACCATCACAGCTGGAAGTTTTGTTCCATCTGCTAAACCAATTTCTATCTCACTTGCTTCAGTGATAATATATCCAATTGTTAGAATTCGATTATCATCAATAATTACTCCATTTCCTTCACGCTCCGTGCCCAAACTGCGGGCTGTATTAGCGTCAGATGGCACCCTGGCGTTTACGCTTACTATTGAATTATAATATTTTGAAATTTGTTTGTTCGTGATTTCAGCAACCGCAACATGTGAAAAATACACAAAAGCGAGTGAANCTTCCAAAAGAAGAATTAAACATTTAAAGAATAGACTTTTCAAAGCTGACGCATTTCCTCATTTAAGAAAAACCAACTATAAAAAGTTTAACTAGCGATTAATTTATTGCCAATCCACAATTTAACTTATGCGTATTCGTTACGTTTCTGCTACGGACACATCAATACCCCTTCGTGGCGCAAAAGACTTAAGAACCCAATCAATGGTCTTTATTTGGAATAGCGACAATATCTCCTCGATAGTAATTATCAAGGCGCAGTCGAAACATAACGTTTTCTGATTTTGGGACAGTAAAAAGTTTATATTTTAGTTCCTCAAAAAATTTGGTTATGTCTTTTCTCATTTTTTGAGGGTCGTCGTGGTAACGTTCTTCAAATTCAAATAGAATAATTGGATGATTTTGCCTGATAATGTTGACANAAGATTGGAGTACATCTAACTCANTACCCTGAGTATCTACTTTAATCATCAATACCTTGGCACTATTAGCTTCGTTCAGATGATCAACTTTAATGCTATTNACCGACAAAACGTCATAATCTTCGATATCATCATTTAGATGTAATGATGATAAACCTAAATTATTAGCATTGGCTCTCTGCGCATAAAATGTTAATTCAGTCCCATTGGCTCTATTCGATACAGCGCCATTAATACAACAAATATTATCCAACGAATTCAATTTAATGTTCGTTTTTAATGCCTGAAAAACTTTTGGATGAGCCTCAATACACAAGAAATCTAGACAAGGAAAATTTAACGCTTGTGGAATCGTTGTAGCGCCAACATTAGCTCCGATATCTATAAATAAACCACTTTGACTCTGGTTTTGAAGAATACAATATATAAAATTGGCGAGGTCNGGCTCCCAAACACCATATTTGTGGGCATAGTTTTGAATTAAACTCGTCGGAGTNGANTGAAGTAAGTAATCCTTGTCTTTAAAAGAACATTTAACAATTGCATCACTTGGATCGATGCTTTTTCTATTTGCCTCTTTTACATTTACCATTGTGGCGTTAAAAAAATAGTTTTCTTTTCTATAATTATTGGCTTGAAACGAGTAGAAAAACTTAACCATCCGAAACCAAAAGGTTTCGATCTTCAATTTTTTGCGGCGCCACCAAACCATTTTATTCTCAACTGTAAAAAATTCTTCAGCATGCATATACAGCATAGCACCGACGACAGTGCAATATGCAATTGTTTTGCAGTCTCCTTACTTGAACTAATTGAATTTAGACAGGTACCAGGCTTTACTCTCAATCCAACCGGCAAAAAACCAATTTCAAAAAGTTAAAAGGGAAAGGCTAAATAATGAGAGTTTTCTCTGTTAAAAAAGTGTGACACTGAGCCGTTGGATTAATCGGATTGGTGAGGATGACCCAGTGTCACATTCTCCCTTAAGCAAAGACTATGCCTCGCAGAGTAATCTGCGAGGTTTTTTATATAAAATATGTTTTTAAATAAAAAACGGGCTGCACAAAGGCAGCCCAAAGTTCAGGGAGGAGAACTACTATTCTCTCCTTTTAATGAAAACTTCAGGCAGTATTTTGGTGAATGTTTGTTCAAAATAAGATAGGCTATAGATTAAGATAATGATTGTTGGTTTTAGGTGCTCGGTAGATTTGATGTAGCTAGAGCAATTGCCTCTCAGATAAATTCCTCATTAATCGACTGATGCCAAATTCCCATTTTTGGCATTCCGTGGAATATTTCACTTGGTTTGTTAAAACGCCTATATCGTCACAGCTTATTGTAACCTTGTCGTTAATTTTATGCGTAAAACCTTCACCCACCTCATCTCGATCTTTAGTTGGAGCAAACAAGGTGCCTAAATAAAGCATAAAACCATCAGGGTATTGATGATGATCTCCAATTGTCTGCTTGACTAGGTCTGTAGGATCTCTGCTAATTTCTTGCATAGAAGATGACCCATTCAATATAAATCCATCTTCCCCCTCCACTCTCAGCTTCAGTTCGGCGTTTCTTACACACGTTAAGTCAAAGGTTTCATCAAAAAGTCTAATAAGGGGTCCTATTGAAGAAGATGCGTTATTGTCTTTTGCTTTTGATAAAAGTAGCGCTGAGCGCCCTTCAACATCTCTCAAATTTACGTCGTTTCCTAAAGTGCAGCCAACAATTTTTCCTTTTGAGCTTACTGCTAAAACAATTTCAGGTTCTGGATTGTTCCATTTTGACGAAGGATGGAGGCCCACATTCGCATTGTTACCAACAGAGGCCAGGACCTGACATTTTGAAAACACTTCAGCATCGGGCCCTATCCCCACCTCTAAATATTGGCTCCAAAGTCCTTCATCAATTAACGAAGATTTTACGTTTTCCGCCTTTTTTGATCCAGGCACTAAATTCATTAGGCTTTCACCAATTTTAGCACCCACTCTTTGGCGAATTGCCTCGGCTTTTAATGGATCTCCAGCAGCTTTTTCTTCAATAACTCTTTCGACCATTGAACCCGCAAAGGTAACCCCACAAGCTTTAACAGCTTGCAAATCACAAGGCGCCAAAAAATGCAATTTATCTAGTTCAACAGGGTTAGCAGAAATCTCATCTATGTCCCCTAAGTCCAACCCAACAGTTGATCTAATGAAACCAACAGGATCTTCCATTTCACAAATATCACAAGAAAGGGGCGCATCCTTAGAAGTTAAATCTATTACTCTGCGATTTCTAATTGTAACAACGCTCGGCCCTGAGAATGCTGGATCCCAGACACGACCCAAATAAGTTCCAGAAGATGGCAATTTCAATATATCTGTATGCAATGTATTTTACCTACTTTTATATACAACTCTGTGAATAAAACCACGGTCCGGAGTTTCAGCCAAGCTACCAAAGAACCAGGGGCCGCCAACTCAGACTTGCAGCTTACTTCCCTAGTTCATTAAATCAGAGCCTTAGGGAAATTTAACTAATTTTATTTTTTGGTTTCAATGTNTATTCTGTACCNATTTNTTTTTTCGATAAATTTTTTGCAGCTTGCAAAACTCATTCAATCTGAGAAACTTATCTAACAGATAACGGAGGTGGAGTAATGAAAATTTCTGGTGGGTGTTATTGTCAAAATATTAGATATGAAATTAGTTCTGATCCAGAAACTGCTTTCCAATGCCATTGCAGGGAATGCCAGTATATTACGGGTGGTAATCCAAATATTGTTATGGTGTTTCCCAAGAATTCATTCAGTTACAGTTCAGGAAATGTAACTACATTTTCCAGAAAAGATCTGGAAACGCCAGTTACGCGTCATTTTTGTGGTAAATGCGGAACAGCAATTGGAACGGAGAGTCCATCTCGTCCTAATTCAATGATAGTGAAGGTCGGAACATTGGACGATCCGAGCACATTTGAGGCGAAAGCTGCAATATTTACCTGTGACTTGCAGCCTTATCATTATTTACCCAGTGGTCTGCCTAGTTTTGAAAAAAGACCGCCCAAGAAGTAAAAACTGCTTTTTATTTGCAATGTTATTCAACACAACTGACATACTTTATTTCAATAAGTGAAACGCTCTCAACAAATTGGCACTTCTCAAGTCACCATTTACTGCTAAGATTCTTTGGTAGTTGAGTTTCTAGGGGTGTCCCCCTTTGGGTGTGGGGCCGGCTTTGAGTTACCGCCCAAGAGAACACATCGTCAATGCGAACTCAATTTGTATTGGAAAGAAACTCAACTACACCTTTGTAAAGCTTCAATCCAAAAAAATACCGCAATAGTCCTTTATTTTCAGCCACGCTGAACGCTCTACGTCAAGAAATCCGTCATATCAGAATGACGCTCNCTTTACTTCGATCAAAAATCCAACATAGGTAAGTATATATTTTGCTTAAACAAGCACCGTTTCTTCAAAGAATTACTTTCTGACTTATTGTACAAAAGTTAAAGTGATTTGATGACTTAATTTTTGCTTTTGTACGCACATATGTCACAAATGAAATGCTACGCGTTTTGGCACAAAACTATACTCAAAAATGGGATTTAAAGTCATGCCGATCAGCCTTGAGAAACCAATCCGAGGGTTCCCAAACAAAGAATTCAGTGAACGCACAGCTAATGCGCAAACTCATATGTCTGAACATGAAATTGCCGGTATGCTATTAATGAGTGAACAGGACGTGCGTTATTTTACTGGTTTTCATACTTTATTTTGGCAGAGTCCCACTCGACCTTGGTTTTTGTTCGTACCAGCGACTGGAAAACCAATTGCAATAATTCCTGAAATAGGTGCCGAATTAATGCGGCAAAATTGGATCGAGGATATTCGAACATGGGGTGCCCCCAATCCAGAGGATGACGGCATAAGTCTTTTGATTGACCTGCTCAAACCATTCGCTAAAGAACACGAAAAAATTGGCTTGATGAAAGGGCATGAGACTAAATTACAGATGCCGCTTTCTGACTGGGAACGTCTAAATACCTCTCTTCNAGGTTTGAAAATAGTTGATGTAACAGGCATTGTTCAAGGGCTTAGAATGGTTAAGTCTGAAGCTGAAATTCATAAACTAAAATATATATGTGCTATTGGCTCTGCAGCTTTTGAAGCTGTTCCAGAGTTTGCGCATNTAGGAATGCCACTCGAAGAGGTATTTCGAAAGTTTCGACTGAGCGCGATCGGTCATGGTGCTGACGACACACCATATTTAGTGGGCGCCGCTGGTCAAGGGGGCTACTCAAATGTAATTTCACCCCCAACACAACGTCCCCTTCAGCAAGGAGACATAATGATGCTTGATACAGGTTGCACTTGGGATGGCTATTTTTGTGATTTTGACCGAAATTGGTCGATCAAACATGCTACTGAAGACTCAAAACGAGCTTATGATGTTTTGTGGAGAGCTACGCAAGCTGGAATAGAGGCCGCTAAATCTGGAAACACATGCCTGAAATTATTTGAGTGCATGTCAGCAGTTTTAGCTGAAATGGAACAATCTGGTGGAGATATAGGTCGACTTGGACATGGATTGGGCATGCAATTAACGGAACAACCTTCACTCGCTTCCTTTGATGCAACAGAATTGANAGAAAATATGGTGATTACCATAGAACCTTCACTTAGCTATGGTGATGGGCTCATGATGGTCCATGAGGAAAATATTGTAGTGCGCCCTGATGGTGCGGAGTTGCTTACAAGCCGTGCGCCAGNTGATTTGCCTATACTAATTTAATTTAAATCAAAGAAATGGCCATGCACCATTTTTGGGACGTAAAAAATTTAAAGTTACGCTAGTTGCTGGCGCAGTTGTGCTGCTGTGCCAATCTCATAATTTTCCTTGAGGATAAGTGTTGCTGTCTGTCTCACAAGGTCGAGATTACCTATCTCAGAATAAAAGTAGCTATCTTCCAGACCGGTTCGGATGTGCCCACCTCCCTCAAGACATGTACTAATAATCCTCCGCAGATTAACCTGCAGACCAGCAATTATCCAGACCGCTTCTGGGTTGGTCTGCTTTAACAAATCGATATAGGCTAAAAGATATATCTCCTCAGCCGGAAAGCCAAAGCTGAGTTTATCAGAAAACATAAAGCGGTAAATCGGTCTTGGGCAGCCTTTTGTATTTCTGAAGAGCATCGCGCCCAAGCGCAAAAACCCCGGCTCATAAATAGCAAAGCTGGGAACAAAATCATACCGGCTGGCAAGCTCAAGACCATATCTGANTTCAGCTTCACTGTTAATATATAAAAACTGAACTTGTTCGCTATTTGTAGGATCCAATTCTGTTATCTGAGTCGTGCCAGGATCAATCACAGACCATTCCAAAAGACCTGCGTTGGCAAGTTTCTTAACAGTTTTAAAGCGGGCTTCAGCAGTAAAGGTCTGGTCAGTCTTNCCAAAGCCAGAAAGAGGTAATGTGGGGTAGACAATCACATNTTCATATTCACGAATGCCCTCTATTACTGCCCTGTAGGCATCAAAATTCTCAAATTGTTGACCAGTGTCAGGATCATAGACATGGATATGTATGACTGACGCTCCAGCTCTGGCACAATCAATACCCNCGGCAATCAANGCATCAGTTGTCACAGGCATCANGGGCTGTCGTCTTTGCGACCATGGGCCATTTAAAGCCGCCTCAATAAATACAGGACGTGACATGTGATTATGAAATCATAAGCTATTGTCTGTGTCTATCTATCTGGCAGGATGTATTTTAGGGAGAGAGATCACAGTGTTGGCAAAATTATTTAGAACTTCAGTACTAAAGGCTAACGGAAAGATCGTGAATCAATTCTGCCGATTTACAGGAGACAGTGGAACTAAGCGGAAGTTCCAGAAAGCTAATTCCATTTATCGCCATTAAAGAATTGAACATGCATCGTCAAAAGAAAGGCGATGGCCACGTGGATGCAGTTGAGTTTCATCACCATATCCTATGTTCATCAAAAAATTAGAACGCCATGAAGAGTCTTTATAGAAAGTATTGTCTATCATTGCCTTATTAAAACCACCCATCGGGCCACAATCAAGACCAAGAGCGCGCGCTGCTGCAATCANAAAACCAGCCTGTAGCCAGCTATTTTCTATTGCAACTTGTTTCAATTTTTCCTCNCTTTGCTGCCGAAAGGTTTCAGCATTCATGTGAGGTGCTAATTTTTCAATATGGTCAGTAAACTTTGTATCGTGAGCAATGATGGCTACCACAGGTGCAGATTTAATTTTTGGTTTATTGCCCTCTGCTGCTGCATCAATCACCTTTTGTTTTTGCTGCTTCGATACAACAAACGAGATACGCATAGGGCAAAGATTAGAGGAGGACGGCGCTATTTTTGCTAATTCATAAAGCCGATGAAGCAAGCTTTCATCAACAGGCCTATCTTTGAAAATACGATGAGTACGCCCCTCTATAAACACTTGTTTCAAAAATTGATCGTTACTCATTGCACGTGTTCCTATCTATCTAACTTAAACTTATCTGTTGCGCTCTTGAGCTGCTGTTGGGATACAGTCAGTTTTTTGGGTCATGAAGCAACCGGGTCACAGCACGCTGCCATCCTGCATAAAGCGCATCTGTGTGTTCACTAGAGTGGCTAGGCTCAAAGCGCTTTTCCAGCACCCATTGTTTAGCAAAATCTGCCGGCTTTGGACAGAGACTAGCAGCCAGTCCCGCAAGATAGGCAGCACCAGCCGCTGTTGTTTCGGTAATGGTTGGCCGGTCAACAGGAGCTCCAAGTTGGTCAGCCAGCGCCTGCATCGCCCAGTCATTTGCAACCATGCCTCCATCGATTCGTAAGACCGCCTTACCAGACCCTCCCCAATCCTCCCGCATCGCCTCAATCAAGTCACGTGTCTGAAAGGCCACACTTTCAAGTGCTGCCTTTGCAATCTCTGCAGGACCTGTATTCCGGGTAAGCCCAAAAATAGCGCCGCGGCAATCAGCATTCCAATAGGGCGCCCCAAGGCCAGTAAAGGCGGGAACAAAATAGACCTGTTCTGTATCGCTGGCAGCTTCGGCTAATGCCTTTGTCTCAGAGGCGTGCTGGATCATTTTCAGCCCATCACGAAGCCACTGAACCACAGCACCCGCAACAAAAATTGAACCCTCTAATGCATATACTGGCTCACCATTAATCTGATATGCAATGGTGGTAAGCAGTTTGTTATTAGAAAAAACCAATTTTTTGCCTGTATTCATCAGAGCAAAACAACCAGTACCATAGGTGGATTTGACCATGCCAGGCTCAAAACAGGCCTGACCGACGGTAGCGGCCTGCTGATCGCCAGCCACTCCTAATATGGGAATTTTGAATCCGCTAAACAAATCANGTCGTGTCACACCAAAATCGCCAGAGCTGTCTCGTACTTGTGGCAGCATTTTTTTGGGAATGTCGAACAACGCCAACAGCTCATCATCCCAACACCCCTCTGAGATGTTGTACATCATGGTTCGCGCAGCGTTGGTTGCGTCGGTTACATGCGAGGCCCCGTTTGTGAGCCTCCAAATAAGATAACTATCAACTGTTCCAAACANAAGATCGCCAGCATCTGCTGCAGCGCGCGCGCCATCTACATTTTCGAGAATCCAATTAAGCTTTGTTGCTGAAAAATAGGGATCAAGTAGCAGCCCTGTCTTGCGCGTAATCTCTGGTTCATGGCCAGCCTCTCTCAGGGATCGACAATAATCAGCTGTGCGGCGATCCTGCCAAACAATGGCATTGTATATCGCTCGTCCAGTATNCTGGTTCCAAACAATCGTCGTTTCACGCTGGTTAGTGATGCCAATAGCAGCAATATCAACGGGATCCANATTTTCGCNCTCACATGCCTGCTGGCACATAGCTACTGTTGTTAGCCATAAATCTTCGGGTTCATGCTCCACCCAGCCAGATTGTGGAAAGTGCTGGGCAAACTCTTCTTGTGCCGTGGCCAGAGGTTGGAGCTTCTGGTCAAAGATGATCGCCCGGGTTGAAGTAGTCCCCTGGTCGATAGCCAAAATATATTTTTTACCCATTTGCAAGCCTGTATTGTCTAGAAACAGAAAATATTCCTACAGATTAATGNGGGTCAAACTCAAGTATTTCACAATTATTGGGTTTTATTCCAGTCAATGCACGGATAAAATTACCATGAGAANCAATTGCAAATATAAAAAGGGGAACAATATGGGCGACATTTTAGCGGGATTTAAACGCGTGCATTTATGTCACCAGCCAACAGCATTGGAAGAAATGCCCCGATTAACNAAAGCCCTAAACGGGCCCCGTTTATGGATAAAGCGGGATGACTGTACCGGACTTGCAACTGGCGGAAATAAAACACGCAAGCTAGAATTTCTCATGGCAGATGCCTTGGAGATNGGGGCTGACATTGTTGTNACGCAAGGGGCGGTGCAGTCNAATCATGTTCGCCAGACAGCNGCNGCNGCCTGTAAGCTTGGCATTGACTGTTACGCCCTTCTTGAACGCAGAGTTCCTAAANAAAGCGCAGAGTATGANCAGACAGGAAACGTTCTATTNGACCGCATGTTTAACACAAAAATCGAATTCCGCCCTGCTGGNCTAGATATGAANGCAGAAGCNAAAGCGGTTACTGAGCGACTNAAGTCAGAAGGGCGAAATGCATATTTTATTCCCGGTGGCGGTTCTAATGAAATTGGNGCACTTGGCTATGTNTCAACAGCGCAGGANTTGTTAGAGCAATGTAAAGCCATNNAAATTCATCCTAAGCTTGTTGTCCTATCAACAGGCAGNGCNGGCACCCATGCTGGCATGATTGCTGGTTTTCATGCTCTGAAATGCGATATTCCGATCCTAGGTATAAGCGTGCGTCAGCCAGAACAGGTCCAAATTGAAAATGTTTACAATTTAGCCGTGAAAACTGCTGCCCAGCTTACAGACAAACCCCTACCCCGCGAAAAGGTAATCGTAGATGATGGCTATGTTGGCGAAGGATATGGTATTCCAACTCAGACAATGGTTGAGGCTACAAATATGCTCGCCCGTAATGAGGGTATTTTGCTCGATCCCGTC
>PADU01000042.1 GCA_002700485.1 SAR116 cluster bacterium | reverse complement strand
GGATTTCACCGCGCAGAATGCGGGCAAATATATTTTGATCATCATAGGCAGGTCGGCTCATAATTGTCTCCTTAAGACTGGAAAATTTTTGTTTATTAAAGCTTACGGCTTTGTTTTTCAACAAGGCCAGAGGTGCCCTGTCTACGATCAAGCTCCTGCCAAACATCCTGTGGATCAATATCAGCTGCCGCCCATACCACTAGGAGATGATATAACAAATCAGCTGATTCAGCGGTTAATTTGACCTTGTTATGATTCAATGCTTCAATTAGGACTTCTGTTGCTTCTTCACATAATTTACGAGCCGGATTTTCAGGTGCCTTTGCAAACAGCTGGGCCGTATAACTGTCTTCAGGTGACCCATTTTTGCGGCTTGCAATAACGTCATAAAGCCTGTCAAGGCTATGTCTGAGATCAACTTTGTTAATCTGATCTGCCATCTGTCTTTTCACCTCTCAGCCTTTATCAGAATTCAGGCGGCGCACAGGTACGCCAGCTTCCTGCATTGCTAATTTTGCCTCATCTATTGTAAATTGTCCAAAATGGAACACAGATGCAGCCAAAACAGCACTGGCATGTCCTTCCAGTACAACTTGTGCGAAGTGCTTGGGCTGGCCGGCTCCACCCGATGCGATTACAGGTATATTAACCGCATCACTAACCGCTCGTGTGAGTGGCAGATCGAAACCATCCTGAGTGCCATCACCGCGCATTGAAGTCAGCAAAATTTCACCAGCACCCAAGTTGGCGGCTTGTTCAGCCCAAATAAGCGCGTCAATTCCAGTAGGGTGCCGCCCACCATGTGTAGTAACTTCAAACATACCAGTCTCATTTAATCGCGCATCAATTGCTAGAACAACGCATTGACTACCAAATTTGTCTGCAGCACGCGCAATCAGGCCGGGGTCTTTAACAGCCGCAGAATTAATAGAGACTTTATCAGCGCCACATAGAAGCAATTTGCGAAAATCACTGACTTTACGCACACCTCCGCCAACAGTAAGCGGCATGAAACATTGTTCTGCTGTCCGGGAAATCACCTCATAAATTGTCTCACGACCCTCATGGGTTGCCGTGATATCCAAAAAGCATAACTCGTCGGCACCAGAGGCATCATAAATACGTGCCTGTTCCACGGGGTCACCTGCATCAACTAAATTGACAAAATTGACACCTTTGACTACACGACCGCCATGCACATCAAGACAAGGTATAACACGCGCGCTTAACATAGCTCTCCTTTAGCGGCGGCAAGGGCCTGTTTCAGCTCAATACGCCCATCGTAGAGAGCCCTCCCTGTGATCACCCCTTCAAGACCTTTATGCGCTAATGCTGCGCAGGCAGAAATATCTTCAAGCCCTCGCACACCTCCAGACGCAATAATGGGGATAGAAACAGCAGACGCAAGATTTGACGTGGCTTGCGCATTCACACCAGTCAATGCGCCATCGCGCGTAATATCTGTAAAAATAACTGCTGCCACGCCACAATCTTCAAANCGNCGAACAAGNTCAACAGTCTTAACCTGACTTGTTTCAAGCCAGCCTTCAGCCGCAACCATTCCCTCACGTGCATCTGCACCAACCGCAATTTGCCCTGGAAAAGACGATGCCGCTTCTTTCACTAGCTCAGGGTCCTTCAAGGCCACTGTACCCAGAANGACACGACTAANTCCTATAGACAGCAATGTCTCGATGTTCTTCATTGTTCGGATGCCACCTCCCAACTGCACCNTCACACCAGTTTTTAGGATATCTTTCACAGCGACATTGTTTCGGCTTTCACCNGCCACAGCACCGTCGAGGTCTACAACATGGACCCATTTACACCCCGAATCAGCAAATTTTTTTGCTTGTCCGCCTGGGTCTGGAGCATAAACTGTAAGCTTATCAAAGTCGCCTTGAAACAGGCGGACAACCTGACCTTCTTTCAAATCAATGGCTGGATAAAGTGTGATCATAAGATAAATGTGCTTTCTGTTAAGAAAACAGACGTTATCGCGTCTGCAAAAGTTTACTGAAGTACAGGCCAGGAATAAATTCATCACCAACATAAGCATAAAACGGATTTGTACCAAATTGCTGGTATCCACGTAGTCGGAAAGCCCGGATAGCCCTGTCCTGTGTTGCCCGAACATCGAGATTCAAAATTTTAAATCCTTCTGACAGAGCAAAATCCTCTGCCTCAGCAACCAGTTTTCCCGCAAGGCCGTGGCCTCGTGCCCAAGGGGCCAAAAAAAAAGTCCTCAGTTGGCATGCAAGTGCCTGCGCCTCATTATTGCGGGGTGGGCTAACGATCTGGCATGAACCAGCAATTACATGATCCAACTTTCCTAGAAACAAGGTCACATTAGGAATGAGTAGCGCACCGCGCCAATAATCTTCCAGAACTGTGCGTGGAGGAGGTGCCAGCCAGCCAAAGCCACCACCAGCATCAATCGCTTCTTCAGTTGCGTCACAAAGTTCAGAGATGTCGTAGGCATTAAGTTCTGTGACCATTTCAACCGTCACTAGAGGCTGTCTGCCCTCTGGGTGCTGAGTCATTTGTGCCACCACTTTGTCATCTGTTTCATTATCAAGGCTGCCATTTGAGAAACTCCTGCAAAAAACACTGACCGGCTTGCTGGCTTTTTTCAGGATGAAATTGCGTAGCAATTATATTTTCATGCCCAATCACAGCTGCCACATCCACACCATATGTAGCTGTCGCCAGACAATGCGATGGTTGGGCCAATTGAAATATATAGCTATGTACAAAATAAACCTGCATCTGGGTTCGCATTCGAGCCAAAACAGGATGATTAGGCTCATAAAGCTGCAAGTGGTTCCAACCCATATGTGGAATTTTCAAAGTGGACAAATCTTGTTTGTCCATCTTCTCGCCAAGATGGGTCACATCACCCGGAATCCAGCCCAAACCGGGAACAGCTGTGCCGCCCTCATTACCCGAATCAGCGAGAAGCTGCATGCCGACACATATGCCAAGAAATGGTCGTGCCTGCACCCTAACGAGATCATTCAAAGTGTCGATCATGTCCTCTATTGCAGACAAGCCAGCATAACAGTCAGCAAAATGACCAACACCTGGTAAAATGATCCGGTCGCAGCTTTTTAAATTGTATGCTGAGGTGATTCGTTCAATTTCATCATTGGGGCAGGCAACTGAGGCTGCCTGACGAATAGCATTTTCGACAGAATGTAGATTACCTGACCCATAATCTATGATTCCAATTTTCATCTGACGCCTATTTTATAAAGATCCGCCTAGCACGCCTTTTGTTGACGGTATTTGCCCGTCGCCACGTGGGTCAATTTCAGTGGCTTGGCGCAAAGCACGGGCCAGAGCCTTAAAACAGCTTTCAANAATATGGTGTGTATTTTCGCCATATTCATTTNTCACATGCAAGGTCAACCCTGCACTCATTGCAAAGGCCTGAAACCATTCTCGAAATAATTCGGTTTCCATAGTACCAAGTTTTTCCGCAGGTAAATCAACCTGCCAAATCAAAAATGGTCGGCCGGATACATCCAAAACCACTCGGCTCAGACATTCATCCATAGGCACGTAGCTGTTCGCATAGCGGTTAATTCCCGCACGCTCGTCAAGGGCCTTGTCCAAGGCTGCGCCGATCGCCCATCCTGTATCTTCGGTAGTGTGGTGGTCATCNATATGTAAATCACCCTTTGCTTTNAGGGTGATGTCCATCAAGCTGTGTCGAGCGAGTTGTTCCAGCATGTGGTCAAGAAACCCAATGCCTGTNCTGATATCAGCCTGGCCGGTGCCATCAATATTCAGAGTGACAGATATCTGTGTTTCTTTAGTTTTTCTTTCAATTTGCGCATTGCGTGACATGGCGGACCGCCTTACTCTATTGTGAANCTGTTCACTATTTGAGTGACGTGATAACAGCTTTCCATTCAAAATGCCAGATGAAGCTCACGCCTTATCAGAGGACGCTTCGTCCACACTAGATAAAATATAAGCAGATAATTTATCTGTTCCTAATTGGCTGCTCAGGACTTCACTTAAATCTGAACACTGCACGTCAGATAGTCGGTCAATGTTCTGTGCCAGCAGATTAGCCAAAAATGTTGCTTCAGCTGATAGGCCGCCTGTCTCTATTGTTGGCTTTGGGTGCGACATCTGCGCTAAATATTTTAGCTGCTCAGCATCATCCCATATCAATCCAAACCAGACACATATCTGATCAACAAAAACCGGTGAGGGCTTACCCCTTTGGCCGTGCTCAAGTGCTGAAATATAGGCGGATGATACGCCCAGCACCTCTGCCTGTTCTTGTAAAGTCACGCCTTTCTGGCGGCGTAATTGTCTTGATTTAATGCCAAAAGGAGTCATTTTATCTTTTCACGCTGACGTTTCAGACGAATGTACAATGCGCCNGTTCCGCCATCTTTCGGCTGCGCATATGAGATGGCATTTAAATGATAGCAGAGCGGCGCATCTTTCAACCACTCCGGGACCTTCTCACGCAGAATGCCATGTCCGTCACGGCCCTTTCCAGTGATAATCAACACATGCCGAAAGTTTTTCCGCACCGCACTGCCAATGAAGGCTTTGACTTTTTTTTGTGCTTGTTCTTGCGACAGACCATGTAAATCTAATCTATCTTCTATAGNTGCCTGACCACGTTGCATCCGACGNGCTGATGTTCTNTCTATNCCAGANGTTTCACCCAGCCGAAAGTCTGCTGGCATTTNTTTATCAGGTGATGTTTTANTTTTTGCTTGACCAGTCTGAACAGACTGGGNGNGATTNGTCAAACTTGTTTTTTGTNTCCGTGTNTTGGNGCCCCCTCTCTGCTTNGGTNTTTGAAAAGCTGGNTGCNGGTTCATTCTTNTGACACTTTGGATCACTTTTTCCCAAAGNATCCTATCGTCATCATNTCGCCCTGNAGGATCNNGTGGANTGTCTTTGCCGTNGTGTCCCATAAATGCNNTTTTTGGGTTAANTCTGTTCTTATGGCAGATGCCCTTTAGGTCTANTCAGCTATCAAANTCATTTTGTGTTTCAACNAGCTTCCAATTCGGGTCGTCCNNTTGCGTATCACGTTCAAAAACCCAGATGTCAGTAATAACGGCGCGTTCTTCTGATTCATCCTCGACTATATCTCCAGCATTGTTTTTGACTGTACGACTTTGTTCACTGACAAACGTGACAGTAACAGACGCAATGGATTCTTTCACTGACCCATCTGTAAGCTGAACATCATTAATTGCATGAACAGTGATCGTAAGCTGATCACCTTCTTTATTGCGGGTATGTATGCTCTGTGCGAACTCCTCATAGAGTTCAAAAGCCAACAGACGCCGCAAAGTGCTCAGATCCCCATCAGCGAATGCCTGCAAAACCATGCTGAACGCACTGGCAGCACCTTGCATGAACTCATCATCTTTGAATAAAGGGTCTGCCTGTCGGACAGCTTCAAGGCCTTGTCCATTTGCTATTTTTGAGGCAGCCTTTTTAGTTCGCAAAGGAACAATTTTTTTAGGAACATCGTCATTATCTGTTTGAGCAGTCCCATCAAAAGCAGATTGTTCGGGGCGCTTTTGTTCAAAGCCGTCACGACTGCCCAGAATGGACCTTAAGCGGAAAATTAAAAACAACGCAATAGCTGCGAAAATAAGAATATCAATAAAAGGCATGGTTCACGTCACAAATAGCCAGAGGGTTAATCTGTTTTCTAAATACGGCAAAAAAGGTAACAGATTGTATCTTAACAATCACTACCCATATCTACCCTATAACTAGTAGACATAAGCTTTACTGGTTCAAGTTACAAGCAAAGGGATAAAAATGCCTCTTCTTCTTCTCATTTTTTTTGGAATTTATGGGTGGATTGAATTTGAAGCGTTCATTGCAATCGGCAATGCTGTTGGTGGATTGGTTACTTTTCTAGGCATATTTATCACCGCTTTTATTGGAGTTGCACTGATGAAACTTCAGGGCAAATGGGTTTTAAAACAATGGCAAAGCAGTATTAGTGAAGGAGAGATGAATACATCAACACTAGCCAGTGTTGCGTCCCTTGTGTTGGGTGCAGCTTTGATGCTACTGCCAGGGTATGTAACCGATTTTATTGGTCTTCTTTGCTTTACACCGATTCTGCGGGTGCTGATTGGCCAATCTCTTCTCAGCCGGTTGGGTGAAACTGTTTATTCATCAAGTCTCCTCACAGGCTTTTCCTCGCAATTTAGATCAAGAGACGGTTTTTCTTCCTACAGCCATAGAGATGCAAAACAAAAAACAACCTCATCTTACGCTCATCAAAAACCACCGGAGGGCGAACTTATAGAAGGGCAATACGAATCAAAGGACGATCCGCAAAAATAACCACAAATTTTTTGGAAAGTTTGAGAGATAACTCATGGACTGTTAGATACAAAAAACATACTATCGTAGCCTTAAATAGCCCCTCATTTGAGAGTAAATTGAAAAATGGCAGAAAAACATTCATCATCTGACACCCAACAGCAAATCAGCGTGCACGCACAATATGTGAAAGATTTATCCTTTGAAAGCCCAGCCGCACCAGATTGTTTTATAAAAACTCTCGGTCAGCCGGATGTGCAAATTGGAGTAAATGTAAACGCAAAGGGCATTAATGAGACCTTGTTTGAAGTTGAGTTGATGTTGAAGGCGACTGCAAAAGTTGAAGAGAAAATACTCTTTGTTGCTGAACTTTCTTATGCTGGTTTGATGTCGGCAACAAATATTAGCGACGACAATATTCAGCCACTAATGATGATCGAAGGGCCACGCTTACTATTTCCATTTGCACGCGCAATCATGTCAGATACAACTCGTGATGGTGGCTTCTTGCCGCTTAACCTCAACCCAATAGATTTTGTTGCTTTATATCGAAATAATGTTTCAGATTCTGAGCAGGAAGATAAAAAAGAGTCTAATCCATCTTCTAAATAATCGTTTCCAGAGGCATTCAACACAACCAAATCGGATTATTAATCTTCGCTAACAAGTCCTTATGTGCAGCACTTTCAATATCAGATACCGCGAATATGCGCGCAGGTCGCACAGAACGCTTACGCAGAACAAATCCAGAAAGATTTTTATCTTCACCAGATACATTATTAGTTGATGGTTCGTTTTCTGTGCCATCATTCAATTTCAAACCTGGTTGGCGACCACCTTTCAATTCCACAAATACAGTGGCCAGAAGATCTGCATCAATCAGAGCGCCATGCAAATCTCGGTGCGAATTATCAATATCAAATCGTCTGCATAACGCGTCCAAACTGGCTTGAGCACCTGGATATTTTTGGCGTGCTAGTGGTAGAGTGTCGATCACACGCTCCATAGACAAAGGCGTATGACCACAGCGTGAAAACTCGGCATTCAAAAACCCTATGTCAAAAGGCGCATTATGAATCACCAGCAAACCATCTTTAATAAAGTCTGTAAGTTCAGTCAGAATATCAGCAAATACCGGCTTGTCTGCTAGAAATTCAGAAGATAACCCATGTATGTCTTGTGCACCGACATCGATGTCACGTTCTGGATTTATATACAAATGGAGAGATCGACCGGTAACAGAAAAATTTACCATTTCTATAACACCAATTTCTATAATGCGATGACCTTCCGCGGCAGATAATCCAGTTGTTTCAGTATCGAGAACCAAGTGACGCATGGGCTTGACCGACCTTTCTTTCAAATAAGTTTTTCTGTTCTTAACCATCTCTTCAGACGCCTGAATGTCTCAGCCTCGCCTAAGGACGATGGAAGTGCAAGATCAGATAAATGACATTTTTTTGATTGTGACCATTGTGCGTTCACAACGGATGAGAGTTTTTCTTCTGTCATACCCCGCCGCCGCAAAGCACGCGCAAATTGTAGGAATGCTGGACACCACAAAGTGATTACACGATCACAATCTCGGTCACCACCTGTTTCAAATAACAAGGGAACATCCAAAAACACCGCTTTTCTGCGCTGAAGTCTGTTTTGCTGAATAAATCGCTGTTTTTGCTCACGGATGAGCGGGTGCAGGATCTGCTCTAGCAGAACTAGTTTAGCCGGATCGGCAAACACAATATTACCTAAACAGATGCGGTTTACACCTGAAGCCGTATTCACTACTTCAGAGCCAAACACAGACATTATATCATCAACCGCGCGACCGCCTGGGCCCATAAGCTGATGCGCAGCTTTATCGGAATCATAAACTTGAAAATTTAATCTACGAATCATGGCCGCTGCTGCTGATTTTCCTGTCGCTATAGACCCTGTTAGACCAACAATAAGCATCTTTCAGCCTGTTTTTGTGACTGTGAGGCCACGTTCACGCAAGAACGCCAATAAAGGAAGCATTGGAAGCCCCAATATATCATAATTTGATCCAGTAATATCAGTAAAAAGATGTGCGCCTCCCATTTCAACCTGATAAGCACCAGGCGTAGACACACAAGCTTCCGGAAAACCAGCAATATAATTGTCAATCTCAGCTTCGGACAGAGTTCGCATCATGAGGGTTGATGTTGAAAGATGATGCCATATCCGCTTTTGATCATGAAACAGAACACAGGCTGTTATCAACACATGTTTCCGGCCCTGCAAAGCCAAGAGACGTGCCCTTGCCTCAGCCAGATTTTTAGGTTTGCTGAGCAGTTGTTTAGCAAAAACCAAAATTTGGTCGCAGCCTAAAACATAACCAATGTTTTGTTGACTGACAGCCTCAGCTTTAAGTTCAGCCAAAAATATCACAAGATCTTCAAAAGAAAACCCATTTTGCAAAGCACTATATTTAATGCCTTCCTCATCAATATCTGCAGGGACGATCTCAAACAGAAGCTTAGCTGCATCTAACATCCTAGCACGTGTCGGACTTGCAGAAGCAAGGATTAAGGGCTGGCCAGATAAAGACCATTTTATCATAGAACTGTCTCGTCAGAAATTTCTGTGTTTAANTCCTCTTCACGCTTATTCATATACAAATGAAGAACAGCNGCCGCTGTTTCTTCAATAGACCGGCGTGATACATCCAAAACTGGCCAGTTTTGTCCNGAAAACAACCGGCGCGCNGATTTTAACTCATCATTTATNTTGTCGAGATCTGCATAGGTGTCATTCTGNCTATCGGACATATGTTGNAAGCGGTTCCGTCTGACCATGGATAGTCTTTTTGCATCTGTTGTCAGNCCAACAACAAGTAANTNAGGAGCGTTTTCAAGTAAATGCAAAGGAAAGTCTACGTTTGGTACTAATGCATAATTGGCAACGCGATAACCACGGTTGGCCAAGTACATTGCTGTCGGCGTCTTCGAGGTGCGTGATACACCAATCAACAAAATTTGTGCATCTTTTAACCTGTCCATGTTTAACCCGTCATCNTGATTCACGGCAAACTCAACCGCTGCCATTCTATCAAAATAGGCTTTGTCCAATTTGTGTTGGCTGCCAGGCTGGGTGTTTTGCCGATAGCCAAGAAGGGAGCCAAGCAAATCCATCAAAGGGTCAAGAATTGACAGGCTGGGAATGTTGCTTTCTGAGGAAAGCCGTTCAATTAATCTCCTGATTTCAGGATCCACAACCGAATACAGTAGAATGCCGGGATTGCGAGTTAGAGCTGATGCAATTGTCTCAACATGAGCAGGCGTACGTACCAAGGTCCAAATATGCTCGAATATCTGCACATCAGGAAATTGAGCTAGCGCAGCACGCGCAACCTGATGAACAGTTTCGCCTGTGGAATCAGAAACCAAATGAATATGTAAGGACGAATGAGCCATGATTACAATTGCTATATATCTAGTAGATGTTCGCTATCTGTTACTCATAGCTCTAGCATACATATCTTCTATGTTGAAAACATGCATTTCAGGGGACAGTTTGAAAAATTGTGTAGAATTATCCTTTCTATGAACATTTTATTAAATTTATAACTTCAACTGGAAAACATAAATTATCCAGTATTGACAATATGGGGATAAAAAAACAAACAAATGGCATGATTGATTTATTTTGATAAATTCTCCTTATGTCAAAGGTGTTTTGTGGATAACGTTGTGGTTAGAATTCTTTAATACTGTAATTCAAATTTTCACATGACCTACTAGTACATCAAATTTATATAATTAAAATATAGAAGTATGAAATATGCGGTTTATTGAGACCTTATCTGGAAAACGCTTAAGTCCNCCTCCTATCTGGATNATGCGCCAAGCAGGACGCTACCTTCCNGANTATNGAGCGNTCAGANAAACGGANCCTGACTTTATTTCNTTTTGTCTAAATCCAAATAAAGCNTGTGAAGTNACANTNCAACCAATAAAACGCTACNAATTTGACGCANCCATAATATTTTCAGATATACTTCTAATACCATGGGCAATGNAGAGNAATGTTCGTTTTATNAAAGGCANAGGGCCTANANTAGACGTTNTAAATTCNNTAAAGGANATAGAANTTTTTGCTGANAANGACCTTTCAAATAAATATNAAGCCGTTGGAAANGCTGTAANNNTGGCAAGGNAAACTTTACCAACTNANNCGGCNCTCATCGGATTTTCAGGCGCACCNTGGACNTTAATGACCTATNTNTTTGAAGGNGGCAGCTCACGTGATTTTGCAAACACAAAATCANTTCTGTGGGAAAAACCTNNTGAAGCGATCGAGATCATCAANATTNTGACAGANAANGTAGCTGAATTTTTAATTGTCCAAGCAAATCACGGTGNGAANGTTCTAATGTTGTTTGACAGTTGGGCAAGTGCTGNTCCNGCCAGCTGGCGCANTGAAATAATTTATAAGCCACATCAGAAGATATTAGAGATTTTNCGAAAANATAATATTGANNGNCCGTTTATTGGCTTTCCAAAAGGTATTGGTGAGGGGNTAATTAACTACGCAAACGAAGTTGAGACTAATTGCATTGCTCTTGATCAACATACCGACCCTTTTTGGGCNAATNTTGCACTGCCTTCAANTATNGCTATCCAGGGNAATTTAGATCCNTTATGTCTTGTGACAGGCGGNCAGCANATGAAAGATGAAATTAGTAGAATAATCGATTGTTTTGCTGACAGACCACACATATTTAACTTAGGACATGGTGTTGTACCACAGACACCACCGGAACATGTTCAGGACCTTGTTGATTTCATCAGGATTAAATCGGGCGAATAATAATGGATTATTTATGGATAAAAGCGTTACATATAATTGCTGTTATGTCATGGATGGCTGGTTTGTTGTATCTGCCGCGTTTGTTTGTTTACCACGCGATGGTTGAAGCTGAGTCTGTAAGGGCACAAACATTTAAACTAATGGAACGCAGACTCCTTAAAGCTATTATGAACCCAGCCATGATTTTGTCTTGGACGTTGGGGTTGTGGATGTTTCACCAGAACCCTGAATTATTATTAATGCCTTGGATGTGGATAAAGTTTTTTTGTGTTGTCATGATGACCGCAGCGCACATGGTTTTTGCACGGATGCGTCGGCAGCTAGAGCAAAATATCGCTTTGAGTGGAAAAGCATATCGATGGTGGAATGAAGTTCCCACAGTTTTGATGATAGTTATTGTGATTATGGCAGTCGCCGAACCCTTTTAATCGTATCGGCACGGTTGTTTAAGTCCACAATATTTGACAGGATTAAGTTATCTATGGCATGAATAGGGCCGTTATTGAAACATAGTTAAAAGTTCCTGCCAAAACTGTGTAGTGGGCGCTGTTTCCCGCGAACCCCCCCTCCTATATATCTTTGTTCCAAGGTCAAAGAGATGCATTTACAAGAACTAAAATCTAAAAGCGCTGCAGAGTTGCTTGCTTACGCCGAAGAGCTGGAAATAGAAAACGCGTCGACCTTGCGAACGCAGGACATGATGTTTGCGATTCTTAAACAGCTAGCCGAGAATGATATTGTCATTCGTGGCACAGGTGTCTTAGAGGTTTTGTCCGACGGTTTTGGGTTCTTGCGCGCTCCAGAATCAAACTATCTCCCAGGTCCTGATGATATTTATATTTCACCGAGTCAGGTGAGACGGTTTGGTTTACGGACTGGTGACACCGTCGAGGGTGAGATTAGAGCCCCCAAGGATGGCGAGCGTTATTTTGCTTTGTTAAAAGTTGAATCAATCAATTTTGAAAATCCTGACT
>PADU01000041.1 GCA_002700485.1 SAR116 cluster bacterium | reverse complement strand
CGCAAGACAATATTCATAGCGCATTGATAAAGACCCGTGCAGCATCTGACCTGCAGTCTATCTGGCGAAAAGCGCCTTCGCGAGTTTTATTACCCTGTCCCGGTTTATTTGCTAGTCTCCCGTTTGCCTTCCGCTAATGTTCTGCTTATAAAGCAACGAGAAAAATTAAATATAAACACAGGACAGGATGTGCGCTTCGCACTGCATCTACATTTATGGTTCAGACACCGCCACGGATATTTGACAGGTCTGCCTGGCTGCACAACCGCGACCGTGCGGCAGCGGGCTATGAGAAAGCCGCTTTTTTGAAGGAACTGGCCTGCGCGCGTTTGGCTGAACGATTAGAGCTGGTCAGACGCGACTTTACAGACATTCTTGATCTGGGCTGTCATGGTGGGCAGATGAGAGCTGCTTTACCGGCGAGGTTTCATGAACAGTCCGTGAAGATTACACAGACAGACCCCTCGGCAGCTTTTGTTCAGCGGGCCAGAGTTGCCAATCCGTCTGTGCAAAAAAACCTAGTGATGTCAGATGATATTTTGCCAATTGCACCAGCCTCCTGTGATGCTGTGTTATCGGCCATTTTTTTGCACTGGATGAATGATCTACCGGGTATGCTATCCCAGATTTGTCTTGCTTTGCAGCCTGACGGGTTGTTGCTTGCTAATATGCTTGGTGGGCGCAGTTTAATTGAATTGCGTGGCTGCATTGCTGAGGCAGAAATAGAAATTTGTGGTGGCATCAGCCCGCGCTGCATGCCTATGGCAGATATTCGCGAATTGGGTAGTTTGCTGCAGCGAGCCGGATTTGCACTGCCGGTTGCTGATGCTGAGCTTTTGACAGTGACTTATCCGGATATGTTCCGCTTAATGGCAGATATTAAGGCAATGGGCGGCCAGAATTGTCTTTTTGGCCGGATAAGTCATTTTACACCGCGGGCTGTGTTTATGCGGGCGGCAGCGCTTTATAAGCAGAAATTCTCGCATTCTGGTGGGCACATTAAGGCTACTGTTGAGCTAATCACCCTAACTGGCTGGGCCCCTGACACCAGTCAGCCTCAACCCTTGCGTCCGGGCAGTGCGGCCAACCGGTTAGCGGAGGCGCTGGGAACAACAGAAACACCGTTGAAAGGTGGGTGACTTATTTTGCGGATTATTTGACTTTGAAGCGCAGTTCGCCAGCTTCAGGAAAAGAGTAGGTCCTGAAGAACAGAGATGAACTCTTTATTTGCGGGCGGCATATCAAACTGGCGTAATTGGGATGGCTTTACCCAAGCCAGTTCGCCGCCCTCTTGTGATTCCGGGCTGCCCTGCCAGCGCCGGCAAATATACAAAAGCAGCAGTAAGTGGAAAGCATCATAGGCATGTGAGGCAAAGCTGACAGGGGCCAGACAGGATTGCTTGGTGTTTACACCCAGCTCCTCATCTATTTCACGTATCAGAGCCTGCTCAGGCGTCTCGCCATTCTCTATCTTGCCGCCGGGAAATTCCCACAATCCGGCCATCGGCTTATTCCTTGGCCGCTTTGCCAGCAATATCCGGCCGTCATTATCAACCAGCGCAATTGCCGGGATTACCAGAAGCGGCAAAGGAGGCTGAGTTGCAACTGTCATTGGGTTAACTTCTGTAATCTGCGTTGATCGCAATATAGCCGTGGGTCAAGTCACAGGTCCAGACAACTGCCTCTCCTGAACCCAGACCCATATCGACCAGAATATCAATGTCATCACCAGCCATGTGCGCGGCTACAGGAGCTTCATTATATCCATCTTTGCACTGGCCATTTTGAGCAATAACAATTCCGCCAATACTGATTCCCAACCGGTCGCGATCTGCCTTCGCTCCAGACTTGCCAATGGCCATGACAATACGGCCCCAATTTGCATCTGCCCCGGCAATCGCGGTTTTGACCAGAGGGGAATTGGCAATAGCAAATGCAATGGTCCGGGCATCTGTATCCGTCTCTGCTGCACGTACACGCACAGTGATAAATTTGCTTGCCCCTTCACCATCTTTTACAATCTGCTGAGCCAGATCAATCATTACCTCCTTCAGGGCAATATAGAAGGTCTCTCCTGGCTTGCTGTTCATATCAGTGATTTGCTGATGGTCTGCTTTATGTGTCGCCAGCAGATAAACGCTATCTGATGTGGATGTATCACTGTCAACAGTGATTGCGTTAAAGCTGGCGCTTACAGCCTTCTCTAGCATCTGCTGTAGACAGGCCGTTGCAATCGATGCGTCAGTGGCTATATAGGCCAGCATGGTCGCCATATCTGGGGCGATCATACCAGATCCTTTAGCAATCCCGTTTATTGTGACACGCTGCCCCTCTAGCATTAGGCTCCTGCTGGCTCCTTTGGCAAAGGTATCTGTTGTGTGAATTGCCAGGGCAGCGTCATGCCAGCTGGCAATACCCTTTTGATTGTTTATTTGCGAGGCAAAACCAGCTATTGCCTGTCCGTCCAGCGGTTCACCGATAACACCTGTTGAGGCGATCAGAATTTGTTCTGCTGTCAGGTCAAGTGCAGCGGCAAAGGCTGACCTGTAAATTGAAATCTCTGCTTCTCCTGCGTGGCCCGTAAAAGCATTGGCGTTACCGGCGTTGGTCAGCACAGCCCGGGCATGCCCGTTTTTAAGCCCCGCACGCGATACATGCACAGGCGCAGCAGCTGTGACACTTTTTGTGAACACACCGGCAAAGCTGCTTCCTTCTTCAGCCATTATCAGAAACAGATCGTCCCGGCCTTTATATTTAAGGCCAGTTGCTGCTGTGGCCAGCTTTATGCCGGCAATAGGAGGCAGGTCGGGAAACTGCGCTGGAGCCAAAGGGGAGGGGGTCAGTTCTGCCATGACTATCTGTATCAGTTTGCCTCGTTATTTTCGTTTGCTGCTTGGGCATCCTTGCGGATGTCAGTGAAGCTGCGTTTAGAAAAAGATGCACCCTGTCGTAAAGCGTCCAGTAGCCTAGCCAGGTTCTGATTGATCAGATTTTGTCGTAACTGCGGCTGAAGAGCAACATAGCTTGGAGGTTCAGCTATGCGCTTATCTTCAAGCAGGATGACATGCCAGCCAAACTGGGTCTGCACAGGGAATTGAGAATGCTGGCCAATATCAAGGTCAAAAGCGGCAGTTTCAAATGCAGGGAGCATCGCCCCGCGGCCAAAATACCCTAAATCACCGCCATTCGGCCCACTTGGCCCAGTTGATTTTTCTTTTGCTAGCATGATGAAATCAGCCCCACCTTTCAGCTGCCTGATGATGTCTTTGGCTGTTTGTTTTTCGGCCACCAGAATATGTCGTGCTTTCACTTCCTCACGCGAACCAGTGTCAGCAATATAAGTATCGTAAGCAGCTTTCAGTTCGGCATCTGTTATTCGCTTCCTGATTTCGCCACTTACCCAGGCTTCAGCCAGAACGCGCTGGGCTGCAATACTCATCTGTCGCAGAATTTCGGGGTCTTCTGTCAGACCAGCTTCATTGCCTGCCGCAGCAGCCAGACGTGAATCAATAATATCATCCACAAGTCTGTCAAAATACGTTTCCATAGGCTGTTGAAGCAAATCAGCAGGCAGTCGATCCCGAAGGGCTATCACCTCCTCCAGATAAATTTCTTCTCCATTCACAGTGGCAACAGTGATTTTTGGGGCGTCTTGCGACTTTACAGGCTGACCAACCGCACACAGGATCAGAAAGCACAAGGCTGTAAGCACTCGCAGAAGAGAGCGATTTGTGAATGGTTCCATTTGTCTTTTCCTCACTTGAGCCAGTTGTTCTGGGATTGCTAGCGCATATAGCAGGCGGTGGCCCGATATTATCATTGCCTGTCCGCCCATAAATGCATGTTTAGAGCACCTGTCCCGATTACCATATTGCTATCAGCTCTCGCAACCGGAAAGGCAGTGAAAATACTGACTGGGGGGCGCTGGCTTGTCCTACTTTTGTTTGACAAAGACCGGTTCAATGCCTATCTGCAAGGAGTAAGTCGGTCAGTGCTAGTCAGGCATAGCGGAATTTCATACTGGTTATATCCATATTGGTTTACATCGTTTGAACCCTAAATCAAGTGGATAAGGGGAATAAAGGATATGTTTTCATCACTCGCCAAAAGTCTATTTGGAGAGCTTGGCAGCAAAGATGTTAAAAGGCTGCAGGGAAAGGTTGATGCGATAAACGCCGCCGAGCCAACTTACAGGGCAATGAGAGATGACGATCTGAAGCAGATGACAGCAACACTAAAAGGCCGCCACGAGGCTGGCGAAAGCCTTGATGATCTGCTTGTCGATGCATTTGCTACTGTGCGCGAGGCCGCTGTGCGTGCGCTTGGCCAGCGGCATTTTGATGTTCAGCTAATGGGGGGGGGGCTCGCCCTGCATGAAGGCTGCATTTCAGAAATGAAAACAGGAGAGGGAAAAACCCTTGCGGCGACACTGGCTGTCTACCTTAACGCGCTGACGGGCAGAGGGGTACATGTGGTGACGGTCAATGATTATTTGGCCAGTCGTGATGCAGGCTGGATGGGCCGGGTATATGAATTTTTAGGGCTGAGCGTGGGTTGTGTTATACCTGGCATTGAAGATGATGTGCGACGGGCGGCCTACCAGGCAGATGTGACCTATGGCACCAATAATGAATTTGGTTTTGATTATCTGCGGGACAATCTGAAATTCACATTGGAAGATATGGTGCAAAGAAGCCATAATTTTGCCATTGTGGATGAGGTGGATTCCATCCTTATCGATGAGGCCAGAACACCTCTGATTATCTCCGGCCCTGCCGAAACATCTCAAGATCTGTATAAGTCAGCAAATAAGCTGGTTACTGCCTTGCGGGATGATGATTTCGAACGTGATGAAAAGGCTCGCAGCGTAACGATGACAGAAACCGGTGTCCAGCACGCGGAACAGCTGCTGATTGAAGCTGGCCTGATGCATGATGGTAGCCTTTATGATATTGCCAATGTAAGCATGCTTCATCACATGAATCAGGCATTGCGGGCTCATAAGATGTTCCAGCGAGACACTCATTATATGGTNAAAGCCGGTCAGGTTATTATCATTGATGAATTTACTGGACGGGCTATGGAAGGTCGCCGCTACTCTGATGGCTTGCATCAGGCCATCGAAGCAAAGGAAAATCTGCAGATTCAGGCTGAAAACCAGACTCTGGCTTCCGTGACCTATCAGAATTATTTTAGGTTGTATGACAAGCTTGCTGGTATGACAGGTACAGCCCAGACAGAAGCTGGCGAATTTTCTGAGATTTATAATCTTTCGGTTGTTCCTATACCCACAAATCTAGAGGTTAAGCGGATTGACCATGATGACGAAGTTTATCGGACTTCCAAAGAGCGAGATGATGCTGTAATTGCCCTGATAACAGATTGCCAGTCCCGAGGGCAGCCTATTCTGGTCGGCACAGTTACAATTGAAAAATCAGAAGCGCTGTCTGAANCACTGAAAAAGAAGAAAATCAAACATCAAGTTCTGAATGCCCGATTTCATGAAGAAGAAGCAAAAATCATCGCCCTTGCTGGTGTACCGGGAGCGGTAACGATTGCCACAAATATGGCTGGCCGGGGAACAGATATTCAGCTGGGCGGCAATCTTGATNTGCGCACTGCGCATGAAGCCACAGATAGTGAGGGTCAGGTTAACTCGGTAAAATCATCTGCAATTGCCTCTGAAATTGATGCACTGAAAGTCAAAGCACTGGCTGAAGGTGGGTTGTATGTGGTGGGTACTGAGCGCCATGAATCGCGACGCATTGATAACCAACTGCGCGGCCGGACTGGTCGCCAGGGAGATCCGGGTGCATCGAAATTCTTCCTGTCTTTAGAAGATGATTTGATGCGGATATTTGGTTCTGAAAAGCTGGATGGCATGCTGCAGAAACTGGGCCTTGAAGAAGGTGAGGCAATTACCCATCCATGGATTAACAAAGCTGTTGAAAAGGCCCAGTCAAAGGTTGAGGCGCATAATTTTGAAATTCGCAAACAGCTNTTGCGCTATGATGATGTGATGAATGACCAGCGTCACGTTATTTTCTCGCAGCGCAAGGAAATCATGGAAACCCCTAATGTGCACGAAACAGTTCGTGATATGCGTCATGATTCGATTGACACAATTGTTGCAGAGGCAATCCCGCAAAACAGTTTTGCTGAGCAATGGGATGCGGAAAAGCTAAAAGCCTCATCACGCGCAACGCTTGGACTTGATATTCCGGCAGAGGATTGGGTCGCAGAGGATGGCATTGCTGAAGAAGAAATCACGGAACGCTTGCAAGGCCTGTCAGATAGCTATATGGCTGAAAAAGGCACACGTTTTGGGCCGGAAATTATGCGGATGGCAGAAAAATCACTTCTGCTTCAGGTGCTGGATCAGCAATGGAAAGAACACTTGCTTCAGCTTGAACAACTACGTCAGGGGATCAATCTGCGCGCTTATGCCCAGAAAGATCCTTTGAATGAATATAAGCGTGAAGCTTTTATCATGTTTGAAGCGATGCTGACAACAATGCGGCAAACAGTTACGATGGCGTTATCGCATGTTGAACTGCGAGAGCCGGATGAAGAGCTGGCCTCTTCAAAAGCGGCCCCAGCNGCTGCCCCAACTGGCAAAGTGCCACGCAATGCGCCCTGCCCATGTGGTTCAGGTAAGAAATACAAACATTGCCATGGGAAAATTTAAAAGAGGGACGCCCTGAAAAGAGCAAAAATCCTGAGNAAAAATTAGGAGAATATGTGAGAGAGTTATGAAAAAATTCTTGCTTGGCTGTGAATATGATCATGAATTTGAAGGCTGGTTTGCTGATGCTGATGCGATCCGTCAGCAGTTGCAAGCAGGTCTGCTTGACTGCCCTTATTGTGGAAGCACAAATCTTGAAAAACGGTTATCATCCCCAAACTTGTCAACCCCAAAGACAAAGGCACGGATTATAGAACAGCAGCAGGATGCTGTGCCCCCTGCAGCTGATTCGATGTCTGCCCCTGAATCTATTGCTGCCACGGGCCCATCTGCAGCTCTTGCTCCGTCTGTGGGGGAAGGGGCAGCGGCCTTGCGGCTCGCGGTCCGGGCCCTGCACCAGAAAATTCGGGCTGAATTTACTAATGTCGGCGATAAATTTGCTGAAGAGGTCCGTAAAATTCAAGAGGGCACATCTGAAGAGCAGAATATTTATGGCACCTGCACAGCAGAAGAACACCGAGAACTGAGCGAAGATGGGATTGACATTCTACCGCTGCCAGAGCTGCCACCTGAACATTAATAAAAAAAGTATGGCAAATAGTTACGCTAGCTGGCCGTAGGCGCCGTAATTTACAGCTGTGANAGACGAAAATCGGAACCCTCCCTGCGTGGTTGGAATGAAACCAGTAATATCATCAATCAGAATCCCTGCATCAGCACATTCGCGTTGTAGCTGTTCAGGCCGGACAAATTTTTCAAACTGATGCGTGCCCCGTGGNACCAGATTGAGTATATATTCAGCTGCAAATTTAGCTAGCAGGAGCGCTGGCACAGTCTTGTTTATCGTCGTGAATATGATCACGCCATCAGCTTTGAGCAACCGCCGCATGGACTGCAAAAACTGATGCCTGTTATTCACATGTTCGATAATTTCAGAGGCGTAAATTAGATCAAATTTTTCCTGCATTGTCGGAGCGTTTGCCAGTTTTTCAATAGGTATGTTCTGATAAGTAATTGACAAACCTTGTGACGCGGCATGGGCTTTTGCAACGTCAATCGCGCCCTGAGAGGCGTCAATTGCTGTCATATCGGCCCCCAGCCGACATAAGGGTTCAGCTAAAAGACCGCCGCCACACCCTACATCTAGAACTTTGCGGCCATCAAGTGGCAAAAGACGATTTGGTTGGTCAGCTGTGTGTCCGGTGCGACGGGCAGCCGCCAAAATATATTCCAAACGCACAGGGGTGAACAGATGCAGGGGTTTCATAGGCCCATCCGGGTCCCACCACTGTCCAGCCTGACTGTTGAAACGGGAAATATCGTCAGCATCTATTGTGGATTGGGTGTCCGNCANGGATGACATATATTTGTCCTTGGCTATGTTGTGCAGCCGATCAGGTTTGCTGACCTTCATTCTATTTAATCATAGGACAGGTAAGTAAATGAAGTAAATTGTTACAGCTCGCCCCGCCTGCTCTTTTCTCTTCTGTAGAATTCGTGTAACAGAGGGCAGCGGTTTTTAAATCATGACTGCTGCATGCAGCAGCGCAGGCCGCCCAGAGCTAAAGCAGCAGAGGCCAGCACAGAATAACAGGTTGATTATGGCGCGTATTGTTCAAAAATTTGGAGGCACGTCTGTTGCTGATCTCAACCGAATAAGGGCGGTTGCACAGCGGGTGAAAGCAGAGGTTGATGCGGGCAATCAGGTCTCGGTTGTGGTCTCTGCCATGTCTGGTACGACAAATCAGCTGGTTGAATGGGCAACAGATATCGGTCCTGTTCATGACGCGCGTGAATATGATGTAATTGTGGCTACGGGTGAACAGGTAACGGTGGGTTTGCTNGCGATTGCGCTGCAGAATATTGGAGTTGATGCGCGGTCNTGGCTGGGNTGGCAAATCGCCTTACANACTGACGACATTCACAGTTCTGCGAGGATTAAGGGTATNGATGTAGCCCAGATNGAGGATAGGCTTATGCAAGGCCAGGTTGCTNTTGTTGCTGGNTTTCANGGGATTAGTCCTGNAGGGCGGNTAACTACGCTTGGCNGGGGTGGCTCNGANACCTCTGCCGTGGCANTAGCAGCCGCATTGAATGCAGACAGATGTGATATTTATACAGATGTTGANGGNGTGTATACAACAGATCCCCGNATTATGCCAAAAGCGCGTAAGCTTGACCANATTACCTTTGAAGAAATGCTGGAAATGGCTTCAGCTGGAGCCAAGGTCTTGCAGACNCGGTCTGTGGCTATGGCGATGCGGCACAAAGTTCATCTGCAGGTNCTGTCCAGCTTTTCAGATGANCCAGGNACGCTTGTGATTGATGAGGATGATGTTATGGAAGAACAAAAAATCAGCGGTATAGCCTACAGCAGGGATGAAGCTAAAGTGACGCTAGTAAGCTTACCAGATCAGCCAGGCATTGCGGCAACAGTATTTGGGACCCTTGCAGAATATCACATCAATGTGGATATGATTGTTCAATCGGCATCTGCTGATAAACAGAATACCGACATCACTTTTTCACTTGGTGCGCTTGATTTGGACAAGGCTGTTGACTGTCTTGAAGCGATCAAGAATAAATTAGGATATCACGCTCTGGTAGCTGACCCTGATATGGCAAAAGTATCAGTAATTGGCACAGCAATGCGTTCGCAACCTGGAATCGCGCGAACTATGTTTTCTGTCCTGGCTGAGAAAGGTATAAATCTTCATGTGATTTCAACCTCAGAGATTAAGATATCAGTACTGATTGATTCAGATTACACAGAGCTGGCTGTCCGCAGCCTGCATGATGTCTTTGGCCTTGAAACAGCCTAAATCATAGCTTAATACCAACTGTCAAACCAATATTTAGCCCTAAAAACTTCGAATCTTAAAGTTTTTGTGGTATTTTTATTCAATTTAAGGTAAACACAAGCCAGATTGGTTCGTTACTTTACGGTGTTAATGGTTTAGACATGTACACGAAAAACGAACAAGAAATGATAGAACTTCCAGCACTGGCCATCGGTCAGGCGCTGCAAGTTGAGCGCGAAAAATCTAATATCTCATTGCAAGATATAGCTGAACAGACGCGATTGTCGTATGCAAATTTGACAGCTCTGGAAGCAGGGGACTTTGAAAGTCTTCCTGGTATTGGTTATATCCCAGGTTATATCAGGAATTATTGTAAGGTTGTTGGGGTTGATTCAGCACCCTACATAGCCAGTTTCAAGTTACTGTCCGATGATGTCACTAAAAAGCCTGAATACAGCTTTCCGGTTCAAGCTCTTGTGCCACGTGTTGCGGGCAGTCTCTTGGCAATGTTTACTGTTCTTTTTGGGCTGGCGGTTTATGTTGGTTGGACAGTTCTCACCTACAATCTAGCTCCTGATGATGAGCTAATTGCATCATCTATATCAAAGCCTGAGAAGCTGGCTGCTCTAGTTGAAACTGAAGTTAAACAATTTGATCAGCCTACACAGCCCTTTACTGAAGTGGAGATAACAGAAAAAGCAAAAGATGGGGATCCCAATTATAGTCCGGAGCCCATAACCGCCCAGCAAAAGGCAGAAATGAAACTTGTCGAGGTTGAGCAATTTCCACTTTTATCTCAACCAGAGGTGATGCCTAATGCAACTGCATTGGAGTCAGAAAGTTCCACAGAAGAGACACGAACAGCGCTCTCCGTATTGGAATATCCGGCTGAGACTGCGGCCCTATCTTATGCTGAAATGACATTTGATCAGGCGCTAACAGGCGTGGCCGCTCGGGCGACCGCCCGCATTCCTGAAAAAGAAGTGATAATCAAGGCAACGGCCAGTGCCTGGATCGAAGTCACACGCGCCAATGGTGAGGTGCTGGTAACAAAATTGATGCGTGATGGTGATGAGCTGGCGCTGTCAACAATCGATGAACTTTTTCTGAGCACAGGCAATGCTGGCGGGCTACGTCTTGAGATGGTGAATCTGGCAGCTTTCGATGCCGGTCAGATTGGAGAGATATTGCGTGATCTGCGCTTGAACCGTGAAGCTCTTTTAACCCGCCGGAACCAACTTACCTATTAATCAGAAATGCTGCTTTAGTACTTTCCAAAAGGAAGATTTATAGTGTTGTTTCGACTGGCCAAGTGAGGTTAAAACAGGTACGGTTGGAAAGAATCGGCATTCTGGTTACTCGGTCTTACCAAGAAAACAGCTACTTGAAATTACAGAGCCAAAGATATGTCCTCACAGGCTTACCGCCCTTATCGTTCAATTGAGCGCCGCAAAAGCCGTAAGATATTTGTCGGACGAGTTGCAGTTGGTGGCGATGCGCCAATTTCAGTTCAGACAATGACTAACACCCTGACCACAGATATCGCTGGAACTTTGGCCCAGATAAATGCTGCTGCTGAAGCAGGGGCTGATATTGTGCGGGTATCCTGTCCTGATGAATACAGTACAGCTGCACTAAAACAAATTTGCCGAGAAAGTCCGGTTCCGCTCGTGGCAGATATTCATTTCCATTACAAGCGCGCGCTGGAAGCGGCAGACGCGGGGGCAGCCTGTCTTAGGATTAATCCAGGAAATATTGGAAGTG
Source organism: SAR116 cluster bacterium (assembly GCA_002700485.1). GTDB lineage: Bacteria > Pseudomonadota > Alphaproteobacteria > Puniceispirillales > Puniceispirillaceae > JADHLI01. The sequence continues at coordinate 7,746 of PADU01000041.1, read as the reverse complement.
CTGAACGGGTTGCTGAAGTAGTGCGTGCGGCCCGCGCGAATGGATCTTCAATGCGCATAGGTGTGAATGGTGGTTCTTTAGAAAAACATCTTCTTGAAAAATACGGAGAACCTTGTCCTGAAGCTCTGGTTGAATCAGCCCTTGATCATGCCCGTCATCTTCAGGAGCTGGATTTTCACGATTTCAAGATTTCAGTAAAGGCATCTGACGTGTTTCTAGCTGTTGCCGCCTATCAGCAGCTTTCAGATGTGATCGATTGCCCGCTTCATATTGGAATAACAGAAGCTGGTGGATTACGNGCAGGAACTGTAAAATCAGCGATTGGTCTNGGCAATCTTNTNTGGTCTGGCATTGGTGATACNATNAGGGTCTCATTGTCAGCAGANCCTTCTGAAGAGGTCANAGTGGCCTATGAAATGCTNAAATCTCTNGGGTTGCGCCGNCGCGGCGTGACTGTGATTTCCTGCCCATCNTGCGCGCGTCAGCAGTTNGATGTGATTAATACAGTTCAGGAAATTGAAGAAAGGNTGTCGCACATTAATAAGCCTTTGACTGTTTCCATAATTGGCTGTGTGGTAAATGGCCCAGGGGAAGCCCGTGAAACAGATTTTGGTCTGACTGGCGGCGGTAAGGATAATCATCAGGTGTATATCTCTGGTCTGGCCCATCACCGGCTGACGAACGAGGGAATTGTTGACCACGTAGTCGACTTAGTGGAATCTCACGTTGCCAAGATGGACAGCCTGCCCGAACATTAGCAAAAGCTTTGTGGTGAACAAACGCAGGCAACCCGATAGAAAGGTCTGCTTTGCTTCTTTTTGGCTACTTCAATAATCAAAAATAAGGACGAAAAAAATGGATTCGCTTCAGCCGGTCAGAGGGACAGCCGATCTTTTGCCAGAAGATAAGGCTCGGCACAATTATGTCGTTTCTGTTGCCCAAGATGTAGCTCGCCGTTCTGGTTTTCAAGATATGGCTACACCAGTGTTTGAATTCACGCAAGTTTTCAGCCGGCCCTTGGGGGCTTCATCCGATGTTGTTGTAAAGGAAACTTACAGCTTTGAGGACAGGGGCGGCACCGGACTGACATTGCGCCCTGAAGGGACCGCTTCAGCAATGCGGGCAGTCATATCGAACGGGTTAACGCAGTCACTGCCTTTACGCTGGTTTTATGCAGGTCCCATGTTTCGCTATGAGCGGCCACAGAAAGGGCGTATGCGACAGTTTCATCAAATTGGGTGCGAGCTTATAGGGCCAACCAGTTCACTGGCAGACGCAGAAATTATCTCAGTAGGTGCTGCAATTTTATCTGAGCTAAATGTTCTGCCGCATACAAAACTTCACCTGAATTCCTTAGGGGATCAGAAAAGCCGTCTGACCTATCGGCAGGCTCTAATAGACTATCTAACACGATATCGCAGCAGCCTGTCTGAAGACAGCCAACGACGCCTTGACAGCAATCCGTTGCGGATTTTGGATTCAAAATCTGAGGCTGATCAAGCAATTCTGACTGAAGCCCCGCGCTTACCTTCCTACCTCAGTAATGAGGCAAAGGCACATTTTGATCAGGTGTCTGCTTGTTTGGATAAGGCAGCTATCGAATTTGTTCTTGATCCGCTTCTTGTAAGGGGGCTTGATTACTATTCACATACTGCATTCGAGTTTATTACCAGTGCTCTTGGCGCGCAGGGCACAGTTTTGGGGGGAGGGCGGTATGATGGCCTGTCAGAAACACTCGGCGGCCCACCTTTGCCAGCTGTTGGCTTCGCGGCAGGCATCGAACGGTTAGCGCTACTTGGGGATGATCATGCTGCAGCTGTGCCAGATATCGGATTTATTGCAGCCGATATAGATGCAGAGACAGAGGCATTCGGACTGGCCGTTTCACTGCGTCAGGCAGGTTTGTGCTGCGTGATGCTGATGAATGGAAATATGGGCAAAAAAATGAGGGCTGCGAGCAGGCTTGGTTGTGCAAGTGTGGTCATCGCTGGCTCAGACGAGCTCAGACGTGGGGCGGTAAGTGTACGCAGCATGGCCGATGGCGAACAGTTTGAAGTGGGAATATCTAAGCTCACAACATGGCTGTCTGAGCGTCTGAGTGAACCTTCCTAAGAAAGTGATTATGATGAGCCTTGAAACCAATATGGACAGGGTGCTGGAGCGTCGTCAAGACATTGAGGGCAGGCTGGCTAATGCAGCTGCCTTATCTTCTAACCAGCTTATGCAGCTATCACGCGAACTGGCGGAGATTAAACCAGTGGCCCAGCAGGTTGAAATTGTTCGGCAGCTGCAGCAAAGCCTGCAGGATGCAAAAGACATAGCTGTTAGTGAGACCGATGAGGAACTTATCGAACTTGCCCGTGCAGAAACAGAAGAATTGGCTTCTCGACTGCCAGATGAGGAGCATAAGCTGAAACTCCTACTTCTACCTAAAGATACTGATGATGCCCGAAACGCAATTATTGAAGTCAGAGCAGGAACTGGTGGTGAGGAAGCCGCTCTGTTCGCTTCTGATTTATTTGGCATGTATCAGCGCTTTGCAGCTAAATATGGGTGGCGGTTTGAAGTCATGGATATCTCGGAAACAGGAATTGGAGGTTACAAAGAGGCAACCGCAAATATTTCAGGTCAGGATGTCTTTGCCAAGCTAAAATTTGAATCGGGTGTGCATCGAGTACAGCGTGTTCCTGAAACAGAAACCGGTGGGCGTATCCATACCTCTGCGGCAACTGTAGCGGTTTTGCCAGAAGCGCAGGATGTTGATATTGAAATTAATGAGAGTGATTTGCGGGTTGATGTGTTCAGGGCGTCTGGTCCGGGGGGGCAATCGGTGAACACGACTGATTCTGCCGTGCGCATCACACATTCACCAACTGGAATTATTGTTAGCCAGCAGGATGAGAAGTCGCAGCATAAGAACCGTGCCAAGGCCATGAAAATTTTACGTGCACGGCTTTATGATGCTGAACGAGCGCGACAGCAGGCAGAAAGGGCAGCATCACGAAAAGGCCAGGTAGGAACTGGAGACAGGTCAGAGCGGGTCAGAACCTATAATTTCCCGCAGGGACGGGTGACAGACCACCGGATTAATCTTACCTTATATAAGCTGGACAAAATCCTGGCTGGGGAATCTCTTGAAGAAGTGATTGATGCGTTGGCGGCAGAAGATCAAGCTGCTCGTCTGGCTGAAGGACAGGAGGATGGGTGAAAACAGCAACTCCCGACATAGACAATCCGCAGGACAGCCAGCGTCCTTTTGAACACGAAGCAGAACTGCAAAGTGCGATGCCTGGTCTGCTCCGGCAGATTAAGTCCCGTCTGCACGCGCCCAGCTATCTGGATGCGCGCTGGCTACTCGGTCTTGCGGTTGGCCGTGATTCACCTGTTTTCGGCCACGAAAGCCTAATACTGACGGTTGCGCAGGCTGCTAACCTTGATGCTCTTATAGCCCAGCGCAACAGCGGTTATCCGATAAGTCGGATGCGCGGCAAGCGTGAATTCTATTCTTTGTGTTTNTACCTTAATGACCATACGCTCGACCCNCGCCCGGACAGTGAATGTCTTGTAGATGCCGCCTTGGACTACACTCGTGGCGCAGCTTTTGACACACAGGCACTCTCCTGTCTCGATTTAGGAACAGGGTCAGGCTGTCTTTTGCTCAGCGTTCTCAGTGCACTGCCTAAAACANCAGGAATAGGAGTGGATCTTGCTCCCCTTGCCGTGTCGCAAGCCCGAGCGAATGCAGCTCAGCTTGGCCTGGCTGACCGGGCCCAGTTTATCTGTTCTGACTGGTTTGAAGGGGTAGAGGGCAGCTTTGATCTGGTTTTGGCCAACCCACCTTATATCTCAACCGGAGATAGTACACTCGCACGTGATGTGGCAGATTATGATCCATCACTTGCCCTGTTTGCCGGCGCAGATGGTCTTGTTGCCTATGCCGAATTATTGCCGCAAATTCCAGACAGGCTTAAAGTGGAGGGTCGTTTGTTTCTGGAAATTGGGGCTGAGCAGACAAATGCTGTAAAAAAATTGGCTGAACAGGCCGGTCTGCGGCTTTATGCGGTCTCTTCTGATCTTGCTGGCCAAGACCGATGTTTAATCTTTGGTAAAAAATGACGTTTTTTCTTGCCTTTATTCTCAGAACAGGGCAATAATTTATGGTGGCAAGTTGGCGATATGTTGCCCTGTCACCTATTTCCGATACGAAAACAAACATAATTGATTCAGTTCGAACTGATTCCACAGCATTGGATTTTTCATGAGACATAATCAGGGTCAGAACCAAAAGCGCTCGCGTGGGCGTGGGCGGCGTAACAGTAACCACGGACAAACCAATTTTAACCGGAATACGACATTTGATTCTAATGGTCCAGATGGGCGTCTGCGGGGGAATGCCTTACAACTATATGAAAAATACACGGCACTTGCGCATGATGCAAACGCTGCTGGCGAACGGATTTCTGCTGAAGCTTTGGCCCAGTTTGCTGACCACTATTACCGCATACATCAGACAATTCTTCAAGCAGCTGATCAACATCGCCGNAATCAAGAAGAGCGTCAGCAGCAAAACCGTAAGCCTGAGAGTGCTGCCTCAGAAACGTCCGAAAAGTCAGCTGATGGCGTGAAGGCGGCGGAACTGCAGGATGAAGAATCAGTTGAAACAGGAGCGCAGAGTGCAGCAGAAGCTGACGAGGCTGTCGCGTAAAATATTCACGCACATTCAGCTGATGAGGTGCATATTTGCACCCTGAATTAGGGTACCCTTTTTCACGATACGCGCAAACATCCCAAAATTAGTATGCCCATAGATTTGGAGCATGGTGCTCAAATGATTTTGTGATGCGTCTGCGGTGTCGGGATCAACGTTGATGGCTGCGCATCTCCCAACCGGTTCAATTATTTCAAGTTCGACATCACCAATGCAGATATGTTTGCCTGCCCATTCAAATTCTTCGAATGGTGTTTGTGTCTCAATAATCAGATTCAGACGAAACCGCCTGTTATCCACCGATGTGTGAGTGACTCTGCTGAAATCTGCCAGTGAGGCTGTGCCTCCAAGGCTGATCCAGGGGGCTTGTGTATCTGTATAGCCACCATTTGAAAGGCGGCAAAGGCGCGGTGTCAGCTGAAACCGGTCTGGTAGCAAAGCATGTAACCTGTCCATTACTTGTTCTGCCTCGTAAGTAGCTGTCGAGAGGGCAGGCCCTGTTCTATCGGTAAGTTGGATTCGATCGCTAGTTTCATCATAGGTTAGCGTCAGTTCTGCTAGACGCGGTTCAGATAAAAGTTGAATGAAATGGCGTTTGCTCAGCCAGCCCTCATTCAGTTTTTTATGGCTGACTGGATGACCATTACTGACCGCAAAGCGTCGGTCAGCAGGCAGGAGCTGGTCAGCAATAACGTTAACTCTGGGAAAACGCTGTCCAGGAAATCCTTTAAACGGATATTGCCAGATTTCAGCGAGTCTGCAAGGTGTTGAGGTCTGATCAGAAGCACTCATTGGATTAGTTCAGCGTTCAAGGGCAGCCTGTTGCAGGGTAACACCAACATAATCAGGCGTTAGGCTATCTTTCATTTGTTTTTCAATAGCCTTGACCGCATCAACAAAGGCTTGCATCTGGTCGTTAGGAACACCTTTCCCAGCAGGCAGTTGAACGGTCATTGGATTGACTTGCCGGTTATTCACCATAATTTCATAATGCAGGTGTGGTCCTGTTGACCGCCCGGTTGAACCTACATAGCCAATAACCTCGCCTTGTGTTATTTTGCTGCCCTTGCTGATCCCCGGGGCAATGTTTGACATATGAGCATAGGCAGTTTTGTAGGTTGAGTTATGCCGTATGCGGACATATTTACCATAATTACCATTCCATCCGGCAGCTTCGACCGACCCAGAGCCTGCAGCGAGGATGGGTGTGCCTGTGGGCACCGCAAAATCAATTCCGCGATGCATGGCGTTAAAGCCTGTTACTGGATGGCGTCTCATTCCATAGCGTGAACTTAAGCGGGCTCCGTTAACAGGTGTCCGCATCAAAGTCCGCACGGCAGATTTTCCATTTCGGTCATACCAACCAATCTGCCCGTTAGGATGAGTGAACCGGTAATAGCCCATTCGTTTGCCAGACAGAATAATACCTGCATAATTCAATTTGCCCGAACTGAGTACATCACCNGTCAGCCGGTCAACGGTCTTTTCGTAAACCAGTTCAAACTGATCGCCTTGCTGAATGTCGCGCTGGAAATCAACAGAAAAGCTCATCACCCGGACAAATTTGTCAAACGCATCAAGCGGGATATTGACTTGGCGAGCAGCTTCATACAACGATAAATCAATCTCATTACCAGCGTGAACAGCGGCCCGGTCAACGGGGCGAACAGCCTTTATGGCATGCCAGCGTGTTTCTGCGTCTTCAGGGCTGTCCCGCAATACATAGTGGTCAAGAAAAATATTGCCGGCTTTGCTGGAGATCTGTTTGCTCGTGGGCAGGCTGACTTTGAGGGCAATGGCGCGTTTATCTTCATCCAGACCAGCTGTAAATTCTGTGCCAATTTGCAGCCGGCGCAGGTTTAGATGCCGAGATAATGCTACTGAAACATAGGCGACATCCTGTTTCGTAAATTTTGCTTTGAGCAAGATTTTGGCAAGTGTATCCCCTGCCGACAAGGTAAGCTTTGTTTCTGACAACACCGTCTGCCCTGTCTGCTGTCTAACCATATCTGCTAATTTTTTCGTTGCTTCGGGCCACATATCCAATATATCCGGGCGACCTGCAGGACCAGCAACACCCACAATACGTCCGCTCCAGATGGACGCATAATCGGGCCGCGCCGCGGGTAGAGGCACGTCACCGTCAATGTCATCTAGAGGGTCAGCAGCATTATGCATTATCTGCGTCTTGTCTTTATTCAAGAACTNAAGGGTGGCTGGGTGTGTGATCAACTCAACAGGGGCTGTCGCGGCATGCACAGTGAAAATCATGCTTAGCACAGCAGCAAAGAGCAGTTTAGTNNCATAAGTNTGCCGCCAANTTCTATCGACTAACTCAAAAGGCTGAAAAGNTTCAACAGTCATAAATTTGGTGATTCGCTCACGTGCAGAGCCGAAAGCAGAAAAAATTGTTGGTTTTGATGTTATCATTAGATTTTCTGACAATCCGCTGCGTGAATTTAAATCAGCCCTGAAAGATTTCATCAAATCATATTGCAATTGTTTAGTTTTTTCTGGCCGTGACAGAATACTCATTTTTCATTGGTCCATCATTAATGCTGTTAGAATCAGGCGTCAAATCATTTTTTTCATGCATATTCCGCACCAATTCTGCTGAGTCTCTTTTCCCTTTTGCTCAAATTTGCTATTATGAAGTCCTTAATGTTGTTTAACGCATGGCCGACTGCCTGAGATGGTCAATTTGTTACAGGTTGGACGAAAATCACTTGCTAGATAGTGCAGAATGAAAACATGAAGTGGTTACGGTTCAGTTGGGGATAAGGCTGTTATAAGAGCCAATCAACTAAACTAAAAAAGTGAGAAAATGCGTGTTTTTTATTGATTTTGGGTTTGACACTATCTGAGTGATGGCTTATAACCCCGAAACTCGTCGCTGCCCGGCGGTTGAGATTGTCCGATAAATTATTCATAGGGTTAAGCCCTTAAGGATCAAATGATATCGGACGCGCTGTTTGAAAAAGTAAATATGTTATGAAAGGGATTCGTGGGTGGCGATTTACTGTATCAGTTGTCGTCTT
>PADU01000040.1 GCA_002700485.1 SAR116 cluster bacterium | reverse complement strand
CGATAAAATTGCCCTGCCTCACAATAGGCATCTTTATCCTGCAGACAGGCTTCAGACCAGATTGGGAATAGGTCAGGCTTTGCAGGGCGAAGCTGCATAATCTGGGCCCGCACATTCAGTCTGAAGTCAGGGTGCAGAGTACCGAAAGCCGCACCATGACCAAAAGACCCTGTGCCAAACACAGCAATTTTTTCTGCAACATCCGGCCTCCGGTCAAGCAGATGCGTCAACAGGGCAGCAGATGTATATCCCGCGCCCACAATGGCAACAGATACCGAAGAAGTGGGTCTCATTTTTTCGAAGGGCACCCTCAGACTTCGACAGGTCCGCCTTCATCTTTCCAAGCCCCAAACCCGCCAACATTGCTGACATGTTTGAAACCCATTTCAACCAGCGTCCGGCCCGCCAAAGCTGCCTGCCCACCTGCACCACAAACCAGAATAATTTCCGCATCCTTATCCATCTGCGGATTGTGGAACTGTGTGGCCTGGTCAGCGGCAAATTCTATAAAACCACGCGGTATGCGCAGCGCACCGGCAATTGTACCGCTTTCTTGTATTGCTGAGCTATCGCGCACATCCACAAACACCACACCGCTCTGTCCATGTTTTGCAATACCTGCATGCGTTTCAATTTTCGGGACAACCGCGTTTGCCTCTGCAAGATAATCCTGTGCTGATTTCATTGCCTTACCCTTTTCTGTTTTTAATGCCTATATGAGAACAGGCAATAGCCTGCTCACTTCATCCTACCCTGCCACCTCTGACGTGCAACTCTATTTTTTGCAGATGATAACCGTAGAAATTTATTTCTCAGCTTGTGGCCGTGTTGCCACATAGACACCAAACGTTGCTATCAGGAAACCAATCACGTCAATAGGGGTCAGATTTTCATTCACAAATAACCAGCCCATCACCGCAGATACTGGCGGAACCAGAAAAAACAGGGTGGCGGTCTGGCTGGCTGAACCGACCTTTATCAGATACATCAGAATAGAGAATGCGCCAAAAGAGATAGCCAAAATCTGCCAGCCCATCGCCAGAATGAATGACCCTGTAAATTCCAGAAACGGCTGCTCAATTGCCAGCATGACCAAAACATGAAAGGCACAAGCTGCCATGGCCTGATACAAATTCAATACAGATAAAGGTAGGCGGTCACCTAGGCGCTTTTGCCATAGTGTTCCTGCAGTTACCGCCAGCAGGGCGATCCCTGTTGCCAAGAGCCCTACAACAGGCAATTCACCGCCTACATCCAAGCCAAGCACAAGCGCTGCACCGCCAAATCCCAACATAATCCCAGCCCATTGGCGCCAGGTGACCGTCTCTCCTAGAACGGGTCCGGCAAGCGCACCTGTCAAGACAGGTTGAAGTGAGACAATCAGAGCAGCTATACTAGCTGGCAAGCCTTTGGAAACTGCAAAAAACACCCCACCAAGATAAAGCCCGTGAAATAAAATGCCTGTACCGCAGGCTTCAAAGATATCTCTGCCGCGGGCGGAAAGGTTATCTTTCAGGATAAGGGCAAAACAGAAAAATCCAAAAGCCACAAGGGCAAAGCGAAACCCAAGGGCAGCAAAAGGGGAGGCATCTTCAACGATGATTTTGCCGCTGATGAATGCCGATGACCAGAGAATAACAAACAAAAATGGAAAAGCACGTATCATGCAGTGACCACATCCTGTGCTGCATAAATATCAATGCCACGGTCATCATACTGCTTATGCAGCCTGCCCACTGCAACCAAATGGTTTAGATGAGCCCGTGCCTCGCCAGAGGCAAAATACATCTCATGATCACCAAAACGTCGGCCAAACAGAATATCCATAGCTGACCAGACTGTCAAAGGTGCTGTTTGTGCAGCCGCATGAAGCAAATCAAGGCGGTGGTGATGATGGTCAATTAGTTGCTGGGCTCGCACACCACCCTGACGAAACGGCCAGTCATGACCTGGAAAAATCTGCATGTCTGCCGGCAACTTTGTCATCTCTTTAAGATAGATGAAATAAGCAGACAAAAGATCAAAGTCAGGGTCACGGATATCAGCTGATATATTGGGCGATATTCGCGGCAGCAAAAAATCAACACTAAGGAACAATCCCCGTTCCTTGTCCATCAAACTAATCTGTGCATCTGAATGTCCTGTATCTGTCCTGATACGCCAAGACCCCGCAGATGTTTTGATCTCATCTCCTTCTTGTAGAAGACTAAATTCAGGCAAAGGGGCCGTGTTGCGCCGATATCGGCTGCCTGCAGAGCGTACGGCATTCACCAATTCAGTTGGCAGCCCATAGCGGTGATATGTTTCTGCTAATAAGTTACCAAAATCTTCATCTGTCAACGCATACAACCATTTAGCATGCTCAGTTTCTGCCAAACTTGTAAACGTCTGAGCGCCAGTTAGCGCGGCAAGCGGGCCAGCATAGCCAATATGATCAACATGATGATGTGTTACAATAATCTGGTAGACAGGCTTGCCAGCAAGAGGGCCTGTCAGAAGAGCCTGCCAATGATGGGCAGTAATCTCGTTATTCACCCCTGTATCTATTAACACCCACCCCTCAGCTGTTGCCAGAATATACAAATTGATATGGTTCAGTCGAAAGGGCAGATCGAAGCGCGCCCATAAAAGATCATCTGCTAGCCGGCGCAAGCTCCCCTTTTGCGCAGCCTCAATATCTAATGGGATCATACAGCTTCTCGTTCACCCAGAGTAATCTGAATTTCCCCAATACCGTCCACACCACCCGAGAGACTATCNCCTGGTCCAACCGCCGACACACCCGCGGGAGTGCCTGTAAAAATCAAATCCCCAGCCTGNAGACGTACCGACTGACTGCAAAACGCAATAATGTCCTTCACTGACCAAATCAGCTCTGATAAATCAGCATCTTGCCGCAATTCGCCATTCACACTAAGCCAGATCCGGCCAGTGTTAAATTCAGCTTNTGCCTTGGGTATATNTGCCAACGGTATTAGCGGTGATAGNGGGGCTGAATGATCGAAGGCCTTTCCCCAATCCCAAGGGCGGCCTTTTTCACGATGAGCTATCTGAAGATCACGGCGTGTAAAATCAATTCCTACTCCGGCCCCCCAGATATGCATCATTGCATCTTCTGCAGCGATATTTGCCCCTGATTTACCCACGGCTAGCACCAGTTCGATTTCATGATGCAAATCTTCTGTCAGCGGTGGATAAGGTATAATTGCTCCTGTCTCTGCTAGTGCATCTGCTGGCTTGGTGAAGAAAAAGGGCGGCTCTTTATCACTGAAACCCATTTCTCTGGCATGTGCTCCATAATTCCGTCCAACACAAAAAATACGCCGGACAGGAAATCGTTGTTTAGAAGACATCACTGCTGCACTTGCACGGGGAAAAGGTGAAATAACATAATCAGTCATAATAAATGGGCTTTCTTCTGCAGGTTTTTTCAAATGCATCCAGATTACAAAACAGGCCTCACTATAGGCATGTTCAGTTTATGTATACAATCACGATTTTCTGTGAAGTTAACCCGCCGCGTTTAACTAGCCTCACCAACACTCGGTGCAGATACAGCTGTTGTCATCCAGACAGTCTCATGCTGACCGGATTCGGTATGATTTCCGCTCAGACTTGCCTGCCGCAAAACCCATAGATAACCATAACTTTTCCCATCACGAGCAAGCACCGTCAGTGCAAACCGAGCCACGCTCCCATCAATACGACTATCATTGATCACATAATTAAGGTGGCCTATCAAGGGTGCATAGGATGGAGTATCGAACAATGTTGCAAATTTTTGCAGTGGACCCGTTGCGCGCTTGTTATCCGGATGAGCAAAAATCCACACCTGTTCAATTCCAGCTGGCTTGTCTGTTTTTCCTGATTGAAGACCAAGAAGTTGGATTTCCACAACTTCTTGTGCAGACAAATCTGATGAAGGCAAAATGAACTCAGTTGCACGCGCATTCACCCAGGCGAACAAGACGAAAACAGAGAAAATAAAAAACCACTTCACCGTCATATTCTGTTTACGAGAAAATGCTGCAGCCAGATTGTTCAGCTTCGCCTACTAACAGCTCAAGACGACAAATGCTCAGCAACAAAATCAAGGCTAGGGGCAATGAAATCCGGATAGTCTGGTAGTCTTTCTACAGGCATTCCAGCCCGGTTTGCCCATATGGTTTTAAATCCGAACAAGCCTGCCGCCGCTGCATCCCAGCCATTTGATGAAACAAATAATATTTCTTCTGCTTTTACCTGATATCGATCACATCCCAGCTGGTAGACACGAGGATCTGGTTTAAATACGCCAACATCTTCCACTGACAAAAGGCTGTCCAGCCTGTCTGTAAGACCGGNTGCAGCGAAGGCATGATTGAGCATCTGCTGATTGCCGTTTGAAAGCACTGCCGCCGGAAGACCTGCTTTGTAAACAGCATCCAAAGCGGGCCGAGCATCTTGATANGCATCNAGTTCTCTGTATAAATCCAGAAGAGCTGTGCGCATATCTTGATCCTCAAGNTCAAANGNNTCCATCGCGTAATCAAGCGCGTNGCAGGTTAACTGCCAAAAGGGCGCATATCTNTGTGAAAGAGACCGCAACCACGTATAGTTNAGTTGACGGGATCGCCANAGTGCAGCCAGCTCNGGCCACAATTTAGCTAATTCTGGAAACCGGTTTGTAGCNGCAAGATTAGCTGCAGCAGCATCNACNTCGAGNAGAGTACCATAGGCATCAAAAANAACAACTTTATACATATCAGTCCCTCAATTTCACACCCGCACGACGGGTGATGTAAAGNCTAGCTAAAATNACAAGCAAGGCCANTAATTTAGGCAAGGTTACGGCTTCACCTAAAAGGACNACACCAATGACAACTGCAACCATCGGGATGGTNTAGCCCACATTGGATAAAAATCCGGCCCCAGCCCTGTTAATTAAAACATAACGTAAAGTGAAGGCAAAGGCTGTCGAGACCAGACCCAGCCACAATAAGGATGCCCAGATATCTGTAGACCAACTCATAGGTTCTGGCTGTTCAAGAAAGAAAGCCAACGGCAAAGCAAAAAAACTGGACAGGATTAGAGAAAAACCAGTTAATTGCACAGGCGTAATCCCATGTACACCCCTGACCATTAAATTGCCGCCCGCGTAGCATGAAAAGGCTAACATCAGTGCTAACTGAGCAATCAGGGAAGCCCCCCCCAACTGGGACAATCCGTCATACATAAGAATAGCCGCCCCACCCATGCCGATTAGAACTCCAGCCATACGACCCTTTGTCAGCAGCTCATCACGAGTAATGAAATGCGCGCCTAGTACAGTGACAAGGGGGCCAGTTCCATTCAAGAGGCCAGCCACAGAACTGTCCACATATTGTTCAGCCCAGCTAATCAGAAAGAAAGGCAGCAAAGTACCTAAAAGGGCAATTGAAAATAATCTGCCCCAAGGCAAGCCCTGCCAATTCAAACGCCAGCTACCAGTAATCATAAGCCAGACGCAAACCCCAATCCCACCAATGATTGTGCGAGCCGCAACAACTGTAAACGGGGCCGTCCCATCGACAGCAATTTTAATCGCGCCAAAAGCAGACCCCCAAATAACAGACAGGACCAGAAGGATGAAAAAGTCCAGTAGCTGTGGTTTTCTAAACTGATGAGACATATTCATTTCTCCAGCCAAGAGACCTGTCACGATTGCAGGACCAGCAAGGCTGAACTTAACACAACCAACCCAGCACCTCCCCATGCCCCCCAAGCTGGACAAATTCTGGTTTGATACCAAACAAAGGGCAGAATCATAACCGGCCCAAACGAGGAAAGGATTGTCACATCAGCTACATGCCCAGTTTCAAGAGCTGTAAGAAGCAAATAAACGCCAAAGCTCAATCCAAAAAAACTATTCGCTATAATCAANAANCATAGTTTGAAATCTTTATAAACAGAAAGGTTTGTCTTGGGCTGGGTAAATGTCCAAGTCAGCCCAAAAAAACAAGCGGCAGCAGAAACCCGGATTAAGGTTGCCATCATTGGATCAACTCCAGCTTCCATTGCAGGGCGCAGCAATAAAACCCCTACTGCTTGACTCAAGGCCGCAATTAATCCAGCACCAACGCCAATCCAGAGAGGCTGTGTCACGGTTTCCCAGACATGAAGCAAATCACGTCTTTTGCCATAGATGNTAGCTAGACAAATGCCGCAAAAGCCAATTAAGACCGCTAGAATTTTAAGAATTGACAAAGGTTCGAACAAAAACAGGCAACCCAACATTGCAGCGAGAGGTGCATTTGCTGCAAACAAGGTACCCGTGCGACGCGGCCCTAGGCGCGCATAGTCACAAACAGAAAAAATCACCAATAACTACTCCAATGAGAGCAGAAGCAAGAATAGGAAGCCAAAAGCCGTATGGTAAAGTCCAGCTGTTGCCTGTAACTAGCATGATAATGCACAGCAGCCCTGCAGATACGACCATCCGTACTCTGTTAAAATGGAGCGAGCCGAGGATTTCTGATGGCTGATGTCCNAACAAGCTTGCCAACGTCCAGCTTAGTGCGGCCGCTAAAGACATAATATGAGACAAGTCCATGCGCCTGCTTAATAGCCCCGGCAGACATCGAGGGCCTGCTGTATATCTGCTGTGAGATCATCGGCGTGCTCTAACCCAACTGACAATCTTATATGGCCTTCATTTATTTCCAACATTTGCCGGTCATCTTCGGAAAGATTCATATGTGTTGTGCTTGACGGATGACAGGCAAGAGATTTTGAATCGCCAAGATTATTAGAAATATCTATCAACTTAAGCGCATTCAAAAACTTGAATGCTCCATTTCTGCCACCCTTGACTTCGAAGGCAAGCAAGGTACTAGACCCTGACATCTGACGTGATGCCAGCTCATATTGAGGATGCGAGCGATCACCCGGATATGATAAAGATAACACAGCGGGATGGTGTTTTATGTTTTCAGTCAGTTGTTTTGCTGTTTTCGTCTGCATCTCAACACGAAGAGCCAAAGTTTCAAGTGATTTCAGCATAATCCATGCATTAAAGGCGCTCATGGCCGCACCTGTTTGCCGATAAAAAGGCACAAAAACGTCTTCAATAAAGGCTTTGTTACCTAAGACGGCTCCACCTAGTAAACGGCCGTGACCATCGATATGTTTTGTCGNGGAATAAGTTACAATATCGGCCCCTAAAGCTAGTGGGGATTGGTACAACGGCGTGGCAAACACGTTATCTACAATAACCTTCGCACCTGCTGCATGAGCCAATGCGCTTACGGCTTCAATATCAACCAAATGCAATACGGGATTAGACGGACTTTCGAAAAACACCAGCTTAGCAGGCTGTGCAAGTGCTTCTTTCCAGGCATTCAGGTCACGCCCATCCAGAAGCTCAACTTCTACTCCCCACCGCGGCAAAATTTTTGTCAATATCGCATGGCAGGCTCCAAATAAAGCCCGGCTTGCTACCACACGATCCCCAGCAGATAACTGGCAAGCTATAGACGCAAAAATAGCTGCCATGCCGGTGCTGCAGACACGACAGGCTTCCGCACCTTCCAGCTTTGCCAACCGCTGCTCTAAAGCAAGCAGTGTAGGGTTTCCATAACGTGAATAAACAAAATTACCTGTCTCACCTCTAAAGGCAGCTGCAGCTTGCTCAGCTGTCTCATAGACATAACCAGAGGTCATGAACAGAGCTTCAGATGTTTCCTGATAACCGGTGCGATTGATGCCAGAACGGATTAGAGCTGTGTCTCTGTGCCAATCTCCAGATTTGCTCATCTCACATCCTTTACGCACATCCCCTTCCTTCAAAAGGGACAATAAAATTTAGTTTGGCGCGTGAGCTAAGGCTCAAATTTTTGGAACCCAAAACCCGTTAACAAATTTGTCCAGAACTTCATCCTTGGCAGCACCTGGGCGCCTTCTGCTCTGACTGACAACTACATAGAATATAGATTTCAATGTTTTACCTACGTGGTGCATGTTTGGCAAGAATACGTTGAAGGGTTCGGCGATGCATCTTCAGGCGACGTGCTGTTTCAGAGACATTCCGGTCACATTGCTCGAATACCCGCTGAATATGTTCCCAGCGCACCCTGTCCGCACTCATTGGATCTTCGGGCGGGGCAGGCAGTCCTCCTTCAGTCTGCAGTAGTGCACTAACAATCTCATCAGGATTTGCTGGTTTTGGTATATAATCCAACGCGCCCGCTTTGACGGCAGCTACTGCAGTCGCAATGTTTCCAAAGCCTGTCAGAATAATTACCCTACAGGCTGGGTTTAAAGACTGGAGGCTACGAACGACCTCAAGGCCGTTTCCATCCTCCAGCTTTAAATCTAAGATAGCATAATCAGGCACTTGGTGTTGAATATGACTTAGAGCCTCTTGTACACCAGCTGCTGCCATGACAGTGAATTCACGTTGTTCCATTGCCCGTGTCAACATACGGCGCAATGCATTATCGTCATCTAGAATCAACAACTTTCTGTTCATCTCTTAGCTCTTTCAACCTAACTCATAACAGCCTGCAAAAGGAAGCCGTTTTACTTGAGACGGTCAGGACGTCAATCTTTCACGGGGAAGCGTGATATGTACCGCTGCACCCCCCACTTCTTCATTATAAATTTCAATCTGACCTCCCAAACTATTCACAAGTGTTACCGCCAGAAACAGTCCTAGCCCCCGATGGCCGTCACGCCCGTCACGTGAACTGTTCCAGGGCTGACCAACACGAGCTAAAATATTCGGGCCAAACCCCGGGCCATCATCACTGAGGCTGATATCAATATCGGTTGAAGTCCAGCCAATATCAAGCGTGATCGCGGAAACTGCATAGTCGTGGGCATTATCAAGCAAAGTTTCAAGCGTGTATTTCAGGTCAGGCAAAGGCTTTGATAGCGGCTCGGAACTGTTATCTAACGCACCTGTTTTCAACTCAAGCAAACCAGATAATTCTGTAAGTTTCGTATCAAGCATAGTTTGCAAAACCTGACTAACAGGCATAGTCACATCATCGGTAAACTTATCTGTATTCACATCACGGTCAAGTTCAGAGAGAATGACGCGGCATCTTTTAGCTTCTTCAATCAATAGACTGACATCTTCCTTGAGGCCCTGCAAATCAGGCTGCCTTTTCAGACTATCTTGCAGATCATGGCTAATGATTGTGATGGTATTTAAAGGCGAACCAAGCTTATGCGCCGCAGCAGCGGCTAACGCCCCCAGATTTTCAATTCGCTGTTCACGTTCCAAAACGAGCTGTGTAGCTGCGAGGCTGGCTGATGTCCGTCTTGATTTATCAGCAAGCCACCAAACATAAAAACTGATGAATAAAGCAGAGACCATCAATGCAGTCAGCAAGCCCGTCAAATAAAGGGGAGGCAGACTAAACTCATCCGAAAATAATGGCAATGGCAAATGAAACCGCGACAGCAAGCCGGCACTTACACCTACAACAATCACTAGAACAGCAGTAGATTTGAAACCCAGCAATGCAGCAGATACTGCAATTGGCGCCAGAAGCAATATTGAGAACGGATTCGTTAGTCCACCCGTTAGATACAACAGACCTGCCAATTGGATAACATCAAACGATAGAGCCATTAAGAGCTCTGCTGCTGAGGTTCGCGTTACGTGTCTTGTTCGCCAAGCCTGCCAGATATTTAATGCTACACCAACCAGAATGATACCAAAAGCGCTGATGAAAGGCGGCGCAAAATCAAGAAAGAAAAACACTGAAAAAAGTGCAGCAGACTGTCCGAAAAGTGCAATCCACCTGATGAGCACTAGAGCCTGAGGGTCAATAAGCGCTTCACCTTTTGCGCTCGCTGCTGCCTGGAGGTCAGGTCGAGATGTGTTAAAAGGCGCCAACATTATCTGATTAGATATCGAGGTTGGATACTTTCAGCGCATTTTCTTGGATAAAGTTACGTCTTTCTTCAACGGCTTCACCCATCAAAGTTGAAAACGCCTGATTAGCATCTTCTTCCTCTGCAATTTTGACCTGCAGGAAGGTACGCTGATCCGGATCAAGTGTGGTCTCCCACAGCTGATCAGGGTTCATTTCACCTAGCCCCTTATAGCGCGCTATCTGAGCACCCTTCCGGCCAAGTGCGGTAACATGTGCTGCCAAATCTGATGGCCCTTTAAGGTTAGTTTCACCATGGGTTGTCACAAAGGTTGTGCGTTTAGCAAAAACCTCTTGCAACTTTCCAGCTACCGCATCCAGACGCCGCGCTTCTGATGTGTTAATGAATTTGTGATCTAGATGATGTGTTTCTGTAATCCCACGCAAGGTTCGTGAAAGAACAAGTCTGGGCTTATCACTAGAAAAATCATTCTGCGCCTGCCAGCCCCGTTCAAGTGTGTCTACCATTTGATCCAAACGTTTAACAAGATAGTCAGCTGCCCCTTCCTCAAATAGAGTTTCTGCATTCAACATGCCGGCTATCGCTGCCTGTTCAATGACATCACGATTGCTAACTTGCAGGGTCAACTGATCAATAGNCCGCGAAAGCGTGATCNCTACTTCTANCAAATCCTTTAAATCCGCTCCACCAATTTGTAACCCTGACTCATTCNGGAGGANAGAATCTTTTAAGCCTGCATTCACAAGGTAATCATCAAGNGCGTTCTGGTCTTTCAGATAGACTTCTGANGCACCNCGTTTTGCCCGGAACAATGGTGGCTGCGCTATATAAAGATAACCACGTTCGATCAGTGGCCGCATATGTCTAAAAAAGAAAGTCANTAATAAAGTCCTGATATGACTGCCGTCAACATCAGCATCGGTCATGATTACAACTTTATGGTATCGAATTTTATCAGGGTCCATTCCGTTATTTTCAGGACCACTATTGCCAACACCTGCCCCAATTGCTGTAATAAGAGTGCCTATTTCTGCAGAGGACAGCATTTTATCAAGGCGTGCCCGTTCAACATTCAGAATCTTTCCGCGTAATGGCAGAATTGCCTGATTGGCCCGATCACGGCCCTGTTTTGCTGACCCNCCGGCTGAGTCACCCTCAACCAGAAACAGCTCTGACTTGGACGGATCTTTTTCCTGACAGTCCGCCAGCTTACCAGGCAGGCTAGCTACATCCAAAACGCCTTTGCGCCTGGTCAGCTCGCGGGCTTTACGTGCAGCTTCGCGTGCCGCCGCAGCTTCATAGGCCTTGGAAACAATTTTTTTAGCTTCAGAAGGATGTTCTTCAAACCACTGACCCAAAGCTTCGGCGACAGCGTGCTCAACCAGCGGCCGCACTTCAGACGAGACAAGTTTATCCTTTGTTTGTGAGGAAAATTTTGGA
This sequence comes from SAR116 cluster bacterium, assembly GCA_002700485.1. GTDB lineage: Bacteria > Pseudomonadota > Alphaproteobacteria > Puniceispirillales > Puniceispirillaceae > JADHLI01. The sequence continues at coordinate 18,415 of PADU01000040.1, read as the reverse complement.
TCAGGAACCTTAACCGAAATAATCGCAGTCAGTCCTTCACGCGAATCTTCACCTGTCAACTGGACTTTTTCGCGTTTGGCTATGCCCGTGTCCTGGGCATAATTATTCACAATACGGGTCAGGGCACCTCTGAAACCAGCCAAATGTGTGCCGCCGTCACGTTGAGGGATGTTGTTAGTGAAACATAAGGTGGTTTCATGAAAACTATCTGTCCAGGCCAGAGATAATTCAACCCCAACACCATCTTTTTCTGTAATACTATGAATAGAATGATGAAGGGCCGTTCGTGATTTGTTTAAATAATCAACAAAAGCAATCAGCCCGCCATCATAGTAAAATTCGCTGACCTTTTCTTCTGCCTTGCGGTTATCAACTAGACGAATGCGGACCCCCGAATTCAGAAAGGCCAATTCACGCAATCTATTTTCAAGCGTTGCAAATTCAAACTCAACCAGAGAAAAAGTCTCTGTTGAGGGAAGGAACGTTACCTCTGTTCCGCTTTTTCCGTTTGCAGGGCCAATATCGGCCAAGGGAGCAACAGATTCCCCATTTTCAAACCGCATCGAATGATGCCGATCTTGACGCCAGATATTCAGCTCAAGCCAGCCCGATAAGGCGTTCACAACAGATACACCAACACCATGAAGGCCGCCAGAAACCTTGTAGGCGTTATTATCAAATTTTCCCCCAGCGTGCAGCTGGGTCATAATCACTTCAGCAGCTGAAATACCCTCTTCAGCATGAATTTGTGTTGGGATACCACGGCCATTATCAGAAACTGTGACAGACCCATCACCATTCAAAATCACCTGTGTAATATCACAATGGCCGGCCAAAGCTTCATCAATTGCATTATCAACAACCTCATAGACCATATGATGTAGACCAGACCCGTCATCTGTATCACCAATATACATACCAGGTCGTTTTCGAACAGCATCAAGACCACGCAACACTTTAATTGAATCTGCACCATAATCTTCTTCTTGCGGGACCTCATCTGTCATCTTGTTCTCTCCCTCATTTGCGAACAGTCATTTTTATTGAAACAGCTGGCCATGTGAAACATTAATAAATTGCGCCGTCTGACAAAGCGCTGAGAAGGCATGTGTGTCAACTCCACTATACCATATCTGGCCTGATAAATCAGAACATAGTAAAAACAATTCTGCGCGGCGCGCAGGGTCAAGATGCGCAGCAACATCATCAAGAAGAAGGATTGGTGGACGGCCAAGCCGCTTATCCTGAAGAATAGCATGTGCTAAGACCATGGCAATCATCAGTGCTTTCTGCTCGCCTGTAGACGCCAGATGAGCGCTCTGGCCTTTATATGTCATAACAAGGTCAGTTTCATGTGGCCCTGGCATATGGCTGGCCTTTGCCANNCGGTTCTGACGTGCCNCNTACAGAATGCGATCCTCTATTTCTATCGCTGGATGACCCTCAGCCAACCAATNAGCAGCTTGACCTATTAAACTAGCNNTNACTNGNGGGAAGCTNGATATAAGGTGCTNNGATTCACGGTTAATNTCTTCGATAAGTACAGANCGTGTGGCTGAAATCGCGATGCCTGTTTCAGCCAAAGNTTTTTCAAGAGAAATGTACCATTTATCATCTGCANCACCNTCTGCCAGCANNCGGGCACGTTCNCGCCAGNCCTTCTCGTAACGAGTNAGACGGCCACTATGTGCCGGATCAAACGCAATGGCGAGCCGGTCAATGAANCGTCTNCGTGCTGATGGTGACCCAATNAAAAGNCCNTCCATTTGCGGGGTCAGCCAGGACAACGTAACTNCCTGCGCCAAATCAGCNTGTGACGCATTTACACCATTAATTTTTACAGCCCGCCNAGACCTTTCTGGTTGGCCAGCANGANAGCCCGTGCCAACAGATGCGACCCCTTGTGGCCCATTTAANTCAGCAAAAACTGACCAGGCAGGTATCTGNCAATCAGTCTNTGTCTGCTGCTGGTCACCNAGATNNCCTAGNTCCTCACGACGGGCACGCCGCAGNCCTCTTCCTGGAGCCAGCATAGAAACAGCNTCCAGCANATTTGTCTTCCCTGCCCCATTGGGGCCTGTCAGAACCACCGCATNNCTNTCAAGATCAAGNTCAGCTATCTCATAGTTGCGGAATGTCTGCANATGAAGCTTANTNANCTTNGNATNAATATCTNTTGATNATTTGTTTTTGCCANNANATGAAGCGGGCAAACTAATATCCTGCTGAGTTTTACNATTTGATGCAACNTGTGGGCGGATCATCATCNCCCATNCCATTTGCGGCGNANANNNCAACCGCGTTTTTNGNTCGTTTTNTCAGNTACATCCANNGTNCCTAGACCCGCATTGGCATCAGCACNAATAAATTATTATCATCCCCTGGCGTTGAAATAAGGCTTGGNGAGCCNGGATCAGACAAAGCCATCTGTATAACATCGCCTTCAATCTGCTGGGCAATTTCCAGNAGATAGCGTGCATTAAAACCAATATCAAGATNGTCACCTGAATAACTCACTTCCAGCTCCTCAACTGCGCTTGAGGCNTCNGGTGTGCTAGCTGATANAGTTAGCAGGTTTTCGGATAGNCTGAGTTTCACAGATCTTGATTTTTCAGATGAGATTGTTGAAACCCTGTCAACAGCAGCTGAAAATAAGCCACGATCAACACTCAGAACCTTGTCATTACCTTGCGGGATCACCCGTGTATAATCCGGAAACGAACCATCTATAAGCTTTGAGGTCAACCGGACTTGACCAAAGGAAAACTCAGCTCGTGTCTCAGAAAGCTTTACTTTTACTTCACCGTCCTCATTATCAAGAAGCTTACGCAATTCTCCTACAGCTTTGCGCGGCAATATAATGTTGGGCAAAGCATCTGCGCCCTGCGGCATGCTCATTTGGGCCAAGGCCAGCCTGTGCCCATCTGTTGCTACAGCAGCTAATTCTCCAGAATCACTTTTGTGAAAATAAATACCATTCAGATAATAACGTGTCTCTTCGGTTGATATGGCAAAACGGGTTGTATCGATCTGATGCCTCATGTCTGCTGCTGTCAATGCAAATTGAACTGGAAACTCACTGTTATTAAAGGCTGGAAAATCTTCAATCGGCAGGGTGGGCAGCGTAAAATTTGAACGACCCGCCTGAACAGAGGCTGTTCCGTCTGNAACCATAATGGTCACCTCTGCTCCATCAGGCAGTTTTTTCACNATATCATTNAGCAGATGAGCTGGAACGGTGCAAGCCCCATCCTGAACNACNGAACAGCTGACCTGTTCAGCGATATCCATTTCCATGTCNGTTGCTGTCAAAGTTAACTGACCTGCTTCAGCTCGAATTACAACATTGGCTAAAATGGGAATGGTGTTGCGCCGCTCAACAACAGAACTTATATGCCCGAGGGGACGAAGCAAACTCAGCCTATCAATTGCGAATTTCATCGTGTATTCTCTGATTTTNTGATAGTAAAATTTAATTACCCTATTTTGACACACAAAATATAGCAGTACAAATGAAAATGAACATACAAGATATGCCCNAAAGGATAGACAGGACGTTNGGCCCGTTTAACTAGTTAGAAGCNTAAAAAGTGCAGTTTCAATGATNTGCAAGAACTGATTTCANTAGACTAACATCATCTGANAATTCCNTATCAGAGACCATCAATTCTTCCACCTTCCTTACTGCATGCATAATNGTTGTATGATCACGATTACCAAAGCGTCTGCCAANTTCCGGATANGACAAAGAGGTNAGATTTTTAGCCAGATACATGGCAATNTGGCGCGGNCGGGCAATTTGGCGCGACCGCCGCGCTGAAAACATATCACCAGNNCGNATGTGAAAATGGNTGGCAACCTGTTTCTGAATCTCATCAACTGTGATGCGTCTGCTGCTGGCCCGCAGCAAATCTGCAAGCAACTCACGAGATGTTTCAACGGTTATCTGGCGCCCCACAAGAGTTGCATGCGCCACAATGCGGTTAAAAGCTCCTTCTATTTCTCGAATATTGGACGTAATTTTGCGGGCAAGAAAGTCAAGCACCTTATCTGAAACATCAACACCTGATTTATCGCGGCGCGCCTGTAGAATACCAAGGCGCAATTCATAGTCAGAGGGATGAATATCAGCCACCATTCCCCAGCCCAAACGTGACCGCAGCCTTTCTTCCATGCCTGATAAATCTGTCGGTGATTTATCTGCTGAAAGCACAACCTGACGGCCATCTTCAACAAGCGCATTGAAGGTATGAAAAAATTCTTCCTGTGTTGAATCCTTTCCGGAAATAAACTGAACATCATCAATCATCAAAACATCAACTGATCGGAACTGTTCTTTAAATGACATCATGTCCCGATAACGCAGCGCCCGGATAAAGCGATACATGAATTTTTCAGCAGACAGATACATCACTTTGCGATGCGGCTGCCTGAAACTGATCTCCCAAGCAATCGCATGCATAAGGTGGGTCTTTCCCAAACCCACACCACCGTAAAGAAATAGCGGGTTATAGGTTGCCTCGGCGCTCTCTGCAACCCGCTTGGCAATCGCAAAGGCAAGTTGATTCGGGGAACCAACAACAAAGTTCTCAAAGGTCAGCCGAGTGTCCAGCCCCTCAACGTGACCTGATGATGCAGAAGTCTTTACTGCATCTGAGTTGGTNGACAGACGCGGCGGATAGGACGAAGCAGACGTTAGGGTATCTGGTGTTGACTGCAATNTTGGCGACACTCGTTCTTCATCTTTCAANACAACATCAATAGCCTGCACTTGACCGAACTCAATTTTGGCCAACAATCTAAGCTTCTCAGAGTAATTTGCTAAAACACGATTACGTAAAAAAGCTGATTCAGCTCGTAAGGTTANNACGCCNTCATCAATAGACTGTATCACAAGGGGCTTGATCCAGGCTTTCCACTTCGCTTCACCTAGATCTGTTTTCAGTTTGTGCGACAAACGCTGCCAGGACAAATGCATGTCTGCAATTGATTCTTTGTCATTTTGTCCANGATAAACAGTAACAGGAGGCGTNTTGTTTTCAGATTGCCTTAACCCGTANCGTGCCTGTTTGTGTGCNGTAGCGTCTTCATGTTTTTTGGTGAAGTCAGACATTAGTGTNNTGGTCCCGAATCACTGCGGCAGGCAAGTTGNNNTTTATTTTTTTCGGAAGAAGACTTTGCTGAGCATTGAATNCATCAGCCCACNGAAAAANGAGTCTACAATCCATANCGACGANCGTACCCTTATTTGGGTTGTTGAGGCAAGCCGTACGCAGTCGGATTCACACAAATATATTTTCAGAATCAGCAGTTTTTTAACTTGACAAAAACAGGCCTAAAAACCGGAAGCTAATCAACAAAATCAANTTTTNTTATTAAATAAAATAGCTTAGCTTATGCGAATCAAAGTTAACCCTAAAGAAAACTCGCTAACTGGTGATAAAATGAAGAGGGGCGGGGGAGTGGCAGAAAATCATGTGAAAAAGGTGCACAATTGTGCACCTTTATTACGACTATTACAACTTGCTGTTCGCAGCCTGTCTTTACGCTTCGACGGTTTTCACTTTAGCAGACAAACGCGACATTTTGCGTGAAGCTGTATTTTTGTGTAACACGCCTTTTGACACACCGCGCATCAGTTCCGGCTGCGCCTCTTTCAATGCTGTCTGTGCAGCTCCCTTATCACCTGAAGCAATAGCAGTTTCTACACGCTTTAAAAAAGTGCGGATACGACTAATCCGGCTTTTGTTGGTTTCAGCACGATTCGCGTTGCGGCGGATCCGTTTTTTTGCGGATTTATGATTTGCCATAAGATGAATCTTCCTGAGATACTTTGTTTCAAACCGGGCTTATACGCTGAATTCAGCAATGACGTCAAGTATATTTGGTTATTTTCAGCGAATTTCAAGCTGATTCGCAGACTTTGGAATAATTGTCAGCCGCCACAAGAGCTTGCCCCCAACATTTATCTTTTCCAGTCTCAGCAGCTCATCACCTTTGACAAACTGATCGTCACGCTTTGTCCATCCTATCGCAGCAAGCGTATTGTGGTAAGAAACCTGAATATCTTTATCCTCTGCTTGTGTTTGTAAATGCAAAACTAGGATGCGCCCGGAGGGCGAATCAAATGCAAAGCTCAACTGTGTATCAACGGTGACGCTGTTAATCAAAGGCACATCACTGAACCAAGCAGTTCGCTCGGAGGCAGACAGAATTGAGAGGGGCGCAAGACAGCCTGCTAAAACCGCGCCCACAACAGCTATTCTGACGAGCTGCCGGGCAAAAGGAAAGACCGAAATTGTAAAACAGATGAAAGACATAGGACAATAGTATGCTTAACGCTGACAAGAAGAGCAATAAAAACTGGACCTTCCAGACTGAATGATTTGTTTTATCCCCTGCCCGCAATCCACACAAGGCTGACCAGCCTGACCATAGACACGCAAATCCTGCACAAAATATCCAATTTCGCCGCCGGGTTGTATGTGATTACGCAGGCTTGTGCCGCCAGCGTTGATCGCCTCACGAAGCACAACCTTGATTGCTTCTGTGAGCCTGCGCGCGCGCTGCCCTGCAATTGTTCCGGCTTTCCGGCGCGGCGATATTCCTGCTCTGAATAATGCCTCACTGACATAAATATTCCCAAGCCCGGCAATTAAACGCTGATCAAGTAGGGCAGATTTGATTGGTGTCGTCCGACCTTTCATTAAAGATGCCAGCACTGAGTCTGTGAATTCATCTGACAAAGGTTCGACCCCAAGACCAGATAGAAGCGGGTGTTTGCATGTGGCATCAGAAGCAAACAAGTCAAGATGTCCGAATCGCCGCGGATCTGAAAACACAACCCACTGGCCGGATGTAAACTCAACAGAAAAATGATCATGTTTTGCAAAATTGGGCTTTTGATCATAAAGCCGTATCGCACCTGACATGCCTAAATGAATCAGCAAGGTTTCCTCATTGCTTAGATCGATCAGGATGTATTTACTGCGGCGCTTTGGCACTGAACAACACTGACCCAGCAAGCGTTTGTCCAAATGTTCAGGCAAGGGCCAGCGCAAATTCTCTCTGGTCAGGCGCACAGATTCAATGGTCTGCCCTGAAATCACCGGTTCAAGGGCCACACGTACTGTTTCAACTTCAGGTAATTCAGGCACGCTAACAATTTCCCTTTTGCTAAAGCTATATTATATTGGATGTAACATTGGCAGCGACAGCTTAAAAATCAAGATACCCGCTGCTGGCGTGAGCGTATCCAAGCTTCGGCAAACATTTCTTGAGCACAGAGACTTTTCATGACAAACCAGCCTAAAACTGAATGGATAGATTTTGGTTTTGAAACCGTGCCTGTTAAGGAGAAACAGTCTCGTGTTGCGGATGTATTTTCATCTGTCGCTTCGTCCTATGATATTATGAATGATCTGATGAGCGGCGGCGTTCACCGGCTGTGGAAAGATGCCTTAATGGACTGGCTAGCCCCTTGTAAGGGACAGATTCTAATCGATCTGGCTGGCGGCACAGGTGACATTGCGCTCAGATTTCTGAAACGCGGCGGCAGTCATGTGCATGTAGTTGATATCAATCCAGATATGATCAGCGCAGGCAAAAAGCGGAGCGATATAAAGGCTTATTCAAACCAGCTTGACTGGACTGTTGCCAGTGCAGAAGATATTCCACTGCAGACAGGGACAGCTGAACGGGTAACCATTTCCTTTGGACTGCGCAATGTGACCAACCGCGATGTGGCCTTGCGTGAAGCATTTCGTGTCTTGAAACCGGGTGGCCGTTTCTGCTGCCTTGAATTTTCAACTGTTCAGAATGCCACATTTTCTAAATTATATGATCTCTGGTCATTTAACGCCATGCCACAGCTGGGCCGGATGGTTGCACGTGACGAAGCCGCCTACCGTTATCTTGCCGAATCAATCCGCACATTTCCCGCACAGCATGATCTTGCCAGAATGATGTCAGAGGCCGGTTTTGCCCAAGTTCGCTTTCGGAATTTGTCAAATGGCATCGCGGCCATTCACTCCGGTTGGAAACTTGACTGATGGCCGTAATTCTAGTTATTTGGCGGCTCCCGCGGATGGGCTTCATTCTGGGTAGAGCAGGTGTTCTAGGCCATTTATCCAAACTTGATTTGTGGCCTGCGTGGCTGGCCAATCTGTTTAAATTGGTCAATTTTTTAATTGTCTCACGCAGTGCCCGCACAGATGCAGGTCAGGCGCTTTGTGAGGCGCTGCAGGCCCTTGGGCCAGGTTTCATTAAATTTGGCCAAGCCCTCGCCACAAGAGCGGATCTGATTGGCCCTGAACTAGCCGGCGGGTTAGTACAGCTTCAAGATAAGCTGCCTGCTTTCAGTGGTAGACTAGCTCGCCAGATCATACAGGACAGTGCTGGTGAGTCAGTTGAGAAGCTCTTCAGCAGCTTTGATGACATGCCTGTCGCAGCTGCCTCCATCGCTCAAGTGCATAAGGCACAGCTTCCTGATGGCCGTCTGGTTGCTGTAAAGATTTTACGGCCTGATATCCACAAACGGATGCGCAGGGATATCCGTTTTTTTAAGACTATGGCACGGCTAGTTGAAACATTAGCCCCAGCCTTGCGGCGACTTCGTCTTGTCACCGCTGTTGATCAATTTGAGTCAATTTCAGAAATCGAACTCGATTTACGGATGGAAGCAGCCGCCGGCGGTAAATTATCAGAGAATCTGGAAGCAGACAGCGGGATCAGGATCCCATTCATTGATCTGGAGCGCACCAGCAGTTCTGTTCTAGTAACAGAATGGATTGATGGGGTGCGCATTGATGATGTTGATGCGCTGGCAGCAGCCGGACATGATATTGAGGAGATTACAAAAATAGCCGCGACTAGCTTTTTTAATCAGGTCTTCAGAGATGGTTATTTTCATGCTGACATGCATCCGGGGAATATATTTATAACTGCTGACGGTACCCTTGTGCCTATTGACTTTGGCATTATGGGTCAACTTGACTTTTCAGACAGGCTATTTCTAGCTCGATTATTGATGGCAATATTGGAACGCGACTATGACTATGTTGCCCATCTTCATTATGATGCCGGCATGCTTTCTGAAAATGTGCCTCTACCTCTATTTGCACAGAGCCTGCGGAGTGTTGTTGAACCTGTACTTGGCAAAGCACTTGGAGATATTTCACTAGGCATTGTTTTAGGTCAAATTTTGAAAATTTCTTCACATTTTGATATATCTGTTCAGCCCCAATTTAACCTTCTGCAAAAGACAATGATGATGGCAGAAGGGGTGGCCCGCACGCTTAACCCAAAGGCAAATATGTGGGGTTTAGCTCGCCCACTAGCGGAAAACTGGATGTCATCTGAAGTGACCCTTAAAACGCAAGCCAGACAGTTTGGCCAGAACCTTTTACGTTTGTATCAAACTTTGCCAAAACTGCTCGACAGGCTGGATCAGGCTGATCCTGCTCCGCCACCTCCATCAAAAATGCCGTGGCTCATAATTACTGGCTTGCTAGCCCTTGTATTATTTGGTCATTCTGGTTTACTGTAGACAAATATTGTGAATTGTTCACAATATTGTGAATTTTGAGATACTGCTATGTCTGATTTTGCAGATATATTCGCTCAGGTTATCCAAAAGCTTGGAGGCCGTGATGCTGTACAAGCCCTGCTGGGTGTTGGGCCAAGCGCCTTATCCAATTATCTGCGACGTGCCGAGTTGCCGCGCGACAAGATGGCCATAATCAGCACAGCCCTGCATGCAAAGGGCTGGTCATTTGAGCCTAAAAAATTACAGCTTTACCCCCTCACCACCCAAACAAAGAGACGGGTGTTGCTAATAATCACCGGAGGTATTGCCGCTTATAAAGGGCTTGACCTAGCCCGCCGCCTAATGGACAGGGGATTTTCTGTGCGTGGTGTGATGACTGAATCAGCTCAGAATTTTATCACACCACTCAGCCTCTCAGCACTAACTGGAGATAAAGTCTACACAGAGCTGTTTTCACTTACAGATGAAGCCGAAATGGGTCATATTCGCTTAGCCCGTGATACAGATTTAGTGCTGGTCGCGCCAGCGACAGCTAATTTCATTGCCAAGCTCAGCCATGGTCTCGCAGACTGCCTTGCCTCAACATTGTGTCTGGCAACCGATGCGCCTGTCATGGTGGCACCGGCCATGAACCCAAATATGTGGCAACATCCCGCAACACAAGATAATCTGACCTGCCTGGATCAGCGCGGTGTGCAGATTATTGCGCCCGTCAGCGGCGATACGGCCTGCGGCGAGATAGGGATTGGTCGTCTTGCTGAACCAGTTGATATTGCCGATGCAGCAGCTCAGGTTGTGCATAGCAAAAGAAACTGTCTTGCCGGGCGGCATGTGCTGATCACTTCTGGCCCAACACATGAGCCAATTGACCCAGTGCGCTATATTTCCAACAGATCTTCCGGAAAGCAGGGCTATGCACTTGCGGCCGCCTGTGCAGCGCATGGCGCGCGCGTCACATTGGTCAGCGGCCCTGTCAGCTTGCCCTGTCCTGCCAATGTGACTCTGGTCAAGGTGAACACAGCCAGGGCGATGCATCAGGCTTGCCTGAGCTCCCTGCCTGCCGATATCGCCATCTGTGCCGCAGCTGTGGCAGACTGGTATGTTTTAAACGCTGCGACACAAAAACAAAAAAAACAGAACCATGTTCAGCCACAAATTGAGCTTGCCAAAAACCCTGATATTCTAGCTAGCCTGAGCCAAGCTACCAGCAGACCTCCACTTGTTATTGGTTTTGCTGCGGAAACAGAACATCTGATTCGCCATGCGAAAGACAAGCTGGCAAAAAAGAAATGTGACTGGATCATTGCCAACCATATTTCTGATGACCCATCATCATCGGTCTTTGGTTCTGACCATAACAAGGCAAGCCTGCTAAAGGGGGTGGACATTATTGACTGGCCATACCAGTCAAAACAGGCACTTGCAGAACGGTTGATTGTAGAAATTGACCAATGGATAAAGGCGCATGATTGTTCAATTGAAACAAAGTGAAGCGGCAGCTGACCTGCCTCTGCCTGCCTATCAGACAGAACTATCTGCAGGCGTTGATCTGCAGGCTGCTTTAACTGAAGGGTCCATAGAACTGCCCCCACAACAGCGGGCAGCGGTGCCAACAGGCCTCTTTATCGCCATGCCAGAAGGAGTGGAGGCTCAGATAAGGCCCCGTTCCGGCCTAGCCCTGAAAACAGGACTGACTGTTGCCAATGCACCTGGCACAATCGATTCTGATTATCGCGGTGAAATAAAAGTACTGCTGATTAATTTAGGGGCAGAACCGGTTACAATTGACCACGGGATGCGGATTGCCCAGATGATTTTCAGCCCCGTTCTGAAAGCAACTTTCCAGCTGACAAACAAACTGGATAACACATCGCGTGCTGATGGAGGATTTGGGTCAACCGGCCTCTATGAAGGTGCCAAACAACAGGATTCCAGGGAGCCATCATGATACTGACCGATCAAGAAGTAGAACGCTATGCCCGGCAGGTTGTAATGCCAGAAATTGGTGAGGTTGGACAAAAAAAACTGTTAGACGCCAAAGTCCTTATCCTAGGCGCAGGCGGTCTTGGCGCACCTGTGATTGCCGGACTGGCCGGGGCAGGGGTTGGGCATCTGACAGTGATTGACGATGATGAAGTTGAGCTGACCAATCTGAACCGGCAAATCATCCATTCGATGGATCGGCTGGCAATGAATAAAGCTGAGAGCGCGGCCCTATTTTCAAGATCGTTAAACCCTGACATTCAGGTTCACATAAAGACAATCAGGTTCAGTGAAAAAAATGCTGATACACTAGTTGGCTCACATGATCTAGTCGTTGACTGCACAGATAATGATGAAACACGCTATCTGGTTAATAGAAAGTGTTATCAACATAAGGCACCGCTGATCTTTGCCGGCGCGGTAAGAACAGATGGTCAGATCACCTGCTTTGTGCCAGATGCAGAAGAAAGCCCATGTTTACGCTGCATCTTCCCGCAGACGGAACTTGATTATGATCAGGCGCCGTCTTGTTCTATTGCTGGTGTGCTTGGATCAACAACATTAATTATGGGAGCACTGCAGACAGCAGAAGCTATAAAATTACTTACCCAAACAGGCACCGCCTTAATAGGGAGATTACTTTTATATGATGGTCTGTCTGCCCGCTTCACGGAAATCAGTGTATCAGCTGATCCGGCATGCCCTGTGTGCGGCAAAGGCTGAAATAGCATCACTTTATTAAGAGCATGTCAGGATACCATTGCCGCAACAACCCTGTCAGGTGGTGTGTGTCCATCTAGGAAGGCCTGTATATTGATAATAACCTTGTCACCCATGGCATGGCGACCTTCAATGGTTGCTGAACCAATATGCGGCAGTAGAACAACATTCTTCAGGTCCTTCAGCGTATAAGGAATATCCGGTTCGTTCTGATAAACATCTAGACCAGCCCCTGCGATACCGCCAGTTTTCAGAATTTCAGCTAAGGCCGCCTCATCTACGATCTCACCCCTGGCTGTATTGACCAGATAGGCATGGTTTGGCATCAGTGCCAGACGTTCAGCGGACAACAGCCCTTCTGTTGCTCCTGTTGATGGACAATTCACAGATACAATATCCATCCGCCGCAACATTTCATCCAAATCTTCCCAAAATGTCGCTTCTAGCTCTGCTTCTATTGATGGATGGACGGCTTTGCGGTTGTGGTAGTGAATTGACATTCCAAAGCCACGTGCTCGGCGGGCAATTGCCTGACCAATCTGGCCCATGCCGATGATCCCCAGACGTTTCCCGTTTATACGGTGGCCCAGCATGCCGGTTGGCGACCAGCCTGTCCATTCGCCAGAACGGGCACGAACATCCCCTTCCATTATCCTACGGGGCACAGACAGAATCAACGCCATTGCCACATCAGCTGTATCTTCGGTAAGAACTCCTGGCGTGTTTGTCACCGTTACCCCTTTTGCCTTTGCTGCATGCAAATCAATATGGTCAACACCTGTTCCAAAAGAGGCAATCAATTTCAGGTTCGCACCTGCCTGTTCCAACATCTCAGCGTCTATTTTATCCGTGACTGTTGGAACTAGAACATCAGCACGCTGCATCACCTCGACCAGCTGTTCAGCAGACAACGGCTGGTCATCAGAACTCAATTCAGCATCGAATAATTCGCGCATCCGCGTTTCAACACTGTCAGAAAGTTTTCGAGTTAAAATGACCTTTGGTTTCATTTTTGCCAACTCTCCTAAAGATGACATATCTGATGTGTGAATTTACGGTATTCTTTTGACCATAAAAAAGCTAAACTGTCGATGACATTCATCGCCTGTGCAAATCTTAACAGAAATATAGTTTGTCTCAAAATTCGGCATCTGACTTATCCTTGAAAATTGTACTTTTATCCTATGCGCCTGGCTTTATCATTTACTGTTTCTGATCTGTTGAGCTCACTCCCAATCTATCTTAACTATCTGCCAGCATTAATTAGTTTGGTTATTGGGATGACGGCGCAGTTCGCAGTCCTGCCTGTAAAACAAGCCGCGGCACTGGACAAAATTCATGCAGGCGAACCAGAAACCAAAACCGTTATCCGAGGATCAGGGCTGCCTGTTCCTCGTTTTGTGTCCTTGAAATCAGATGTTGTAAATATGCGTGTTGGCCCAGGCCATGAATACCCTCTGCAATGGGTGTATCTGCGAAAAAACCTACCTCTGAAGGTTATTTCAGAATTTGATGTCTGGCGTAAAGTTGTTGATCATGAGGGCGAAACCGGCTGGGTTCATGGCCAGCTCGTCTCTCTTAAACGATATAGCGTTATTACCAGCTCTAATGCCAAATTAAGAGCTGATCCCAGTCAACAAGCCAGCGTGACTGCAGTCGCAGAAGCAGGAGTGCTGATGGAAATCCAGTATTGTGACGGGAAATGGTGCCGATTGGGAACAGAAAATGCCAAGGGGTGGCTAGAACGTCACCAGTTTTGGGGCGTCTTGCCCAATGAAGAGCTTAACTGATTAGAGGATGACCACCAGGCATGGTTTTTTCTCCTGATATAGTCTAAAGGTTAAGGTATTAAATTATTGATAGGTTTCCATATGTCCCTGATACACAAAAAAGCATTTACCTATGATGAGCTTATTTCCTGTGCAAAAGGTGAACTTTTCGGCCCGGGAAACCCGCAATTACCTTTGCCACCAATGCTGATGACAGACCGCATTACATCCATAACGGAAACGGGTGGTCAGTTTGATAAAGGCTATATTCAAGCCGAATTGGATATCTATCCTGATTTATGGTTTTTCCCCTGCCATTTTGAAGGTGATCCTGTTATGCCGGGCTGTCTCGGCATGGATGGGCTGTGGCAGCTAGTGGGCTTTCACCTTGGCTGGCTTGGCGGTCTAGGTAGGGGTCGTGCCCTATCTGTAGGTGATGTGAAGTTTACAGGGCAAATTCTGCCTACTGCTAAACTTGTGACCTTCCAACTTGATATCAAGCGCGTTTTGATGCGCCGACTGGTAATGGGCATTGCAGATGGTCGGGTCCTTTGTGACGGCAAGACTGTATTTGAAGCAAAAGATATCCGTGTAGGCCTGTTTGGGGCAGATGGAACAGAAACATGAGACGTGTAGTAATTACAGGCATTGGTATTGTCTCCTCTATTGGCACAGATGCCAATTCAGTCACTCAATCACTTCGAGAGGCCAAATCTGGCATTGTTGCTGCCCCTGACTATAAAGAACTGGGATTCCGCTCACAGGTAAAAGGGGCTGTCGATATTGATCTGACCGCTCATATTGATCGCAAGCAAATGCGCTTCATGGGTGAAGGAGCGGCTTATGCAGTTGTTGCCATGCAGCAGGCGGTTATTGATTCCGGCCTAACTGCAGCTGAGATATCCAACCCCCGAACCGGCCTGATTGCTGGCTCAGGCGGACCGTCAACAGCCAATATGCTGACCGCTTTTGACACAACCCGCGATAAAGGACCGAAACGGGTTGGGCCTTATATGGTGCCTCGCTGCATGTCCTCTACAGTATCCGCCTGTATCGCCACATTCTTCGAAATCAAAGGAGTGAATTATTCCATTTCATCTGCCTGTTCAACCTCAGCACATTGTATTTCGGCTGGTACAGATGCGATTCGGTATGGGATGCAGGATATCGTGTTTGCCGGTGGGGGTGAGGAGCTGCACTGGACATTATCTGTACTTTTTGACGCTATGGGCGCAATGTCATCTAAATATAATGAAACGCCAAAGCTGGCGTCACGGGCTTACGATACAGATAGAGACGGGTTTGTCATCGCAGGTGGCGGCGGTATGGTGGTATTGGAGGATTATGAACATGCCAAGGCACGTGGCGCAAAAATCTATGCTGAGGTTGTCGGCTATGGCGCGAATTCAGATGGCCATGACATGGTGGCCCCATCAGGTGAAGGTGCTCAGCGCTGCATGAAACTGGCCCTGGACGGGTTTAACAGTGCCGGATTAGAACAGCCTGTGGATTATATCAATGCACATGGCACATCGACCCCAGTTGGTGATGTAAAGGAGCTGGAAGCTGTTCAGGCTGTATTTGGCCCACGTGGCTATCTGCCTGTTGTTACCTCGACGAAGTCTCTTACAGGTCATTCACTTGGCGCAACAGGCGTTCAGGAAACCATCTATACACTTCTGATGATGCAAAATAACTTTATTGGAGCTTCTGCGAATATCATCACACCTGATCCAGCGATTGGGAATATTCCTGTGCCGCAAACCAGAATGGATAACAAAACCATTAATCTAGCTCTTTCAAACAGCTTTGGCTTTGGAGGCACCAACGCTACCCTAGCCTTGGCCAGAATGGCAGATTAGACAGGTTGTCAGCGGATAACTTGAAGAAGGAAAGCTGATGGGAATTCTGCAGGGCAAGCGTGGACTTATCATGGGTGTTGCAAATGAAAAATCTGCAGCGTGGGGCATTGCTGCGATGGCTGCAGAACAGGGGGCTGATCTGGCCTTTACCTATCAGATTGAAGGTTTCAGAAAGCGGCTGGCTCCTCTGGCGTCCTCTGTTGGATCAGACTTCCTCATTCCCTGTGATCTTGCTGAAGAAAGTGCCGCGCAGAAGACCTTTTCAGCTATCCGGACAAGATGGGATGCGCTGGACTTTGTAGTGCATGCCATTGGGTTTTCAGATAAGAGTGAGTTGAAGGGCCCTTATTATAACACGACACGGCAGAATTTTGAGCAGACCATGCTGATATCTGCCTTCTCTTTTACCGAAATTGCAGCTGAAGCGCGCAAGATAATGCCTGAGGGAGGTTCATTATTGACCCTGTCCTATCTGGGTGGGGTGCGGACCACGCCTAATTATAATGTGATGGGGGTGGCAAAGGCCGCCCTGGAAGCGTCAACCCGTTATCTGGCTGTGGATTTGGGCGGTGAGAATATCCGGGTGAACACCCTTTCAGCCGGACCGATGCGAACACTTGCCGGCGCAGCAATTAGTGGTGCGCGCCATATTTTCAGACATTCGGAACAACAGGCTCCGCTTGGCCGCAACCCCGATATCAGTGAAGTTGGGCGGGCTGCTGTTTATCTGTTATCTGATCTGGCGTCCGGGGTGACTGGTGAAACACATTATGTCGATGGTGGTTATCGCCATATAGGCGTGCCTCGCGAAACTGAATAAACACAACCACTAACACCATTAAAAAAGACACCTGCAAATACAGATGCCTTTTTGATGTCTTTTATTTAAAGCCGAACTGATTAATCAGCGTCCTTTTCTCCAGTTTCAAGATCAGCACCTGTTTCCTGGTCAACCCGCTTCATGGACAGCTTAACCTTGCCACGGTCATCAAAGCCAATAACTTTGACTTTGACCGTATCGCCTTCCTTGCAGACATCTGTTGTCTGAGCGACACGCTCATTTTTCATCTCAGAGATATGAACAAGACCATCGCGCGCGCCAAGGAAATTGACGAAAGCACCGAAATCAACTGTCTTCACAACTTTACCTGTGTAAATCTCACCGAGCTCAGGCTCAGCAACAATCTCACGGATACGTGCGAGAGCCGCATCGCTCGATGTCTGACTGACAGCTGCAATAGATACGCTGCCATCGTCCTCAATATCAATTTTTGCGCCTGTTTCCTCAACAATCTCGCGAATCATCTTGCCGCCTGGGCCAATCACCTCACGGATTTTATCAACTGGAATTTTCAGTGTTGTAATCTTTGGCGCAGATTCAGCCAGCCCGTCACGCGCAGCTGTTAGGGCCTTTGCCATTTCACCTAGAATATGAATTCGCCCGTCACGGGCTTGGTCTAGTGCAATCTGCATAATTTCAGGTGTGATTGATGTAATCTTAATATCCATCTGCAAAGCTGTAATCCCAGCATCTGTTCCCGCAACCTTGAAATCCATGTCGCCCAAATGATCCTCATCACCCAGAATATCGGACAGCACGGCATATTCATCACCCTCTTTAATCAGGCCCATCGCGATTCCGGCAACAGGTTTGGCCAACGGCACACCGGCATCCATCAGAGCAAGCGAGGTTCCACACACCGTTGCCATTGAAGATGAACCATTTGATTCAGTAATTTCTGAGACAATCCGAATGGTATATGGAAACTCGTCCTTTGATGGCAGCAGGGGATTAATTGACCGCCATGCCAATTTTCCGTGACCAACCTCACGCCGACCAGGTGATCCAACACGGCCCGCTTCACCAACAGAATAAGGCGGGAAGTTATAATGAAGCATAAAGCGCGCTCGGCTTTCCCCTGTCAGCGCATCAATGATCTGCTCATCCTGCCCTGTTCCCAATGTGGACACGACCAGCGCCTGTGTCTCACCACGTGTGAACAGCGATGACCCATGTGTGCGCGGCAAAAGCCCAACCTCGGCAACAATCGGACGAACTGTTTTTGTGTCCCGGCCATCAATACGCACGCCCGTTTTCAGAATAGAGGAGCGGACAACATCTGCTTCCATATCTTTTATAAGGCCGCCAACCAGAACCTGATCAGACTCTTCGCCGGCAACTTCCAGTGCCTCAGCTTTCACCTCAGCAACAGCAACCTGACGTTCTGCTTTATCAGAATGTGCATAAGCAGCTTCGATCTTATCTTTGAGACTGACGAGGCGACCACGCAGATCAGCAGCCTCTGGGGCTTCCTCAGGCAGTTCACGTGGTTCGTTTGCGGCGACCTCAGCCAAATCGATGATGGCGTCGATAACATCTTGCATCTTCTGATGACCGAATGTTACAGCCCCCAACATAACCTCCTCAGACAGTTCTGATGCTTCTGATTCAACCATTAGAACGCCTTCTCTGGCTTGCGGAGTTTTGCCAATTGCCATAGGCGAAGCAACAAAGACAATTTCTTATGTGGTAA
>PADU01000001.1 GCA_002700485.1 SAR116 cluster bacterium | reverse complement strand
AAGTTTCACTATTGATTAATCCGCTTAATGTCTGGTCTGCAGCAGCAGCCGTGGTAGTTGCATCATAAGTACGTGACCCCGAAGACGACAGTACAGCTTTTGATATACGTGCGCTACTAATTGACTGAGTTCCTCCGACCAAGCCATATACAGTACCGTGCGTACTATGTGTTGCTGAGGAAATGGTATATGCACTTGAAGCAGTTACAGTTTTACTATTATCATTAAAGTCTGCATCATCATAGGTTAAGGTTGGGCTTGATAATGTTAAACTTATATTTGAAGACAGTCCATTAGCTGATGTTGTAGTGGCCGTACCAAATGTTGCTGTATCAGTTGATGTTGTTGAGTCATATGTTTTATTTACAGTGTAAGACTCACCAGAAATATTTGCATATGATTTAGTAACATTACCAGGATCATATCCAGTTAGTATTCCGTTTCCTGTTCCTAGAACAGAGTCACCGTCGGAATAGCCGTATTGTATAAAACCAGCCGACGGAATATTACTAAAATCATCATCTGTGTCTGATCTTAATCTGTAAATTTTCCAATTACCATTAGAAGTTGTGAGAGAAGTAATTGTTCCAACATCGTATGCTTCAATACTGATTGCACTAGTATCACTCTTTGAAGCTGTTAAGCTACCAGCACTGAGAGTTCCGGTTGTTGGTGTTCCGTGTGTCGTGACAACTATGTCGTCTGCTGAGCTGACAGTTCCCATAACAATATCGCCTTGTTCAGTATTTGTAAGACCAACCCCGTCATCCATATCAAAGGTTAAACTTCCCGAACCTACGTCTATTGTTGCATTATTTGTGATACTTGCTGCCCCAGAGTCTCTTTGAGCGTCAACCGTTCCTAATGCTGTATCAGTGTTCGCTCTTAGTGCTAGGTTACCATTATTTGTGGTAATATTTTGATTAAGAGTAATGCTTCTTCCGGCTAATAAAGTAAGTGTAGAGCTATTAGAGGTTGGTACTGAAATTGCACCATTTAGTGTAATATCAGTGTTGGCTTGCAGAGTTATATCTGTTCCTTCAGCAAGCATTGCCTCAATTATATTGTTATCTAAATCAGTCGTACTCGATGAATTGTATGATCCTGACGCGGAACTAGTTATTTCAGATCCAGTGAAAGTCGATAAATCTGTACTGCCTGATGAAAACTCATCACCTGCACTAAAATACCACCCCGATCCGTCATCTGAATAAGATCCGCTTGGCCTTTGAAAACTTACTGTTATTTGGTCTCCACCTGCATTTTCACCAAAATAAATTAAAATAGGATTATATTCATAACTCGAAAAAGTCTTTGTCCCCGTTTTTGATGTTGGCCCGTGTATACCGCTATTGTCAACAACTTCATTGCTACTACTTCTATAGGAGATAAGGTCAGCTACACTACCAATCGATCCATCCAATGGCTCTGTCCACAGCCAACTTGAGTCATCACTGTTAGTCTGAAAACCATATGATCCAGCCGTTCTTGATAGAAAAAAACCACGCCATTGAGCACTGTAGGTGTCGTCAAAGTTTATCCCGGGTGTTGTAGTGTTTATAGATGTAAAAAAAACAGAATCAAAATTTGTATCACTTTCTGTAGTTGTGAAATTATCAAAGTTATCAGCAAAGTACCCTGCATATTTTTGTGCCACAAGACCGTCTGAAGTATTTGAACTGATTGTGATATTTTTGGGATCAAGTAACAAATGACCACCCTTTACATATGTTTTAGTTAAATCAACTGTTCTTAAATTTTCCTTGGATGATATTTCTACAAACCCTCCGTCTTTGAATTTGTTATCATCATCATTGAAACGTCCATTAGCTTGAATTGAGCCATTATAATCCGTAACTCTTTCAGACCAAATTACCGCCGCTCCCCCAGAACCACTCCTACTTGAAATATCAATTGAGGAATTATTATCTACGTAAGTTTGTTCTGCGTTGGAAATTTTGGAAAGTTTACCGAAACGGTTAACAAAGCCAAAATACTCTTTGTCTGTAGTATAATTTTGCCGTTTACCACCTTGAAACTCTCCACCAACTCTAATATTCCCCCCCATTTGATTACCTTTAGCACTTAAATTTGCATTTAATAATGCAACTTTCTTTCCTTCGATATCAATTAATCCTCCACTTCCTAATCTAGAATCTACACTTAACAAGCCAGAAGTGAGGTTAATTTGCTTTGCAGATGTTTTAATACTTCCTCCATTTCCATCACCTTTAGCAATCAATTTTGATTTTACTGAAGAAAACAAAGTATCCTCAGACATAACAATGATCTCACCACCTTTATTAATACCATTTGCCTCAATTTGGCCATCATTAATTAGAAGATTTTTTGAAAGAAGTTTCACTTTACCGCCATTCATCCCATTTGCCGATATTCTACTCTTATTATAAATATTATCGCCTGAGATTGAAACATAACCACTGGGCAGCTTCTCATCATTGTTGGAAACATCAATTCTTCCACTTAGGTTTTGTCTACCATTTTGCGAACTAATAGTAATTTTGCCACTGTTCCTGTGATAACCTGTTGCTATAATCGATCCTGTATCAGCATTATTTATAGTCCCCATTTTTAAGTTATTTGCTGCTAAGGCAGAAAGCTCTATAATACCCCCTTGGGCCCTAAGTTCTCCTTCATTTGAAATTAAATACCTGAGTGTGCGTCCATGAATATCTGATATTTTATCCAGATCTTGAGATGGTATAATAATATTCATCATCTTGTTTTTTGCAAAATTTAATGTTACGGAGTTACCTGCTCCAACCGCTATTTTTCCTAATTTAGCCTTAACTATTCCAGAATTTAATACTTGTCTTCCTAACAAAGCTATATTCCCTTTTGAATTTACAGTTATCTCCCCTTTATTTTCAACGTTCCTTGATTTTGGTTCGGCCTTGAATTTGTAATTATCATTTAAGAAATCTTCATTCTTTAAATTTAAAGATGATGCTGTAAATGAATTTGTATTAATAACGCCTGTCTTTGAGATAACAATTCCGTTTGGATTTATCAAAAAAACATTCCCATTTGAATTTAATTTTCCAGAAATATTCGAAGGTGTAGAACCGGTTACTCGGTTTAATGACGAAGCGGATGCTGAGGGCATTTTAAAGTCAACTTGTCCCTTTTTATGAATAGAAAAACTGTTCCAGTTAATAATAGATTTACTAGAGTTTTGATTGATCTTAAGGTGGTTAGTTCCAGTACCACTAATGCTAATTAACCCACTTTTTACTTTGGGTCCAGTTGGCATTTCGTCTCCAAAGGTAGCTGTAGTCATAAAAATAAGAATGACTAGGGTTGTATGCAAAACTCTTTTAGTTGATTGCCTTTTTATAAGATTACTCAAGCTAGCTACCCTAAAATACCATAGCAAGTTTTATAGCAATGTGGTTATTATTTAATCTTACATCTGACAACTGTTCTATGTTCTTTGTTGCCCAAGTTTTTGAATATTCAGCTTTTCCGTATATATTTTTCCCAAAAAGTATTTTATCTTTAGCATTAAATTCGATCCCTATTCCAACGGATTTTGCAGCGGTCTTTTTCTCCTCAGTTGCTGATGGTTTGTTTATATATGCAACCCCCATCGCTGAATAGAGATAGGGAGAAACCATAAGTTCATTTGATAAATTTATATTTTTATTAATCTGTGATCTTGCATACCAATTTTTGTCACCAGAAATTGCTCCGGAACTAAGGCTACTTACTTTTTGTTCACCAATAATTGAAGCTTGCTCTGAGTTTAATAAACTATCATCAGTATACTGTCCACCTCCCTTCAAGTTTAGTAGATAATTGTTTTGGAAATTGAGCGAATAAGAAATATTAGAACTTGCATGCGTGTAAGTTGATGTTGCTGATTCTTTCGATAATGGTGTTGAAGTAGCTTCACTTGCAGACCTTGAAAATAACTCAATTCCTCTTGATAATTCTGCGTCAAAACTTATGCAACCTGCAGCACAACTAGTTACACTTGTCCCTAATCTAAGATTAGTTAGTCTGTCGTGACTGATATCTTCATCCTTTCCTGTCAGGTTAGTAAATTGAATTTCATCAATCCAGTTTACAGTTCCCCTCATAAACCATGTTTTATTGGGCTGATATACCAAGGGATGCGATAAAGTGAGTGACGCTGACTTCATATTAGCTTCGAGAGAGAGTGACTCTAACTCATCACCTGGACGAGTCATACTCTCTAAGTAAGAAATTCCTGCAACTGTCCCATTATTCCCAAGAGGAACGGACATAGATATACCACCTGCTCTAATCGGAACATCTCTACCGGATCCATTGACTCCTTTTTGTGTTGGCCTAGCTAAACCAAACATCGATATTGTCTCTCCTAGACCAAGTGGAGAATTTATTGTTAAACTCATCTGCCCTTGTTGTCTCGCGAGCGCTTTACTTTGAAAGTTATTGAACTCCATTGATCCAGAGATATATTTATGACTAGCTTCAATTATTAATTTAGTTCCTCCATCAGTAACCCCAGGAAGAAAACCAGAGGTTAGGTTAATTCCGGCTATACTACTTGCTAAGATGAGTCTGCGATTAAGTTCATTTATGGTGAGTGTTTTCTTTTTGACCAATGGTTTAAGGTATGAATATATCCTAGAAGCTTGATTTGGAGGAACATTTCTTAAATCTAATTTTTCAATTACACCATCTACGACTTTAAAAAAAATTGTAGTATCATCAGAATCGAGCTCTTGAGATGGAACTACAACTCTAACAAGAGGATAACCCTTTTCATTAAATTTATCCGTTAGTCTACTGGCAAACTCATAGAGGTTCTCAATTGAAATTTTTTTATTCATAATTTCTTNTTTATAATAATTAAAATCAATAATTTCTTGTAAGACCTTGGGAGCAAGTATTATGACTGTTTTTGGTTTAATTATTAATTTGAANTCATCACTTACTTTTTGTTGCTTTAAATTATTTAAAACTTTAGGTATTTCTTTTTTTTTTTTTTTTTAAATCATAAAACTGGGGTTGATTATATTTCTTAAAAAAATCTGGAAGTGCTTGGCTAGGTGTACGAGTATTTGCAGTAGTTGAGAATCCGAAAAGAAGAACAAAAACACTCACAACTAAAGATTTAATGAGCGAACANAATATATAATTAGAGTTTCTCTGCTCTAATGAAACTGCAATTCCCATTTTAAATTTCCTTATTGTGGATAATACCGTGAATGCCAACGAATCTCAAGCACTTAGCTATATATAATTTACAACAGTCTTCAGTTATCAACAATTTTTTAACAAAATTTTTTCTACTATAAAAAAATTAAAGTAAGAGAATTATTCTTCAGAGGTTGACTCACCACCAGTTTCTCCGCTTCCTGATCCTCCTCCACCGGAGTCAACACCCGAACCACCTGCTGCCGGCGCGCCACCACTTGAAGGCCCTCCTGCCCCGCTACTACCTGTTGGACCGCCACCAAGAGAAGCTGGTCCTGTTGCAGGACCAGTACTTGGCGTACTTGTCATCGCCACTACTTTAGGAATGGCTTGCGTTGCCCCAGTAATAATTTTTTTACCGGATTTTGCTAACTCGTTTATTTTATTCTCAATATTTTTTATAGCTTTAAATTTGGCTCTAAGTTCAAATAGGAANTCGTGAGCCTCACCTAANAGAGTATAGTTAGAGGCATCTCTACCNGATAATGCTANTCCGTCAGTATTAATCTTATGTAATCCTTCTTTAGTTACTCTGATTTTGGTGCTTCCAGAAAGTTTGACATTGTCGCTCTTNACTTGATTATTNATNCTTAATTGACCTGATGTNAGTCTTACGTTCCTNTTAATTCTATTAATTTTTCTTGAACCNCTTAATTTTATAGGTTTTTTATTAANNGTAACTTTATGGTTACTCCCTACTAAAGTGTAATTANTAGCTAATCCACCATTTGATCCGTCAGATAGAGAAAGTCCTGCTGTTGANGCNAAANTTGACTCTGACTGGGCATTTGCTGATGATAATGAGGCTGAACCNGTGAGAGTTAGCGTTTCNTTACCAATNAGATTNCNAACAGTTAAATCAGNAGAGCTGATAANATTGGTGCCGTTGTAATTTCTTGAACCACTTAAGCTAATTTGTTTTGGTGTTATTTGGGTATTGTTAATTGTCTTTACTGTTGAACTAGCTACAAGCCCATAAACATCACCATGCCTGCTATGTGTTTTTGATGAAATTGTNTAAGCAGCATCAGCTGTTACAATCGCANTATCACTAGTTGTCGCTGAGTTATAAGTGTAAGTTTGATTACTAAGTGTAACATTAACTCCGCTAGGAAGTCCATTTGCAGCAGTAACTGCGGACGTACCGAAAGTTGCNGAAGATGTTGAAGTGGTGCCATCGTAGACTTTCTTAACTTTCATTGAGGTTCCTGATACATTGCCGTAGGTTTTTGTTAATTCGCCAGGATCATAACCATTAAGTATNCCATTTCCTGAGCCACTTATTGAATTGCCATTAGAATAACCATATTGGATAAATTCAGCAGATTCGACATNACTGAAAGTATTATCTGAGGAATTGTTTAATCTTTTAATTCTCCAATTGGCGTTATTTCCATTTGCGTTAATTGATGAGATTGCGCCCATTTCATATCCAGAAATATCGATNGTTGTTCCGCTATTATTTGATGCTGNAAGACTAGTACCAGTNATGGTTCCGGTGGNGGAATCTCCTGTTGCGTTAATGGCCCCTGCGGTAATNGTNCCCAATGAAATGTTTCCTGGTTGGTCATTGGTAAGTCCGGTTCCACCATCTATAACTGCTGTTACAGTCCCNCTTCCTGCATTTATGGTTGCATTATTAGTTATGTCCGCTGTGCCGCTTCCTCTTTGTGAATCAACAACACCATATGATGTTGATGTATTTGCACGCAGTGTAAGGTCGCCATTTGCAGTAGTTATATTAGAATTAATTGTTATGTCACGTCCGGCAAGCAGTGAAAGATTTCCACCTGAACCACCAGTTGCGCTTATGGCATTTGAAACGGTAATGTCTTGGTTAGCTCTTAAATAAACATCAGTTCCTGCTGTTAGTAAATCTTGTATTGTACCGCTGCCAACAGTATTTGTGCTTGACGAATCTGTTGAAAATGAACTAACAGTCTCTATGCCAGCACTTCCAGAAGCTCCAGTAAATGAACCCAATGAAAACTCATCATTATTATGATAAGCAACGCCACTCATATTAGTTGTCCAACCTTGCCCTGGACCTTGCCACCCAAAATCAATTCTATCGCCACCCGTTCTTTCTCCAAAATATATTAACAATGGATAATACGTATCTGCTTGTAGTGTTACATTGCTGCTATATCGAATTCTCATTCCGTGTGCACCCCTGTTATCAACCAATCTATTTGAAGTATTTCTCACGTTAATAAAATCTGACCACGAATCCACATTGTTCCATCCTTGGGTAAATAACCAAGCCCAACTAGAGTCATCACTATAAGTATAGAATCTATGAGTACCTGTTTGTTTTGGTTTGAAAAAACCTCTCCATTCTGCAGAATACCTTTCGGCAAAGTTTCTACCCGGTGTTAAATGGTTAATTGTAGTAAAATCTCTGTTAAATCTATTCCTTACTGATGATCTAGAGTCTTGTGTTCTGCCACCAACAGTTCCAAAATAACTAAAGCTGTCATTAAAGTAATTATAATATACTTGTGCCCTTAATCCATTATCTAAGGAACCACCAGCCGAACCACTAGCATCAACGGTAATATTCTTTGGATCTAAAAGTAATGTTCCGTAATTCACACTTACACGGTCTAACTTTACTGTTCTCAGTAGATTCTTTGATGATATTTCGATGAATCCACCTTTTTCTCTGTTATTAGAAGCTTGAGTAATCCAGTTCTGATCTGCACCTAAGAATCCGTTTGCATTAATTGACCCCATAAAGTCAGTGGTTTCGTCTGACCAGATAACAGCTGTTCCTCCCTGTCCATAAGTGCTTGAGATATTTATGTTAACGTCGTAGTCAACAATTGTATTTTGGGCATTAATAATTTCATTTTTATTGTCAAACCGGTTAATAAACCCTCTATATTCCTTCTGACTTACGGTTGATAACTTTTGACCACCTAAATATTCACCACCAATCCTTACTTTTCCGCCCTGTGATACCCCCTTAGCTGAAATACCTGCTGATGCTAGCCTTACATTTTGTCCAGCAAAGTCAATGTTGCCTCCTTGACTTGATTTCCCATCAGCCTTGAACGTCCCGGCAGCAAAATTATGATTATTTGCATGTAATTTTATAGACCCACCATTAACAGAGCCAGACATATCAACATTTGTGCGGGCTGTGGATAATAATACGTCTTCTGAAATGACCATTAGGTCTCCACCATTGTCTCTAAACCCTTTAGCAACAATAGAACTGTCCAAAACAATCA
>PADU01000039.1 GCA_002700485.1 SAR116 cluster bacterium | reverse complement strand
TCACCGGGCCGGTCCATTGCCAGCCGCCCCGTCCCATCATATCTGCAAGCCGGGCCAGTTTCTGCTTCACCTTATCTGGTTGCGCAGCTAGCTCATCTATCAGCTTTTGTGCGGCATGAAAGAGGGTCAGCGCCTTATCTTCTGGTGAAATAGGTACGGCTAGGTCCAGCTTTGCGGCCAAACCAGCAGGTGTGGGAAGACAAAACTGAGCAGGCCGAACAAAGGCAAACAGTTCCAGCACATCCGCCGCTTTCGGCAATTCTGCCTGCAGCCGCGCTTCGCTCCATTTGCGGTGGCAGATAAGATAAAGCTGTTGCTGGGTAAACTCTGCTGCAACGCCTCTGTCTTTGCGTGTAATCTCACCATCGCCTGAGATGATGACTACATCATTAAAATCAGGAAACAGAGCAGAAAATGCGCTCACATCTAAGGGAGTATTCATAGGCTGCACTATAACCAGCACAGTCAAATTTGCCCAGCTTTTATGCGGGCAGGGACTTGACCAGACCTAGCTGACCTCTTATCACCTACTTCAAGCAATGTGGGTAGCTTCGGATGATTGGATTAAGGAAACATCTGTGCTGTAATAGCCCATGCCGAAACATGATTAGAATAGGCTCATTTCTTCCGTGTCTGCAGAACAACTTAAATCACTTGCTGAAGATGCCAAGGCATGGCCTTTTGCTGAAGCCCGAGCTCTTCAGGACAGGCTATCAAAGCTGAAAGATGACCTGCCAGAACGACCGATTTTGTTCGAAACAGGTTATGGTCCATCCGGTCTACCCCATATTGGCACCTTTGGCGAGGTAGTCAGAACCTCTATGGTACGACATGCTTTTGAATGTCTAACAGGCCGAGCAACTCGGTTGGTGTGTTTTTCTGATGATATGGACGGGCTGCGCAAAGTGCCTGATAATGTACCAAACCCGGATTTTATTGCCAGTTATTTACAGATGCCGCTAGCACAAGTCCCTGACCCCTTTGGCACGCATTCGTCATTTGGTGCTCATAATAACGCCCGCCTTCAGGTGTTTCTAGACAGCTTTGGTTTTGATTATGAATTCATAAGCGCAACAGATATGTACAGATCCGGCCAGTTTGACCGAGCCCTGCTGGATATACTAGCAAAATATGATGCCGTGACAAATATCATCTTGCCGACACTGGGTCCGGAAAGGCGTGAAACATACAGCCCGTTTCTGCCTCTTTGTCCGCGCACCGGACAGGTGCTCCAGGCAAAGGTTGTCTCTCGGGACGCACAAGCAGGTGAAATTACCTATATTGACCCGCAAACAAATGACCATGTCAGCGTGCCTGTGACGGGTGGGCATTGTAAGCTGCAATGGAAGGCTGATTGGGCAATGCGCTGGTACGCATTGGGCGTTGACTATGAAATGAGTGGCAAGGATTTGATTGAGTCTGTCACGCTTTCATCAAAAATTGTCAGGGCATTGAAGGCGACACCGCCTGCTGGGTTTTCTTATGAGCTGTTTTTGGATCAGAATGGTGAGAAAATCTCAAAATCAAAGGGCAATGGCCTGTCGATTGAAGACTGGCTACGTTATGGCAATCCTGAATCACTGGCGTTGTTCATGTATGGTCAGCCAAAGCGCGCCAAGCGGCTCTATTTCGATTTAATTCCTAAAACAGTTGATGAGTTCTACGCGCATAAGGAAAAGCTGAAAGATGCAGAGCCCGCAGGCAGGCTGGAAAATCCTGCCTGGCATATCCGGATTAATCAGGAAAAAACATCAACAGCCATGCCTGTTAGTTTTTCCTTACTGTTGAATTTGGCAGCGGTTTGTTCTGCTGAAACATCTGATAGCTTGTGGGGATACATCCGTGCCTATGCACCAGACACCAGTCCGCAGGATCATCCTGAGTTGGATAGGCTGGCTACTTATGCAGTGCAGTTCTATCAGGACAGGGTCAGACCAACAAAACGATACCGCATGGCCACGCCTGATGAAAAGATCTATATCACAGCCCTGCGGGACAGTCTGGCCGCAATGCCCGCAGATGCTCTGGCTGCAGATGTTCAGTCAGCTGTCTATGCAGCTGGCAAAGCGCATTATGAAAATCTGCGTGACTGGTTTAGCTGCCTTTATGAAACCATGCTGGGTCAGGCCCAAGGCCCACGCATGGGCAGTTTCTTCCGGCTGTATGGCCTGAAGGAAGCTGTTGCGTTATGTGATAAGGTTCTGACAGATGAACTGGCGGGACCCGCATCAGATAGCTGAAAACGGCAAGGGATGGACTAACTAAGTTGATGTGGCAACTCGCAGCAAAATTGACAAGTAGGCTTCCTGCAGAACTGGCCCATAATCTGACGATACAGGCGCTGCGCCTGGGCCTTGCCCCGGTTGCTAGTAAGCTGCTTTTGCCAACCAAAATTGCCGGGATGGCATTTGAGAATCCTGTCGGGTTGGCAGCTGGATTTGATAAGAATGCCGAAGCTTATGTGGGAGCTTTCCGATTAGGTTTTGGCTGTGTTGAAGTGGGAACAATTACCCCCTTGCCACAGATGGGTAATCCGCGTCCACGTGTGTTCCGGCTTACCGCAGATGACGCGGTGATTAACCGTTATGGCTTTAATTCTAAAGGCATGCGTGTCGCTGCTGCCCATCTGTCCAGCAGGTCCGCTAAACATGGAATTCTGGGCGTGAATATCGGGGCCAACAAATTAAGTCAAGATAAAGCTGCCGACTACCATAAATCAGCTGCCCACCTCAGCCGTTTTGCTGACTATCTGACAGTGAATTTATCTTCTCCAAATACGCCAGGCCTGCGGGATCTTCAGCATGAGGAGGGGCTGAGAGCCTGTCTGCAGGCGGCCTTTGACGGTCGGGATGAGGCTGGCGGACCAAAAGCAGGTCGCCCACCAATATTTGTGAAGTTGGCACCTGATCTGGATGCAGTTGAACTATTTCGCTCTATGGATATAGCTCTTGATTGCGGTATTTCTGGTTTTATCCTGACAAATACAACCACCTCTCGCCCAGCGAGCTTGTTTTCAGCGCTTAAGGATGAGGCGGGGGGGCTTTCTGGTCAGCCTCTCACCTCTTTGGCACTGCAGAAAATAGCA
Source organism: SAR116 cluster bacterium (assembly GCA_002700485.1). GTDB lineage: Bacteria > Pseudomonadota > Alphaproteobacteria > Puniceispirillales > Puniceispirillaceae > JADHLI01. The sequence continues at coordinate 14,138 of PADU01000039.1, read as the reverse complement.
GAAGCAGCTAAACATCTGCGTGGTTCAGGCCAGCCAGCAGCGCTTATTGGTGTCGGCGGCATAGGTTCAGCAGAGCAGGCCTACGCCCGCCTTTTGGCGGGAGCTGATCTTGTTCAACTCTATACAGCTCTTGCCCTTCAGGGCCCCCTGATGGTGGCTGATCTTCTTGCTGGATTGCGCGCTATGATGAAAGCCGACGGGCTTTCGACAATTGCAGATGTAAAACAAGCCGGTCTCTCGGCTAAGCAAGCTGTCAGGCACGCATCCCATGTTGCGATAGAATCCGCAAAGCTTCATTCAGATAATTAAAACGTGCCGCAGATGGGCTGCGCGACAAATCTGACTGTTCTGCAGCATCATATTTCGGATAATTTGTTAGACGATCGCCCGAGGGTCGCTTTGGCTTGACCTTTTGCTTATTTGTACTTATAACCCTCGTCTATTGAATTTTTTGTGCTCATAGGGCTGGCGTGAAAGGACAAAAGTTATGTCAAAACGGTGTCAAATTACTGGTAAAGGCGTGATGTCTGGCAATAATGTGAGCCACGCGAATAACCGCACCCGCAGACGGTTTCTGCCAAACCTTCAGCGCACCAGCATGTCATCAGAGATTTTGGGCCGTGACGTCTCACTGCGTGTTTCTGTCAGTGCAATTCGCACCGTTGAAAAGCACGGTGGTTTGGATGCATTTTTGTTGCAGGCCCGTAATTCAGAGCTGGCTGATGAAGCTCGTGCTCTCAAGCGAGAGATTATGTCAGCACAGTCAGCTTAACGCGCTCGGGCAGCAAGCTCGGCTTTTAGTAGAACGTAAAGTAATTGAACTGATATGAAACACCCTGCTTGAAACAGCAGGGTGTTTTATTACCNTTTAAATCGGCGCATTGGCCCGGGTGATTTATCTTCGTCAAACAAATCTGCCAGNTCGCCAATCACCGTGCCGCCTAACTGATCAACATCTGTAATGGTTACAGCCCGTTTGTAATAGCGGGTCACATCATGNCCAATGCCGATCGCNAGCANTTGTACAGGNGATTTGTTTTCAATCATAGCAATAGTCTGNCGCAGATGCTTTTCAAGATAATTGCCGCTGTTTGAAGACANTGTTGAATCATCAACCGGNGCACCATCTGAAATGACCATCATGATTCGTCTGTCTTCTGCACGGCTGACNAGCCTNTCATGGGCCCAGACCAATGCCTCGCCATCAATATTTTCNTTCAGGATNCCTTCNCGNANCATGAGGCCAAGTGACTTACGTGCNCGGCGCATNGGCTGGTCAGCAGATTTGTANATAATATGGCGCAAATCATTTAACCGGCCAGGCATAGCTGGTTTCCCAGCGCCNTGCCAGTTTTCCCGCGACTGTCCGCCTTTCCANGCTTTTGTAGTGAAGCCCAGAATTTCAACCTTTACNCCACACCGCTCCAGCGTGCGGGCCATAATATCAGCCGTAACAGCAGCGATGGTNATAGGNCGTCCNCGCATCGAGCCTGAATTATCCAACAGTAGAGTNACNATTGTGTCNCTGAATTTTGTGTCCTGTTCCTGCTTATANGAGAGAGCGCTGAAGGGCTGGGTGACAACACGATGCAGCTTGCCGGCATCCAAAAGACCTTCNTCAAGATCAAATTCCCAAGACCGGTTCTGAAAAGCCATAAGTTTNCGCTGCANCCTGTTGGCTAGCTTNCCAATCATCTGATTCAGATTTTCCATGTGGCGGTCCAGCATATTNCGCAGCCGCTCTAGCTCTTCTGGNTCACATAAATCTGCAGCATCAATCACTTCGTCATACTGGTCTGTAAAAATTCTATATANNTCTGGGNNAGGCTCNNTCTGATAGGGGTTCTGGCCAGGCTCTCCACCTGGTGATTCTCCNTCNGTCATCCCGTCCATATCTGANTCAGCATCTATANCTGTGCNGTCATCTGAGGCCATTCCAGCNGCGTCACCATCCTGCTCAACACCCTGNCTCTCATCNCCCTCACTGTNATCTTCACCTGTTGCAGATTGGGCNTCATCTGCAGATCCATCATCCTGTGATGCGTTATCATTGGCATTATCCTCTGCATCACTGCCATCCTCATTCTGATCTGCAGCATCTCCCAAATCAGACTGCAGCGCGCCAATAAGGCGTCTCGACAACTCAGCAAAATCAGACTGATTCTCCTCACATGAACGCATNTCCTGTAGCAGNTCGCCTGCCCGTGCATTAATCCANGGACGCCATAAATCCATGNCCATGGCAGTCGAGGNAGGCGGAGCNTCTCCTGTNAGCGCTTCACGNACCATCAGTCGNACAGCATCCACNACTGCATTATCATCACCGGAATCAGGCGCCCCGATTGTTGAGGTTGAATATTTCTTATTCAGCCTGGCNGACAGGTTCTGNGCTACNCCTGCCATTTGGTTCGCGCCAATCGCTTCAACCCGTGCTGTTTCAGCAGCATCAAAGATAGCTTTTGCCGCTGGGGCTGACGGGCAGAGGGATTGATGTGTTTGATCATTGTGGTGGGCCAGCCATAATCCAGCTGAATCAGCTGCGCCGCGGCTGTCAGATCGCATTTTCTGGCCGGTTTCGCGCGGCAGCGCAGGCAGCCTTATTTCCGTCTTGCCAATATGGGTGTCCTGTCCGGCATAACGGACCTGGCGGTCCACACCGCCTGCAAGTGCACGCAATGCNGCAGCATTTGCTTTCAAGAAATCAGACGGCTCGTTTTGACTCAACGTCTTGTATCCCTANACTGTTTCGTTCCTGAAGTTGTCAGGATGCCTTCTGTGTCATGGCTGGGGCTTCTGGCAGGTCAATGCCAAAGATGCGCTGGTAATATTCAGCCAAGGTTGGTCGTTCAATCTCATCACATTTGTTCAAGAAGCTTAATCTAAACGCTAGAGTGATATCATCGAAAATCAGGGCATTTTCAGCCCATGTCAGAACCGTCCGTGGGGACATTAGGGTAGATAGATCTCCAGCCACAAAGCCTTTGCGCGTCATATCTGCCATGCGCACCATCTGGTCAATTTGCTTGCGGCCCTCATCTGTTTGATACGGCTTCTGCTTAGCCAGAATGATGTTCTTTTCATCTTCATGAGATAGATAATTTAAGGTTGTCACAATTGACCATCTGTCCATCTGACCCTGATTAATCTGCTGGGTACCATGATAGAGGCCGGTTGTATCTCCAAGGCCAACGGTGTTTGCCGTAGCAAACAGGCGAAAATACGGATTTGGGGTGATGACCCGGCTCGTATCCAGTAAGGTCAGCTTTCCGTCAACTTCTAGGATGCGCTGGATTACGAACATCACATCTGCACGGCCTGCATCATATTCATCGAATACCAGTGCTACACAATTTTGAATTGCCCACGGTAGGATCCCTTCGCGGAATTCAGTAACCTGCTTGCCATCTTTCAGAACGATGGCATCTTTACCAACAAGATCAATACGGCTTACATGACTATCCAGGTTTATACGCATGCACGGCCAGTTTAGGCGGGCAGCGACCTGTTCAATATGAGTTGATTTACCNGTNCCATGATAGCCCTGAACCATAACGCGCCGGTTGTGTGAAAAACCAGCCAAGATCGCCAAGGTCGTATCATTATCAAACTGATAATTGGGATCCACAGCAGGTACATAAGCTGACGGCGCTGAAAATGCTGGAACTTTCAGGTCAATATCGAGGCCGAACAGTTTCTTTGCATCCACTTCAATATCAGGGGCGGAAAGAGAATGTGCGGCTTGGCCGTGGGTTGTTTCTGCGGACATAAACTTGACTCCGAATTTCATCTTAATCTGAAGACTAGCAGTTATCAGGCGCACAGGTAAAATGCAACGGCAAATGAATGTGCTCGCACCTCTTCAAATCCTCATTAGTGGCGCCTGCGATAGTTTGTTGATGATGCTGTCAAAGGCTTTTTACGTTTTTACGCAACACAGCATAAGCAAGATTTATATCTTTCAGCCTGTCTTCTGCAGCTGGGTCTGACTGGTTATGATCAGGGTGCAGCTCTTTTGCCAGCGCTTTATATCTCTGCTTTATGGCCTTTTCATCTGCACCAGGTTCCAGTTCAAGCAGCGCATAGGCTTTCTTTTCTTCTACTGTCAAACTCTGAGCTGCAATATGTGTTTTTGTTTCTGTTTCGTCAAAAAATGAAAATTTGTCTTCAAACGGTTCAGAATTGGCTATTTTAGCAGAGGGACCCGTGCCAAATTTCCAGCTAGGCCGCTCCCATGTGGTGGCCCGTCTGATCTCACGTTCAAGCGCTTCTCCCTCCAGCCCGTCATAATAGTTCCACTGGCTGTTGAACATGCGGATATGATTTAGGCAAAACCAGATATGACTGCGCAATTCCTGTCTGTTTTTGGGTGCAGGATACGCGCCTCTATCAAAACAGCCCTCAGCCATACAAATATGCAAGCCAGTGTCAGATATAATTTGCTCACCAGCTTTAACAGCAAAACCAATGTCAACTTTATGTTTCCGTCTCATCTGTTTCAGTATAAGTCATGAAAAGGGCTTTACAAGCTCAGCCTTCGATAAAACAATGCTTTTATTAGGCTCAGTTGACTGCAGAGGAATAATAAGGATGACGCCACATTCGGAGAAGAAAATTGCTGATCAAATGGTGGCGCGCCTGACAGCTGACTTATCACCATCTGTTCTGAAAATAGAGGATGTCAGCTGGCAGCATGCAGGTCATGTGGGTGCGCCAGACGGCGGCCAGTCCCATTTTAATGTTCAGATTTCTGCGCCCGTCTTGCAAGGGTTAAGCCGTGTGGCTGCGCACAGGATGATCACCTCAAGTTTGGCTGATTTTCTGGCTGGTCCGGTGCACGCGCTTCAGATCACCATCATCAAAGACTGAGGCTATCCAGCTTGTGAATGTGTGGTTTATTCGTCATTCTGTTGAGCATAGGCAATACAACTGTTAGTCAAGCTGGGCAGAGGGGTCTTTAGTTGCTGGTTCTGATCTGCCCCTACTACATTCCGTTTCTGCCGGGCCTTTTCGCCATAGAGTGTCTGAAAAGCAGTTGTGGCCATTGGGCCCATCAATTCAGTAATATGAGTACAGCCCTTCGGCCCGCCGATGGCAGCCTGAACTTTTCGCTTCCAGCCAGGCCCGATTTTAAGGCCGATAAGGCCAGTGATGTTTTCCGCCCCCTTTGGGCAGACCGCATAAGGACCATTTACCGTCACAGCTTCGGCATGCTGGATCACCATCTCAAAATCAATTGTAATTCTGACCTGCATATGGTGAACAGGCGTGCCTGATGTGATGATGCCATGGGTCGAGGATGGAAAGTCATAAGCCTTTGTGTCAATCAGCTCACCTTCAATATCCAGCAACCCGTCTTTACGGGCATAACCGTGACAGCTTACTTGGCGGTTATGTCTGTCTTCACGTTCAGCAGGCGGGGAGAGATGCTGAGTCTTCATATGTTATCCTTTACATTCATAGGAGTTTGTTTTGTAGGCAGCCAAAATCTAATCGAAGTGATCTGATTGTTCTGGCGGGCAATGATTTTAAAGCGTATATCATGGAANTTGAATTCCTGTCCGACAGANGGNATATGNTNGCTTTCGTAAATAATNAGCCCCGCNAATGTAGAGGCNTCATCATCGGGNAGTTCTAAAGCCAGTAGACGATTNAAATCACGCAAAGTGACTGTGCCCTCAGNAATANATGAACCATCTGGCTGCTGTTTNACATCAGNCANATCAATATCGGTTTCATCATCAATATCCCCNACNATTTCCTCNAANATATCTTCAAGNGTNACNATTCCNCGCAGGNCNCCATATTCATCTATCACCACTGCAAAATGCTCACGCCGTGCCCGAAAGGCCTGAAGCTGGGCNAATAACGGTGTAGTTTCNGGCACAAAGAAAGGTTCAGTNGCAATATCCTGAATGTTNAGCCCGCTNAAATCGCGNTCAGCATTCTCTTCAATAGCCCGCAGCAGGGCNTTAACATGCAGAACNCCTGTAATATTNTCAGGCTTGCCGGAATACACCGGATGCCGAGTATGCGGTGAGCGCAGCACAAANCGCAATATTTCCTCNGGGTNATCATGCGCATNAACTGAAGNTACNGACGCCCTGTGTGTCATGATCTCCTCAACTGTTAGCTCACCTAGNTCGAGAACNGAGGACAGCATGGCTCCTGTNTCTCTNCCATCTTCATCTGTATCCTCNCTATGNANATCAATCAGTCCACGTAATTCATCTTCGCGTGAANTGCCCNCTTCGCTTTTANTGCGCAGTAGGCNGATGACAATCACCCGCAGGCTCCAGGTCACAGGTTTCAGAGCCCAAACAANGATCTGCACAATCAGTGCNATTTTCAGGGAAAATCTGTCTGCGTTATTAAAAGCATAGCTTTTTGGAAGAACTTCAGCAAACANGACAATAATNACTGTCATGACCAATGTGGCCAGCGCNACNCCACCATCACCCGTCAGCGAAATAGCAGCTGATGTTGCTAGNGCNGAGGCCANAATATTGACCAGATTATTACCCACAAGAATTGNANTGATCAGCTCTTCTTTGTTTTTNCGCANCTTCTCGACACGNATCGCCTGACGGTTGGCCTTTGTTTTTGCCANTTGCCTTATTCGTGCTTCTGAAGCCGCCGTCAAGGCAGTCTCAGCACTGGAAAAAAACGCTGATATCATGATNANCAATAAAATGATTAACACGAGTATTGCTGTTGANAGNGCGATACTCATAGNGTCTCCAAAAATCTNTTCAGNTCAGCCTCATCAATGTCNCCAGCAACAAAAGCCTCNCCGATTTGCCGGGCGAGAATNAAGGTCAGCTTGCCCTGCCGGGTCTTTTTATCTTTGCGCATGTGCTCAATCAANACCTGCGGTNCTGCCTGNCCGGCGGCNAGCTGGTCATTNTGTGNAGGCATCTCCATNTTCTGCAGATGGGCGGTNACACGCATCACATCCTGTCCTGAACATAAGCCAAGCTGCTGGGAAAANGCAAATGCGCAGACTAGGCCCNCACTGACAGCCTCACCATGCAANAGNCGGCCATCATAACCGGCGACAGCCTCAAACGCATGCGCAAAGGTATGGCCAAGATTCAACAAGGCTCGCTGGCCAGCCTCATATTCATCAGCAGCNACAATATCAGCNTTAATCTGACAGGATCGCCGCACNACCTCTGCCTGNACNTCAGTATCACCNCTGATTACNCCACGCCCGTTAACCTCCAGCCACTCNAAAAATNCAGNATCGCCNAAAAGGCCATATTTTACCACNTCTGCGTAACCTGCTTTTAATTCGCGTGCGGGCANGCTGGCCAGCATACTGATGTCCGCAAGAACCAGCCGNGGCTGATGAAANGCCCCAACCAGATTTTTTCCTGCNNCTGTGTTAATCCCTGTCTTGCCGCCGACAGAACTGTCNACCTGAGCTANAAGGCTGGTAGGAATTTGGATGAAATCAAGGCCNCGCAANAGGCTGGCGGCAGCAAAACCAGCCAGATCNCCAATTACACCACCGCCAAGGGCCACCANCACCGTTTGCCTGTCAATAGGNAGCCCCAGAATATCATTTACGAGCTGCTCATAGGTGCCGANTGACTTACTGGCTTCGCCAGCTGGCAGAATAAAACTGACAGTTTGGCNAGCAAATTCAGCCAATGCNTTTTCGGTGGCCTGAAGATGAAGCGGTGCGATATTCGCATCTGTGATGATTATNACCTGTTTTTCTGCTANNAGAACAGACAAATCATCTGCCGTAGCGGTGAATAANTCATGGCCGATGTGAATATCATAGCNGTTTTCAGCCANAGCGACATGAATGCGCGANGAGNTGGTGGTCATATGTTTTCAGGCCTTATATGGCGGTAAGCTATTTGTCANTTTTGTNTGACAGAGCTTCAATATAGCTGTTCTGCTCAAGAATATTGAGTATTTTTTTCATCGACANGCGGAGGGAATGCCGCCCAGTACNNACATGAAGTTCTGCCTGCTGATAATCAGNCTTCCGCTGTTGGCGCAAATNACTCAGAGTTTGTAAAGGGTTGCCCTTATTCAATANNGGCCGTGATGATGTGTTGCCGATACGGTGCAGGAGGTCTGTTGGTTTCGCATCTAGCCATACGCTGATTGCATGGGCTTTTATGGCCGNNCGTGTTTTGGGATTGCAAAACGCACCACCGCCCGTTGACAAAATGACCGGNGAGCTNTTTAGNCAACTTAAGATGGTTTTGTGCTCCATTTCTCTAAACTTTGCCTCTCCGCTGATTTCAAAAATATTACGGATAAGCAGCCCAGATTTTTNCTCNATAATTGTGTCACTGTCTACAAATGGCAGGCCTAAGGCGATAGCTAGACGTTTGCCAAGTGCAGTTTTTCCTGAGCCCATTAGTCCAACAAGAACAATGGTTTTTTTTGTTTTTGGCCGGTAATCGCCATCAATATCTGCTGCGAACCGGCGGCGCTGTTCAGGTGTGAAAGTTAACATCTACGCTCTATGGTATGATTTTGCTTATTTTCTTGGTCGCTATCTAAAGTCTAATCTGGCTAAAGTCTAGCTTGGTCGTCAAGTTACGTCACCACTGCATAATGGTTGAAAGCACGTTACGACTTTTCACATTGCCTCATCACTGCCATAATTTTCCCGTATGACAATTTTAAGCTATTGCGGTTACTTTGGATATATTATTAAACAGAAATTCTGACATATACATTGCAGTGATGCAGATAAAGGACATATAATATGACTGGTGTGCGCCTATTTTTAATCCTTGTTCTGGTGTGTGGCTTTGGCGGGTTGACTTTCCTCTCTGCCTGGCAAATTCCGGCCCCGGTCAAGACGGTTTCAAAGATCATCCCGGATGAACGCCTTGAAAATTAGTCTGTTCAGACCCTTGTTTCGCCAGGTAATTGTGTTTAGAGCTTGCTTTTTGTTGTTTTGTATCTTTCTGCTCCCGCTATTTGGAGCTTCACAGCTTGGTGCGGAGCAGCAAAACGAGCTGGCGCAGGGGCCCGTTAGCCTGACAGATTTAGCTAATTTTAACTCTTCAGAAACAGATAAGTCACGGCCAGATGAAACCCCGGTTGTTGGCGGTCTGAATGCCTCAGCGCAGGCCACTGCTGACAGTGAGCTTAGAGGTGGGCAGACAGACCTAAAAGCGCCAGCTGGAGGTGAGGAAGCCTCTCAGACATCAGTCGCTACTGGTCGGGTTGGCAGGCGTTCTATTTCAAAAGTTGGGCTGGCATCAATTGGCGTGAACCAAATTTCATCAATAGATTCAGTCATAAATTCTCTTATATGGTCAAACTCTGATGCTGAACAGGCATTGGCGCTGCTGAAAGCGACACCCGCAAGAGGCAGTTCAGCGGCACTGTTGGCTCTAACTTCGGCAATTACAGTTCAAACAGCTGTACCTCCAAAGAATGCAGGGAATTTGGCTGAACAACTTGTTAAAGCTAGGCTGGACTGGCTGGCGCGTTCTGGCCAGTCAGATAAATTATCGCAGCTCCTGCGGCTCTTGCCTTTGGATGAAGAATGGTCTGAGTGGAAGAGATGGCAGATTGAATATGATATGGTCCGCCGTGCTGATAAAGCGGCCTGCAGTGATGCTGAACGGTTTGCGCTGCAGACTTTGGATTCGTTCTGGCACAAGGCCAGGGTCATCTGTGCCTTGCTTGACGGACAGTTGGGTGCGGCCAGTTTTGCGGCAGATATTCTGCGGGCAAGTGGTGAGCAGGATGATAATTTTTTCCAGCTGGTCGATAAACTGCTGGGTCGGCCGGCTACGTTATCTTTAGACCTTGATAACTTATCTTTGCTGCATCTTGTTCTGATGGATGCTGCACATGAACAGATTTCAGCTGATGCCTTTGAAAATCTTCCTCCAGCTATGATACAAGCGGCTTCCAGTTTTCGCTATCTTGCCCCGGATGCTGCATTGAATACCAGTTATCAGATGCTAGATAGGAATGTGCAGACAGCTGGAGAGACAGAACAAATCTGGCGGTCTTTGCTAACTGCACCTGTTCCGGCTGAAGCCGCTTTAGCTAGTCTGCGTAATCAAAAGGCAGAGGGGAGGGCTCATCTGCGCGGGCATGGCCTGAACTCAGCATATTTGTGGGTTGGGCTGGCCACACGCCGGGGCGAGGATACAGATATGCTGATTGCAGAGGCCCTCAGGCTAGAAACCCAGGCCGGGCGAATTGATTTGCTGATAGATTTATATGCCAGCCTGATCCGTCAACGTTTGGAGATGACAGAAGCAGCTACGTTTTCAGATCAGCTTGCTTCTGATTATGCGGTTATCCTGGCCTTGGCAGCTCCACACCAGCCCCTACCCGCTATTCTGGACGCAGCATCACAGAAAGCTTCTGACATTCAGGCTATCTTGCAACTTACAGACAATATGGCATGGGATGCTGACGTTATCATGAGACTAGACTGCTGGTCGCTTTTACCAATTTTAGACGCGATTGGTATTTCAAGCCCGTCATTTGACTGGGTGGCCCGTCTGACTAACTCACCAGAGGGTGCAGATGCCTTTAGTGACTGGCCTGTGTCATATCATCGTCTGTCTGCCCTGGGCCTTCTTGCGCTTGAACAGGCAGCAGAAGCTGGACGAGTTGGCGAGGTAGGTCTAATCGCTGCCAGCCTTGTCCAGCCTGTGCATCTAGGCTGGGTCGCACCTTCCGATGGTTCGCGGGTAATTGCTGCATTGCAGCAGGTGGGTCTTGATGGTACAGCTTCTGCATTGGCACATGAGCTTATTATTGCGTCTCTTTTAAGAAACAATTTCACCAGCAAATCAGGTTGAGGCAAAAATGGAGGAGCAGGGTCAGATATCAGCGGCGCGGAATTATTCTAGGCTGATTGACCGGTTTCTGCAGACCATCGCTGCTGAAAAAGCGGTTTCAATGCATACATTGTCCGCCTACCATAGTGATCTTTCCGGTGTGGCAGTTGGTCTTGCTAATCTGTCATCAGATACGGCTGCGGGGGGATTCCAAACTGCGTCTGCAGATGATCTGCGTAAGGAGCTTCATCTGTGGCATAAGAAGGGCCTGACTGCCCGCACAATTGCCCGGCGTCTGTCTACTCTGCGTCATTTTATGAGTTGGATGGTTGCGGAAAATCATCGTGCAGATAACCCATCTCAGTTTCTTGACAGCCCGAAGCTGCCGCAGAGCCTGCCAAAAAGCCTGTCGGAGGATGAGGTTGTAACCCTGATAGAGGCCAGTGCGCATCTTCCAGAGACACAAGCCCTGCAAATGCGGGCTGGGTTAGAGCTTTTATATGCTGGCGGTCTGAGGATTTCAGAATTACTGGCTTTGCGCGTTCAGGACATGGCCGGAGACAGAAAGATGCTGGTTATTAAAGGCAAGGGAGGGCGTGAACGGCTGTCCCCTTTGACAGCTGTATCTGTTGAGGTGACGAGGCTTTGGCTGGCGCACCGTGACGCGGATGGCCCTGTGACCCATTCGGATCAGCTTCTGGCTGATGCAAAATCAGAACTTACCCGCCAGAAATTCAGTGTTTTGCTGAAACAAATGGCCGCCCATGCCGGCTTGCGCGCGGAACGGGTCAGTCCACATGTGCTGCGGCATTCTTTTGCCACGCATATGTTGAATAATGGGGCAGATTTGCGCAGTTTGCAGACATTACTTGGTCATGCGGATATCGCCACCACACAAATTTATACAACCACCCGCTCTGATCGCCTTTACCAGCTTGTCACTGGCGCGCACCCGCTTGCAGCAAAGCAGAAAAACAAGTAAAACAACCTATGTAAGCTCCAATTATATTTCTGATTAACATCGGATGGATTGAATGCACCACTTTCTTGATTTTGAAAAACCAATTGCCGCTCTGGAAGGTAAGATTGAAGAATTGCGCCATCTTGGTGGGGACAGCGGGCTGAATATTGCAGATGAAATTGGTAAGCTTCAATCGCGCATTGATAAAGAACTGTCCCAGACTTATAAAAAGCTGGGATCATGGGAAAAGGTTCAGGTTGCCCGTCATCCTGAACGCCCAAAACTGGTCCAGATCATTGCGCATATGTTCACAGATTTTACTCCGCTTTCAGGGGACCGTAACTATGCAGAGGATTATGCCATCATTGGTGGCCTGGCACGGTTTCAAGGGCAGCCGGTTGTGGTGATGGGCACTGAAAAGGGCAGCACGACAGAACAGCGGATTAAAAGGAATTTTGGCATGGTTCGACCTGAAGGATACCGCAAGGCGATCCGGCTGATGGAACTGGCGAACAATTTTAACCTGCCTGTGCTCAGTTTTGTTGATACAGCTGGAGCTTATCCTGGACGTGGCGCAGAAGAACGCGGTCAGGCAGAAGCAATTGCACGGTCTATTCAGGCCTGCCTGAATCTGAAAACACCTTTGATTTCAGCCATTGTGGGTGAGGGTGGATCAGGTGGTGCGATTGCGCTTGCCACCGGCAACCGTGTAGTGATGTTTGAACATGCTGTGTATTCTGTCATCTCCCCTGAAGGTTGCGCATCTATTTTGTGGCGCAGTTCTGAAAAGGCACAGATTGCGGCAGAAGCTTTGCGGCTGACCGCACAGGATATGAAGCAGCTTGGCGTTATTGACGCCATTGTGGGCGAGCCGCTTGGTGGTGCGCATCGGCAAATTGAACTGGCATTGGAAAGTCTGTCAGCAGAATTACACCGTCAGCTAGACGAGCTGCGAGGCTTGTCCCCTGCAGAGCTGCGGGCAGACCGGCGCAAAAAATATGTCACCATTGGTGATGCGGCCCTAGCGTAATGGTAAGCATCTAACGTCTATCAGCTGTAATTAGGCCGATGCTGCAGATGGCGTAGCGCTGCTCGAGCCTGTTTTACCTCATCTAGGTCTATTTCAGCTTTCACAAAACTGTTGGCCCTGTCGCCAGCGTCAGCCAGAATTTTTCCCCAGGGGTTGATGATCAGGCTATGACCGTAAGTTTGCCGGCCATCAGCATGTCTACCACATTGTGCTGCAGCTAGTATAAAACTTCCTGTTTCAATTGCTCTGGCGCGCTGCAGAACATGCCAGTGTGCTGCACCTGTTGTCTGGGTAAAAGCTGCCGGTATTGTGATGATTTCCGTCCCGGCCTGGCCAAGTTGGCGATACAGATTGGGAAAGCGGATGTCGTAACAGATAGACAGCCCTATATGGCCAATCGCTGTCTTGTAATGTACGACGGCGTCACCTGGCTTGAAATTTTCTGATTCGCGATATTGCTTCCCATCACCAACATCCGCATCAAACATGTGAATTTTGTTATATCGGGTCAGAATAGCCCCATCCGGACCGATAAGATAGCCACGGTTGGCCTGACAGTCATCATTGTTTGCGCGCATCATCAATGACCCTGCGTTGATATGAATCTGAAATGTTTTCGCTAGTTCTTGTAAGCAGGACAGGCTTGGGCTGGAAGCTTCATCCTCTGCTAGTTCTTGCAAGGCTGCCCGGTCTTTGGCCAGAAAGTTTGCACATTCCGGTAGACAGATGAACACAGCTCCACTGTCGGCTGCTTCCGTAATTAGGCGACGCATAAGAGGCAGGGTGGTGACTTGGTCTGGGCCAGCACAATATTGCAGGACAGCAACTTGAACAGTGCGTGTCATCAGCTAGCAACCTGAAGCAGCCTGTCCAGCTGGCCTGATCGTTCAAGGGCCAGTAAATCATTACACCCGCCAATATGCTGTCCATCAATAAAAATCTGCGGCACAGAAGTGTGCCCTCCAGCACGTTCGGTCATTGCCTTACGCAGGCTGAGTCTGGTCGTGACATCTGTCTCGTAATACATTACCCCCTTTGCATTGAGAAGCTGTTTGGCTCGCATACAAAATGGACAAAACAGGGTTGTGTAGATTTCTATCTTGCCAGACGGTGTGGACATTGCGGACGGGCCTATATTTATTATTTTAGAGGTGGAAGGTCTGTGAATTTCATATGGGGACAGCTATACAGAAACGCAAGACAATATTCATAACACATTAATGAAGACCCGTGCACCATCTGACTTGCAGTCTATCTGGCGAAAAGCGCCTACGCGAGTTTTATTATCTTGCCCCGGTTTATTTGCTCGGTTCCCGTTTGCCTTCCGCTGATGATCGGCTTATAAAGCAACGAGAAAAATTAA
>PADU01000038.1 GCA_002700485.1 SAR116 cluster bacterium | reverse complement strand
CGGCAAGGTCAATGTCTGGTTAAACTGTGTACGAAACAAATTTATTTTCACTCGACACAGGGGCAATACTCTCATGTTTGATGCGGTTATGAATTTTGGTCTTGGTGAAGAGATTGATNCCTTGCGTGAAACAGTTCGCCGCTTTGCCGTAGATGAGATTGCGCCGCGTGCCGCAGAGATTGATTCTAGCAATCAGTTTCCCTCTGATTTATGGGAAAAAATGGGCGCGCTAGGACTTCATGGTATCACTGTGGATGAGACTGATGGCGGGGCATCTATGGGCTATCTGGCGCATAGTGTGGCGATTGAGGAAATCAGCCGCGCATCTGCGTCTGTTGGTCTGTCTTATGGAGCCCATTCAAATCTCTGTGTGAATCAGATTGCCAGATGGGGCACAGCAGAGCAGAAACAGGCCTATCTGCCAAGATTGATTTCGGGAGAACATGTCGGATCGCTGGCAATGAGCGAACATGGGTCAGGATCAGANGTNGTGTCCATGAAGTTGGCTGCTGAAAAACGCAATGACCGTTATGTGTTGAATGGTGGCAAAATGTGGATCACAAATTCACCTGATGCGTCCATTCTGGTGGTCTATGCCAAGACAGATATGGAGGCCGGNCCAAAAGGCATAACCGCCTTTNTTATTGAAAANNATATGGCGGGCTTCAGTGTNGGCAAAAAGCTGGATAAGCTGGGTATGCGCGGGTCAAACACAGCTGAGCTGATTTTTGATAATTGTGAAGTGCCGTTTGAGAATGTGCTGGGTGAGGAAGGTAAAGGCGTGAATGTGCTGATGTCCGGCCTTGATTATGAACGGGTTGTGCTNGCAGCTGGACCATTGGGCATTATGGCTGCNGCCATGGATGTGGTGGTACCNTATGTGCATGAACGTGANCAGTTTGGGCAGCCGGTTGGCANTTTCCAGTTGATGCAGGGCAAGCTGGCAGACATGTATACAGAAATGAATGCTTGCCGGGCATATGTTTATGCTGTTGCCGCTGCCTGTGACCGCGGTGAAACTACACGGAAAGATTCAGCAGGGTGTATTTTATATGCTGCTGAAAAAGCGACAAAAATTGCTCTTGAGGCAATCCAGTGCCTGGGTGGAAATGGCTATATAAATGATTATCCCACAGGTCGGCTGCTNCGTGATGCCAAACTTTATGAGATTGGTGCAGGCACATCTGAGATCAGGCGGATGCTGATTGGGCGCGAGCTGTTTNCCGAAACNGCCTAACCTCCCAACCCTGAAAAGANCCTNAATGGAGACCGGTTGAGTATGCAGACCCCCCTAGCACCTTTTGTTCTACAATCCTTCCTGTCTGTGTCTTCTGATGATGCCAAAGCCAATAGGACGGTGATGCAGGCACATCTGGGCAGAGCTGAGACCATCGCCAGCCAGCTGATGAAGGGCGGCAGCGAATCTGCGCGTGATCGCCACCAGGCCAGAGGTAAATTGCTGCCCCGCACCCGCATTGACAGACTGATTGACCCAGGTACGCCGTTTCTGGAAGTTGGGCTGTTTGCCGCCTACGGCCTGTATGAGGATGCTGTTCCGTCTGCCGGGCTGATTGCCGGTATCGGGCAGGTATCAGGCCGATTATGCATGATCATCTGCAATGATGCGACGGTAAAGGGAGGGACTTATTTTGCGCTGTCTGTCAAAAAACATCTGCGGGCGCAGGAAATCGCTGAACAGAACCATCTACCCTGTCTGTATCTTGTCGACAGTGGCGGAGCGAATCTGCCTAATCAAGATGAAGTTTTTCCGGATCGGGATCATTTTGGCCGGATTTTCTACAATCAGGCCCGCATGAGTGCCAAAGGCATTGCCCAAATCGCGGTAGTGATGGGATCTTGTACCGCAGGCGGGGCTTATGTTCCAGCAATGTCTGACCAAACCATTATTGTCGAGCAGCAGGGCACCATTTTTCTGGCTGGGCCGCCTCTTGTGAAGGAAGCAACTGGCGAAGATATTGATGCAGAAACGCTTGGTGGTGGCGATACCCACACAAGGCTGTCTGGTGTGGCAGATTATCTGGCGAGGGATGATGAACACGCGCTGACGCTGGCCAGACAGATTGTTCATAATTTAGGGCCTGGAACTGAAGCGCAGACAACTTCTCCCCCTACCCCACCTGTTCATGATGCAGACGAGTTATTATCCTTGATCCCTGCTGACCCGAGACAACCGTACGATGTGCGTGAGGTCATTGCACGTGTGGTAGACGGCTCAGAATTTGAAGAATTCAAGTCCCGCTATGGTACCACTCTGGTCTGTGGCTTTGCCCGCATAGATGGACGGCAAGTAGGTATCTTAGGCAATAATGGCGTCTTATTTTCAGACAGTTCTCAGAAAGGAGCGCATTTTATTGAGCTGTGCTGTCAGCGCAGTATCCCTCTGATTTTCTTGCAGAATATTACAGGTTTCATGGTGGGATCATCCTATGAGGCAGGAGGCATTGCCAAGGACGGGGCCAAGCTGGTGGCGGCTGTATCCACAGCTGCTGTGCCCAAAATCACAGTTATTATTGGTGGCTCTTATGGGGCGGGTAATTATGGCATGTGCGGGCGTGCCTACAGCCCTAATTTTGTCTGGATGTGGCCGAATGCAAAAATTGCAGTAATGGGCGGTGAGCAGGCAGCCGGCGTTTTGGTCCGGGTACGCCGTGATGCACTGGCCAAAAAAGGGGAGAGCCTTTCAGATAAGGAAGCTGCAGCGATTGCCGAGCCCATTCTAGAGCAATTTGCCCAGCAATCTGATCCCTTTTATGCTTCTGCCCGGTTGTGGGATGACGGCATCATTGATCCGCGCAAAACACGGGCCGTGCTGAGCCTGTCACTGGCCGCAGCCGCTCAAGGCCCGATAGAGCGAACACACTTCCCTGTTTTTCGCTTCTAAGCAGAACAGCTGGCAGAGAGAGAAAACAAACGATAATGAGCAAAACCATAAATATCAGGCGCCTGCTTATCGCCAACCGTGGAGAGATCGCCTGCCGTATCATCGATACCGCTCAGAAAATGGGCCTGCACACAATTGCTGTCTATTCCGAAGCCGACCACAAGGCCCGACATGTCCGTCTGGCAGATGAAGCTATCTTCATNGGCGCAGCAGATGCCGCCTCTTCTTATCTNAACCAAGACNCCCTTCTTCANGCTATGCGAGACAGCAGGGCAGATGCTTTGCATCCAGGCTATGGATTTCTATCAGAAAATCCGGATTTTGCTGATGCAGTGCGNAAGGCAGGATTTATCTTTGTCGGNCCACCCNCAAAGGCGATCCGGGCNATGGGACTGAAAGATGAAGCCAAGCGGCTGATGGCAGACGCAGGCGTGCCTGTCGTGCCAGGCTATNACGGGGCAGACCAAGATCCNAATACTCTAGCNNAAAACGCAAAAGAGATAGGNTATCCTGTGCTAATCAAAGCCCGAGCNGGTGGCGGCGGNAAGGGCATGCGAAAAGTTGATNNCCCAGATGCTTTTGCTGCNCTTCTGGACAGTGCNGTGAGGGAGGCTNTATCCGCNTTTGGGGACGGCCATGTCATTATTGAAAAATATATTACTGCCCCACGTCATATTGAGGTGCAGCTGCTCTCCGACCGTCATGGCACACATCTGCATCTGTTTGAACGAGATTGTTCTGTGCAACGAAGGCATCAGAAGGTAATCGAAGAAGCTCCCGCCCCACATATGCCGGATGAAGTGCGCACCGCGATGACACGTGCCGCTGTAAATGCAGCAAAAGCAATCGACTATGAAGGGGCAGGCACAGTTGAATTTATCGCTGATGGCAGCGGCACCCTTACCCCAGCGGGGTTTTGGTTTATGGAAATGAATACCCGTTTGCAGGTTGAACATGCCGTTACAGAGCGGGTCACAGGACTTGATCTGGTCGCGTTGCAGCTGCGCGTTGCAGCTGGAGAGCCTCTACTCCTGAAACAGTCAGATATCCAGCTGAGCGGACATGCTGTGGAGGCCCGTATTTATGCTGAAGACCCGGAAAATAACTTCCTGCCCAGCCCTGGTCAAATTGACGAGTTGATGTTTCCCGAAAGTGAAGGCCTCAGAACAGATACAGGTGTGGACAGCGGTGATGAGGTCTCTGGCTATTATGACCCGATGATCGCCAAAATCATTGCCACCGGCACAGACAGACAAGAAGCGCTGCAGCAGCTTGCCCGTGGCCTTGGCCAGACGTGTCTTACTGGACTGACTAGTAATCTATCATTTTTAAGCCGCTTATGCCAGCACGATGCGATAAAAGACGGACAGATGACAACGAGCTTTGTGGATCAGAATCTGGAGTACCTAACAGAACAGAGCCTGCCCCCAGATGCGGTTCTGGCCGCAGCTGGAATGAGTAAGTTACAGGCGGATACAGCTCTGCCTGGATGGCGGCACTGGGGGGCGGGCAACTTGCCTGTGTTACTGGAGGCCAAAGCGGGGTTAATTAGGCTGGATCTGCAGATACAAAGTGCAGGTGACATCACATTAAATATTGATCGGCGTTCCTTATCTTATGCTGTGCTGCGCTCCACCGTTCATAAATTGACAAGCTGGCAGCTGGATGGGCCAACCGGCCGGGTAACTGTGTATACCTTCACAAAAGGACAGACCATTTGGGCCAGTGACGGTGCTGGCACTTGGGTCTTTCATCTGGCCCACACAATCAAACATGATGCTGAAGAACAATCTGATGGCATTATCCGCGCCCAGATGAACGCAACTGTAAGCCAGATCACCGCCCAGGATGGAGACAAAGTTACTGCAGGTGACCGGCTTATAGTTCTGGAAGCGATGAAGATGGAGCAGTCAATCCTCGCCCCGGCTGATGGCCAGGTCGAAAAAATTGCGGTCAATGAGGGCGAGTCAGTCTCTGCAGGGCAGATTTTATGCAGATTCGTGCAGCAGAATGAGGATTTGGCATGAACGCCGTTGAACTAGTTGAGGTTGGCCCGCGTGACGGGCTGCAAAACGAAAAGAGCCTGATCCCGACAGAGGCAAAAATCCGCTTGATAGACAGCTTGTCAGAAGCGGGGTTCGGCCTGATAGAAGCCACAAGTTTTGTCTCACCTAAATGGGTGCCGCAATTAGCGGATGCAGCTGAGGTGATGGCAGGGATCACCCGACATCCGGATAGTGATTATATTGTGCTGATCCCCAATCAGCGCGGGCTGGCAGGAGCACTGGCCGCAGAAGTGGATGAAGTGGCCGTCTTTGGGGCCGCGACAGAGGGGTTCAGTCAACATAATATCAACTGCAGCGTGCGTGAAAGTCTGGACAGGTTCCGGCCAGTTGTGGCAGAGGCCTTGGCTGCAAGCATACGAGTGCGCGGCTATATTTCGGTTGTTGTGCATTGCCCTTATGAAGGCACGGTTGCGCCTGAGTCTGTGCTGACACTGGCAGAAGACCTTCTGGCAATGGGATGTTATGAAATATCGCTGGGGGACACGACAGGTCAGGGCACAAAAGACACTATTTGCACCTTGCTTGACCTGCTCTGTGCGCATCTGCCAGGCGATAAGCTGGCCGGCCATTTTCATGATACCAACCATCAGGCGATCGCCAATGTGAAACACGCGCTGGGTTATGGGTTGAAGCGGTTTGATTCTGCAATCGGCGGGCTTGGCGGCTGTCCCTATGCGCCGGGGGCCAAAGGCAATGTAAACACGCTGGCCCTGCACGATGCGCTGGAACAGGTTGGCTGGCAAACTGGCCTGAACAGAGATAAGCTCATCAGCGCGGAACAGGTGGGGTAGGGGGAGAAGTTGTCTGCGCTTCAGTTCCAGGCCCTAAATTATGAACAATCTGTCTGGCCAGCGTCAGCGCGTGTTCATCATCCCTCGCCAGATAATCTGCCACACCAGACAGCCTTGTGTGGGTATCGCCACCACCAAGCGTTTCTGCATCAATATCTTCGCCAGTTGCTTCCTTCACAAGAGGCGGCCCAGCCAGAAAAATGGTGCCCTGCTGCTCGACAATAATGGTTTGGTCAGACATTGCTGGAACATAAGCCCCGCCTGCGGTACAAGATCCCATCACTACCGCGATTTGGGCAATGCCTTTGGCACTCATGCGGGCCTGATTGTAGAAAATCCGGCCAAAATGATCCCGATCCGGAAAAACTTCATCTTGATTAGGCAGATTCGCTCCGCCACTGTCGACAAGATACAGACAGGGTAGATGGTTCTGTTCAGCGATTTCCTGCGCCCGCAGATGTTTTTTGACAGACAGCGCAAAATAAGTCCCTCCCTTTACCGTCGCATCATTGCAGATGATCATGCATAATCGGCCTGATACCTGCCCGATACCGGCAATCAGCCCGGCAGACGGAACAGCATCCTCATACAGGCCGTAGGCGGCAAACAGCCCAACTTCCAGAAACGGCGTACCTGGGTCAATCAGTCTGTCAATGCGGGTGCGGGGCAGCAATTTACCTCTGGCCCGGTGGCGATCACGCGCAGATTCGCTGCCGCCCTTCATCAGCTGGCTGGCGATGGTCTCAGCTCTGCCCAGATGTGCCTGCATCACCGTCCTATTGGCTTTGGCATCATCAGAAGACACAGACAGGAAGGATTGTAGAACAAAAGGTGCTAGGGGGGTCTGCATACTCAACCGATCTCCATTCAGGATCTTTTCAGGGTTAGGCAGTTTCGGCAAACAGCTCGCGCCCAATCAGCATCCGCCTGATCTCAGATGTGCCTGCACCAATCTCATAAAGTTTGGCATCACGCAGCAGCCGACCTGTGGGATAATCATTTATATAGCCATTTCCACCCAGGCACTGGATTGCCTCAAGAGCAATTTTTGTCGCTTTTTCAGCAGCATATAAAATACACCCTGCTGAATCTTTCCGTGTAGTTTCACCGCGGTCACAGGCAGCGGCAACAGCATAAACATATGCCCGGCAAGCATTCATTTCTGTATACATGTCTGCCAGCTTGCCCTGCATCAACTGGAAACTGCCAACCGGCTGCCCAAACTGCTCACGTTCATGCACATAGGGTACCACCACATCCATGGCTGCAGCCATAATGCCCAATGGTCCAGCTGCGAGCACAACCCGTTCATAATCAAGGCCGGACATCAGCACATTCACGCCTTTACCTTCCTCACCCAGCACATTCTCAAACGGCACTTCACAATTATCAAAAATCAGCTCAGCTGTGTTTGACCCGCGCATCCCCAGCTTATCCAGCTTTTTGCCGACACTGAAGCCCGCCATATTCTTTTCAATAACAAAGGCGGTTATGCCTTTTGGGCCGGCCTCCATATCTGTCTTGGCATAGACCACCAGAATGGACGCATCAGGTGAATTTGTGATCCACATTTTGCCACCATTCAACACATAACGGTCATTGCGTTTTTCAGCAGCCAACTTCATGGACACTACGTCTGATCCTGACCCATGTTCGCTCATTGCCAGCGATCCGACATGTTCTCCCGAAATCAATCTTGGCAGATAGGCCTGTTTCTGCTCTGCTGTGCCCCATCTGGCAATCTGATTCACACAGAGATTTGAATGGGCTCCATAAGACAGACCAACAGACGCAGATGCGCGGCTGATTTCCTCAATCGCCACACTATGCGCCAGATAGCCCATAGATGCCCCGCCATCAGTCTCATCCACAGTGATACCATGAAGTCCTAGCGCGCCCATTTTTTCCCATAAATCAGAGGGAAACTGATTGCTAGAATCAATCTCTGCGGCACGCGGCGCAATCTCATCTACGGCAAAGCGGCGAACTGTTTCACGCAAGGTATCAATCTCTTCACCAAGACCAAAATTCATAACCGCATCAAACATGAGAGTATTGCCCCTGTGTCGAGTGAAAATAAATTTGTTTCGTACACAGTTTAACCAGACATTGACCTTGCCGCCAATAGCGCAAAGTCTGTTTCTGTATATGCATATGATTGCATCGGCGACAAGGAGACCTCCGCTGCCGGAAGGTTCTTAGATGGGTTTAGATTTCAGGGTAGATCTGAGAATCTCCCCGCCAAAGCCAAAAATCTTGCCAGACTTACTTCAGCCACCCCGCCAGGTTATCTTTTGCGATTTGCCGGATGACAGCCATTCCTGGGGCAGAGGCATTCAGACAAGGCACATAGTCAAAGCTACCGCCGCCATGTTCTTCAAAGCTTTCGCGGCCTTCCATCGCCAGCTCTTCCAACGTCTCAAGGCAATCCGCTGAAAATCCCGGTGCCATAATTGCTAGTGACTCCACACCTTCTGCACCCAGCTTTTCCAGGGTTTCATCTGTATAGGGCTGCAACCATGGCTCTGAGCCAAACCGGGACTGAAAGGTGACATGGAATTTTTCTTCATCCCAACCAAGCTCTTCTTTGACTAGACGAGCTGTTTTCATGCAATGACAATGATAGGGGTCACCTTGCACAAAGTAGCGTTGTGGGATTCCATGAAAGGACAGCATCAGATGTTCTGGCATTTTTCGGCCCTTGAAATGAGCTTTCAATGATTTCACCAGCGCCTTAATATATAGCGGGTGATCATGCCAGGGCGGGACTGTGCGGATGGCTGGCTGCCAGCGTAGCTTCAACGCCCATTTAAACACCTCATCGTTAACTGTCGCTGTGGTTGAGGCAGCATATTGTGGATATAAAGGCACAATCACAAAGCGGTTGCAGCCTGCTTTGCGCAGAGCCTCCAGCTTGTCCGGGATAGAGGGCTGACCATAACGCATGGCCCAGTCCACCATCAGGTCCTCACGCTCACCATATTCAGTCTGCAGCATCTCTGCTTGGAGGCGTGTATATTTGCGTAACGGGCTGCCATCCGGGTCAATGTCTGGTTAAACTGTGTACGAAACAAATTTATTTTCACTCGACACAGGGGCAATACTCTCATGTTTGATGCGGTTATGAATTTT
>PADU01000037.1:3072-33211 GCA_002700485.1 SAR116 cluster bacterium | reverse complement strand
CGAAGCGCGTTATAAATGGCGGCAGGCTTTGGATATGGGGATTGAAGACAAAGTTGGCTAGCGATATCCCGAGAGGTGCTTAGCGCGAAACAACTTGCGCCGCTCCCTGACATTCCTACCCCTAACAAGCGATCGGCCACTGATGAATTTTCCATCCGGTGAATCAAAGTGGCGATCTGCGGACAGATCCGTATTGCTGGTTCGTACAAATCATTACCAAGTGCGAGTACATCTTTGAGCTGGAGCGTACCTTGTTTTGGCAAAGAAATAAAATTTGAGCTATAATTTTCTGGATGAAGTGCACTAAATATTGTAGCCGTCAAAATTGGGGTTCCAGGATTGGCAAGCGCGCAGTGAAGGTGTTTTTCTTTAATTTTAGCTGGACGAACATCTGTTCCATCCCCCTGCATAATCTGGTAACCGGGGCGAAGACAAACAGGCACATCTGCTCCAATGTCACCTGCGAGACTGAATAAGCGCTGCTTTTCAGATAGGCTTAACTCCATCATATTTGAAAGACAACGCAGATAAGCGGCAACATCACTTGACCCGCCGCCAAGACCGCTACTTATTGGAATATATTTTTCAAGATGGATGTGGTGGGGTTTTGGCTCGAACCCAGCTGCCAAGACAGCGTTTCTTGTTTTATTAATAAGATTATCCTGAAGGTTTTTTTGAAGTTCAGCTGCGAATGGTCCGCTGATGGTCAGGCCTGTCGGTCTGTCATCTGATATAGTCAGTTGATCTGCATAAGAAGTGAAAGCAGCGAATGAGATCAGATCATGATATCCATCTGCTCTACGGCCTGTTACATTTAGGCTCAGATTTACTTTTGCTGGGGCGGGGCTAGTCCAGTCCATCTGCCATTTTTTCCGCTATAATAGTGGCGTATTTGTCTTCAATCCCCATATCCAAAGCCTGCCGCCATTTATAACGCGCTTCGACGAAACGCCCGACCTTCCAATATGCATCACCAAGATGATCTGCAATCACGGGATCTGTAGGGGCAAGCTGTATGGCTTTCTCTAACCATAGCACAGCTGCGTCAAAATTATCTTGTCGGAAATAGGCCCAGCCAAGGGAATCAGCAAAATAACCGGATGTTGGCTGCAAATGAACGGCCTTTTTTATCAGTTTAAAGGCTTCTTCGATGCGCCTGTTTTCATCAACCCACCAATAGCCGATATAATTTAGTGTAAGTGAATCATCAGGATTGAGCTGAAGTGCTTTTTGAAGGGCATTTTCTGCTAGTTCAACTTGGCCAGTACGCTCATAGCTTATGCCGAGATTTCGATAGTTAAAGTTAGTTTGTCTTCCTAGAGCCACCACTTGTTCAAAATAATTGATAGCGTGATAATATAACTCTTCTCGTCTTGCAATTGTTCCTGCATGTTGCAAAATCAGCGCTTTTTCATGAGCAAACATCACCTCAGTGCCAAAATTAGTTAATTCGGCAAGAGCATTTTCTGCGACGATGAAAGCTGAGTCTGCATTTCCTGTTTGACGTCTAATTTCCATTTTTAGCATTATGGCCTGATTGAAATAGGGGCTGGTGCCGGTAATCTGATCTAGATAGTCGACAGCTCTCTCATAGTCCGACTGATCAAAATAGGTTTGCGCTAAAATTAGATGGCCAAGATCAAGCTCCGGCCAGATAGATAGAGCTAAATGGATGCGAGACAGAATCAGAGATTGGCCAGAAGGCACGCTGCCAAACCAGTTGATTTCAAAAATAAACTGAGCAAAGAGCTGGCGTAGGTTTAGTTGTTGAAGCAGTTTTGTTTGACGGGTTTTGTAAAGATGAAGAAGCCACTCAGAAGCTAATTCCCCTCCCTGATATTTGCGGAGGATAGCTTCGGCATTATCATGTGCGCCAAGTCGCCATAGGCCTGCAGTGGCAGCAATTAGAGTGTAGCTGGCTTTTTTATTGCGCAGGCTTATGGATTTATAAAGAGAAATTGCTTCTGCAGCATTACCTGTGATCTCGGCAAAATAGGCTTGATGAAGCGTCAGAATTTCACGTGGAACNTCTATTTTTGTNTTGGTTATGAANTCTATCATNCGCTGATGTTCCCGCAGCGCGGTCTCTGGTTCGNCAAGACCAATAAGGGCAAGGGTTCGCAACCCAGCAGCAAACANANAACCATGGTCTGTCATGCTAATTTTATCACTGAGCGCAATAACAGCTTCCCANTCACTANTGTTCACTGCAGCGCTTANGGCAGGCTCAGAGGACAGGCTAAATTCGNTNCNTAANNGTTCTAGTTCAGCAGCTATTTCTGCNGCTCTTTTNAGGTTTCCACTTTTATAATTGCTCAGAAAACTCTGTTCCCATAGCATTAAATTATCACTACCATNAGACAAAGTTTGGTCAAAATAAAATCCAGCCNCAACANTGTCCCCATTGAATAGAGCTTGCCGNGCCGCAAGGAATTGTCCTGATTNTGAGGGAGGCAAACTNGGGGTTATTCGATTATNCTGTTGATTTAGACTTTCATTTCTGNCTTCGGATATAGAAANGGACTTGCAAGAAACAAAGAAGCAAGTGCTTATAATCAAAAAGGCNGCTATAATCTTCCGCATTGACTGTTTGTCCTGTTTNCACTGCACATCTGACNGAGCGTTGCGACAGAACAAGCCCTATTTACATATTGGGATAATTTGGACCGCCGCCCCCTTCCGGGGTAACCCATCTAATATTTTGGCTTGGATCTTTGATATCACATGTTTTGCAATGGACACAATTTTGCGCATTAATTTGTAATTTAGGGTTCGAGCCATCTTCATTACGCACAATTTCATAAACTCCGGCCGGACAATAACGTTGCTCAGGGCTGTCATACAAGGNCAGATTGTGTTCAACCGGCACAGCGTCATCTTTCAAGGTTAAATGAACAGGTTGATTTTCTTCATGGTTCGTCCCAGACAGATAAACAGATGAATTCCGGTCAAAACTTACCTCATTGTCAGGTTTGGGGTAATTGATTTGAACAGCTTCTGCAGCAGGCTTCAAACAGGTGTGATCGGCATGGTGATGAAATGTCCAGGGAGCTTTTCCACGGAAAATATAGGTATCAAGCGCAGCATAGCTCATACCGGCCCATAAACCTTTTNTGAATGCAGGGCGGATATTTCGCACTTTATACAACTCAGACCACAGCCATGAAGATTCTATTTTCTCAGCATAGCTGGCAGGTTCTTTGCCAGTCGTGTCTCCAGCCATAAGGTCAAAGACAGCTTCAGCTGCTAGCATGCCTGACTTCATGGCGGTGTGTGTGCCTTTGATTTTTGGCACATTCAAGAACCCAGCTGTGCAGCCAACAAGGCAACCTCCAGGAAAGGTTAGTTTTGGAATCGACTGGAACCCGCCTTCATTCAGTGCACGCGCTCCATAAGATACGCGTCGCCCGCCCACAAAAATGGACCGGACATCAGGGTGTGTCTTAAAGCGCTGAAATTCCTCAAAGGGTGATAAATAGGGGTTGCTGTAATCAAGACCGACCACATAACCAACAGCAACCTGATTTCCTTTCAAATGATACAGAAATGATCCGCCGTATGTATCCGCTGAAAGTGGCCAGCCAACAGAATGCCATACTGTGCCAGGCTTTGATTTTTCAGGGGCGATATCCCACAGCTCTTTAATGCCAATGGCAAATGTCTGCGGGTCTTTACCCTCTCTTAGCTCATAAGTTTCGAACAGTCCTTTGGTTAAGTGACCTCTGCAGCCTTCAGCAAAAATCGTTTGTTTTGCTAGTAAGTCCAGTCCGGGCATATAGCCATCTGTTTTCTCGCCATTTTTACTGATTCCCATATCGCCAACTGCAACACCTTTTACGCTGCCATCATCAGAAAACAGAACTTGTGCGGCAGCAAAACCAGGGTACACCTCTACGCCTAACTGTTCAGCTTGAACGCTAAGCCAGCGGCAGAAATTACCGAGTGAAATAATATAGTTACCATGGTTGTTCATNTGTGGCGGTGTNGGCAACCGAATCGAACCTGTTTGGGTTAAAAACATGAATTTGTCACTGGATACAGCTGTATCAAGAGGCGAATTTTTATCTGCCCAATCTGCAATCAACTCGTTTAGGGCGCGAGGCTCAAGAACAGCACCGGATAAAATATGTGCTCCAATCTCACTGCCTTTATCGATTAAGCAGACAGATAATTCCTGTCCCTTTTCATCAGCCAGCTGTTTAAGTCTGATGGCAGCTGACAGGCCTGATGGTCCTCCACCTACGATCAGCACATCAAATTCCATTGTTTCACGTTCCATGTTTTCTGTCCTCATCACAGTCTGCGAATTACCTTCAGTCCTATGCGTTTCATTTCTCGCGGTCTAGTGTTTCCAGCGTTGTTTGTTGACCTGCAGAATATCGCCGCGTCATTGGCACAATTAAGCATACTTGTTCAATCAGATATGTCATTATATTCTGGCGATAATATTTTGGTCTGGACACGAAATTCAATGACAGCGTCTTATGTTACACATTCTGAGCTTGCAGCTGCCCTGCGCTGGCAGATGGAGATGGGGGTTGATGTAGCGCTTGTTGATAGCCCTGCGCCGCAGGTAGAGGTGCAGACAACTTCACTTAAAGTGGGTGTTCAGCAGCAAAATAAGCCTCCAGTAGCAGGCCCACNGTCTGCCGCAGCGGCGCCATCGGACGACATATTGCCTGTTTTGTTTTCAGNNCAGACGCTNGGTTNTGATCTGGCTGCTGTAAAGACCTTGGATGCGTTACGGAACGCTATNGCGGGTTTCGATGGTTGTGCATTGAAAAAGACAGCCAGCAATCTTGTCTTTGCAGATGGCAACNCAGAAGCAAAAATCATGATAATTGGAGAAGCTCCGGGGGGAGATGAAGACAGGATGGGGTTGCCTTTCGTAGGGGCNGCTGGTCAGCTTCTTGATAAAATGCTGGCTGCAATTGGATTGGACCGTCAGCATGTCTATATCACAAATATTCTGCCCTGGCGTCCGCCGGGGAATAGAACACCCNCATCTGAAGAAGTGGCTTTGATGTGGCCTTTTTTGCGTCGCCATATTCAGCTGATAGCTCCGAAGGTGATTTTCGCCCTTGGGGGCAGCTCAGCAAAACTGTTGTTGAACACTACAACCGGCATATTAAAACTAAGGGGACATGTCCAGGAGATTGATTTTGGTGAAGTAGGACAGGCAAATGTGATTCCTGTTCTGCCTAGNCTACATCCAGCCTATCTATTGCGGGCTCCAAAGATGAAACAACAGGCTTTTTATGATCTTTTAGCTCTGAAATCTATGTGCAGAGAATAGTCAATGCGGAACAGATTTGGTTTGAAGATGGCAATGTTGTGGAGTGTTTTGACTTTGTCTGCAGCGGTTGGACCTGCGCCAGTTGGCGCCGCAGATAAGCTGCCGCAGTTCTTGTCCCCGAAGGATGCGGACACCTACCGTCAGATTTTTGCTTTACAAGAGGATGGTGAGATTAAAGCAGCTGCAATGTTGATCAATACATTGGACAGTGATCTGCTTATGGGACATGTGCTTTCGCAGAAATATCTGCACCCCACCGCCTGGCGGTCAAGTTTTAAAGACCTATCAGTCTGGTTGTCGCGTTATAATGACCACCCCTCTGCTAGCCGCATCAAATGGTTGTCTGATAGGAGAAAGCCGAAAGGTGCGAAGTCAGCTAAAGCCCCGAAACAGGGCTATCTGAATGGTGTTGGCTTGTCGAGGCCGCAAAGTTATCGGGCGAACATTCCTGAATCATGGAAAGGCAGGTCTGCTCCACGCCGCACAGCAAACATTGCTAAGGAAATAAGGCGAGCGATACGAAGAGGGCATCCTTCTGGTGCGCTGGACATAATCAACAATAAATCGAATCTGCGTTATTTGACCGCTTCTGAGGAAGCACATTTGCGTGGTGAAATTGCACATGCTTATTTTATCTTTGGAGTTGATGACAAAGCCGTAAGGGCAGCCCGACAGGCAATTGCCAAAGAAACCGAACAGGCCTTTATGGGCTATTGGGCTGGTGGTCTTGCCTCTTGGCGTGCAGAGCGGTTTGAACTTGCGGGCAGTTTTTTCAGGACATTAGCCGAAATGGAAAATGCGCCTGATGTTTTGCGTGCGGGTGCCGCCTTTTGGGCACATCGGGCCGCAATGCGTTTTGGCCAGCCATTACAGGCAGACAGCTATATGAATATTGCCGCAACATATCCGGAAACATTTTATGGCGTTATGGCTGTGCAGGCTGCTGGCCAGCGCTATGAGATTGATTTTTCTCTACCTACTATTACAGATGATTTCAGGGTCTGGCTGGCCGCGCAAAAAGGTGGCCAGCGTGCGCTGGCCTTGTTGCAGGTCGGCAACTGGACAAGGGCTGCGCGTGAATTGCGGTATCTTGTTGAGGAAATGCCACCTGCTTTTAAGGGTGATCTGATCGCTTTCGCGACACGCAATCATATGCCCGGTCTGGCCTTTAGGCTCGCTGATCTGCATCAACGCGATACGGGTGAGCAAATTTATGCCGCGCTCTATCCTTTGTTGTCAGAGAAGACAGATTTTGTTGTAGATGAAGCTCTTGTTCTGGCAATTATCCGAAAGGAGTCAGGCTTTTATCCACTGGCGCGCAGCCGCGCACGGGCAGCTGGCCTGATGCAGCTAATGCCGGCTACCGCAGCTTTCATTGCTCAGGACAGGCGTTATCGGCGCACTCATAAGCATAAGCTTCATGATCCTGCCTTGAATTTGCAT
This sequence comes from SAR116 cluster bacterium, assembly GCA_002700485.1. Classification (GTDB taxonomy): domain Bacteria; phylum Pseudomonadota; class Alphaproteobacteria; order Puniceispirillales; family Puniceispirillaceae; genus JADHLI01. Next base: position 26,472 of record PADU01000037.1, on the reverse strand, counting down.
CTAGGACAAAAATATATCGGCCATCTGTTAGCTGAGCCGCATATAAATGGAGACTTAGTGCGTATGCTGGCAGCTTATAATGGCGGTCCTGGGAATCTGAATAAATGGTTGCGCAAACTTGACCACAAAAACGACAGTTTTCTTTTAATTGAATCCATTCCGGCGCGCGAAACGCGAAATTACATCAAAGGCGTGCTTAGCTATCTGTTTATTTACCGCAACCAGCTGGGTCAGCCCATGCCGTCACTTCTTGATTTGGTTGCCGGCCAGAAAGCAGACGGACGGCTGGCCTCATCTCAGTGATGGATTTCTGCAACATTTTAGGAAAAAGACATGTCAAGAATTGATGAAACAAGGCCCTTTATCGCTGTTCGGATTGCTGTCCTNACCGTCTCTGATACACGCAGTNTGGCNGAAGATAAATCAGGAGACCTTCTGGCCAGCAGGCTGATTGAAGCGGGNCACACNCTTGCCGCTCGTGAAATTTGNACAGACGATGTTAACGCAATTACCGCAGAGGTGAACAAATTTATCTCTGATACTGAAATTGATTGTGTCATTTCCACTGGCGGTACTGGGGTCACCGGACGTGATGTGACCCCTGAAGCGTTCAGATCTTTATTTGAAAAAGAAATTGAAGGCTTTGGCGAAATGTTCAGATTCCTGTCATTTCAGAAAATTGGTACTTCTACCTTGCAAAGTCGTGCGGTCGCAGGAGTTGCTGGCGGCACCTATCTGTTTGCCCTACCTGGCTCGCCCTCTGCCTGCCGAGATGCCTGGGATGATTTACTGNCGCATCAGCTGGATTACCGGCACAGGCCCTGTAATTTTGTTGAAATTATGCCGCGACTGCGTGAAACGGGTCTTGCGGGTCGGTCATCTGGAAAATGAAGGGTAATTTTTAGGTAAACAGCTTTTGATATGGTCAGATATGTGACAGCCGCACCAGACAAGCCGGATTACACTTTGGAACAGCCCTTTTGCAGACAAGGTGCGGTCATTGGCGTTGATGAGGCCGGACGCGGACCATGGGCTGGCCCGGTAACAGCGACTGCTTTCTGGATTAATCCTCAAAGAAAAGACAAGCTGCCGAAAACTTTAACTGACTCAAAAAAATTATCGGCATTGAAAAGAGAACAAATCCGACAGGAACTTTGCGTTCCAGATAACGGTCATCTATGGGCAATCAGGCACACTTCAGTTGTTGAAATAGATAGGGCCGGTATTTTATCAGCGACATTTTCAGCGATGGCAGATGCCGTATATTCTCTTGCAGACTTGCTGGCACAACGGCACAATATCCAGCTTTCTATGGCTTTAATTGATGGTAATCTCCTACCGCCCCTTGATGTGCCTGGTCAGGCAGTGATTAGAGGTGACAGCCGTTCTTTATCTATTGCTGCAGCCTCTGTTCTAGCAAAAGTGGCCCGTGATGAGGTGATGTGCGACCTTGCTAACGCCTATCCTGATTATGGGTGGCAGACAAATGCAGGCTATGGAACAAAAAGCCATCTGAATGCTCTTCAGGAATTTGGGGTAACCCCGCATCACCGTAAAAGTTTTGCACCAATAAAGAANAGACTGAAAAAAGGGTCCCGCTAGGGACGCTNTATCAGCGCTTGAANGTTTTGCCGAAACAACTTNGCTGACTATCCGCGGTCATGTCTGGCATTTTCTGATTACATTACTAGATTTCGTTGGTNTAGAAGATTCGCCCACAATATATAGACNNCACTTTAGCCTATTCNTATAAACAGTTGACTTTGTTGAGTTTTNCTGTCACCCATTGGNTTGTNCNNAATTCTAGCTGTGGGAAAAATCACATGAAAACGGATATAATCATACNGGGGAGTTGTGTTGATAAGCTCGCTAGCTTACCTGACAATTCTGTTGATTTAGTTTTCGCAGACCCTCCTTATAACCTGCAGTTAACGGGCAATTTGACACGTCCGGATCAATCACGAGTGAACGCAGTCACTGATGATTGGGATAAATTTGACAGTTTCGCCGCCTATGACCAGCTCAGCGAGACCTGGCTGAAAAACTGCCGGCGGGTGTTAAAACATGATGGCGCTTTGTGGGTAATCGGCAGCTATCACAATATTTTCAGACTCGGGCGTACGATGCAGGATTTGGGCTATTGGATTTTAAATGATATCGTATGGCGTAAATCAAACCCGATGCCCAATTTTCGAGGCCGCCGGTTTACCAACGCGCATGAAACCCTGATTTGGGCGGCAAAGAGTGAGACATCAAAATATACTTTTAACTATGATGCGATGAAGGCCCTGAATGATGGAGTGCAGATGCGTTCAGACTGGTATATGCCTATCTGCACAGGTTCAGAGCGTCTAAAGAATAAATCCGGTCAGAAAGCGCACCCAACACAAAAACCAGAAAATCTGCTTGCACGAGTGATTCTATCATCAACAAAGCGGGGTGATGTAATCCTAGATCCGTTTTTTGGCACAGGGACAACAGGTGCTGTTGCTAGGCGNCTTGGCCGTCATTATATCGGCATTGAACAGAACAAGGATTATGTAAAGATGGCCACCAAACGCATCGCGGCNGTTCAGCCNATTGTTGATGATGAGATCCTGACAACGGCNGAGAAACGGGCACAGCCGCGCGTGCCTTTTGGCGCGCTTGTGGAAGGTGGATGGCTNGCAGCAGGTGACACGTTNTTTGACAAAGCAAAGCNGGTNAGGGCTCGTGTCTGTGCTGACGGNTCTNTGCTCACNGANAANAAACAAAAGGGATCAATTCACGGTCTTGGGGCTGCCNTGCAAAATCAGCCATCCTGNAATGGATGGCAGTATTGGCATGTCAGCCGAAATGGCCGGGATGTGTCAATAGACAGTCTGCGTGACGAATATCGCAAATCCATGAAAAAGAATTGATCAGCTGGCTTCATTATGCCGTGGCGGCAGCATAAAATAACCTAATAATAATAAGATGATCACTATAGNCATCCCGCTGCGTTCATGGCCNGTAAAGACGACTAGCCAGNCATAAAGCAAAGGACCGATAAAGCTCGTTACTTTGCCTGAGAAGGCAAATAGGCCAAACATACTAGCTGTATGNTCTGCTGNCACACGNTTGGCCATCCAGACCCTTGCTGCCGACTGGCAGGGGCCAATAAANAGACCCAAAATAAGGCTNGCTGCCCAGAAGACAGATTTGTCNGTTGCNATTATNGCAATGATACCCAGCCCAGNCANACTGAGCAGAGATACNCGCATCACAAGGGATGGACCAAAACTGTCTGTCAGTTTGCCAGACAGCATCGCCCCTAGCCCTGCTGTGANGTTCAACGCAATTGCAAAAATCAGGATTTCCGTTTGGCTNAAGAAAAAAACCTTNGCGGCAAATATTCCTCCAAAGNCAAACAANGTCACAAGACCATCTGTNAACATCATNCTAGCTATCAGAAANCGTTTCATACCAGGAATGCNTCCAGCCTGTCTTAAGCTTGNGATCATTTGTGTTGTGAAATTGCCTTCCAGCGGACGGGCAGNCGGCTTTGGTCCCAATATAAATAAGGGNAGCGCAAATATAATTAGCCATGNGCCTGCAAACAGCATGGTAANCCNCACAGATAGACCTTTATCACCACTAAATCCNAAAAGGGGTGGGTCAGGCAGGATAAGNATAAACAAAACCAGAANCAGNGCNACAATTGCTCCAATATAACCGCAGCCCCANCCTANGCCNGACAGTNGGCCATATTCTGACTTGNNGCCAATTAGCGGNAACAGCCCATTATAAAANAAAAACGCTGNTTCACTGAAGAAAATGGATANGCNGGANAAAATCANTGCCAACAGAATAAAATCAGATGAAGGCTGAATAACCCATAAAGCAGCTGTCACAGCTGCCGCAATNACAGAACTGACNATNAAGCCCTGTTTGATTAGTCCTTTACTGTCTGCATATCGCCCNATTATTGGNGCTGCAAACGCCAANAGGAAGGCCGATAGNGCTGTCATTTGCGCCCAGTAAAAACTTCCATTTTCTGGAGCAATTACAGTGGTGAAATAGACAGCAAAAACAAAAGTCGCATGCANNGTCGGCAGAGGTGANGATGCCCAGTCNTACAAAATCCAGCTTATCCGCGCGGCCTGTCNTGGTTTTGGCTGCNCTGGGTTCATCAGAATTCGTAATGTTGAAGAGCAACAACATCACAAGGCAATTTCTCGCGGCCATTTAGCCCGGTCAGNTCAATAACGCACACTGCACCTGAGAGGGTNCCGCCAGCTCGGCTGATTAGTTTTGCTGNNGCCGCTAATGTGCCACCGGTTGCCAGCAAATCATCACAAAGAACCACCNGCTTTCCAGNGAGTGCACGTGACGACTGTAAAGACAGACGTGCCGTTCCATATTCCAAGGCATAGGATTCTTCCAGAACTTTTCCTGGTAGCTTGCCTGCTTTTCTNATCATCACTGTCCCGCAATTCAAGTCCAACGCCAGNGGCANCGCAAATAAAAACCCCCGTGCATCAATCCCTGCAATGATATCNGGNTNAAATNTNNGGGCNANTTCTGCCATGCGGCTTATCAGTTGGCGCAGAANAACAGCGTTTTCCAAAGCGGGACTGATGTCATAAAAGGTGATCCCCTCTTTTGGAAAACCAGGCGTCTTTGAAATATGTGGATCAAGNGAGAAAACNGNTGNCATNATGATCTNATTCGGGCTTTTTTCTCAAGCCGTTTCTGGTGCAGAATTGGCTCTGTATAGCCAGANGGCTGAANNCGACCCNCAAAAACNAGGTCACAGGCAGCCTTAAAGGCAACTGANCTNTNAAAATCTGCGGACATNGGCTCATAANATGGATCATNTTTGTTCTGCGCATCAACTTTNNTGGCCATTTTCTTCATAACGNNCATNACCTGATCTTCAGAGCAGATATTGTGATGCAGCCAGTTTGCNATATGTTGTGAGGAAATGCGCAAGGTGGCCCTGTCTTCCATCAAGCCAATATCATTGATATCCGGTACTTTTGAGCAGCCCACACCATGGTCAACCCAACGCACAACATAGCCTAAAATGCCTTGCGCGTTATTTTCTAACTCAGCTGTGATATTGGCATCTGACCAGTTCGGCCGCTGGGCAACAGGAATGGTTAAGATGTCACCAAGCTTTGCCCGTGCCTGTCCTGTCAGCTCAGCCTGACGAGCAAACACATTAACTTGATGGTAATGCAGGGCGTGCAGCGTAGCGGCTGTGGGTGAGGGTACCCATGCACAATTTGCTCCTGACTGTGGATGGCCAATTTTTTGTGTCATCATCTCGGCCATCATATCTGGCATGGCCCACATGCCTTTACCAATTTGCGCAACGCCGGAAAAACCACAGCGCAATCCGACATCCACGTTCCAGTTTTCATAAGCTGAAATCCAAGCAGCCTCCTTCATATCTGCTTTGCGGATCATTGGTCCTGCTTCCATTGAAGTATGTATTTCATCTCCTGTGCGATCCAGAAAACCAGTATTGATGAAAACAACTCTGCTAGCTGCTGCTCTGATACATTCTTTCAGATTGACTGTTGTGCGTCGCTCTTCATCCATAATGCCAATTTTGACTGTGTTTTCTGGCAGTCCCAAGAGGTCTTCAACAGCAGTGAAAATATCACAGGCAAAAGACACTTCTTCTGGCCCATGCATTTTTGGTTTCACAATATAAACAGAACCAGTGCGTGAATTCCCTTTGCGCTCAAGGTCGGGTAATGCGCCAAGCACAGTCATGAAGGCATCTAAAATACCCTCCGGTATTTCGCTTCCGTCTTTCAGCAGAATTGCGGGGTTTGTCATCAGGTGACCTACATTGCGCACAAGCATCAGTGACCGACCATGTAAACAAAGTGCGGTTCCATCTGGTGCCGTATATTCCCGATCACTATTCAATGACCGGGTGAAGGTCTTTCCGCCTTTTTGCATTTCGACAGAAAGACTGCCTGTCATCAGTCCCAGCCAATTTTTGTATGCTAAAACTTTATCTTCACCATCGACAGCAGCGACTGAATCTTCACAATCCATAATCGTAGACAGAGCTGATTCCAGCACAATATCGTTAATGCCAGCTTGATCAGTTTTACCAATTTGGCCGCCAGGATTTATCTGCAAATCAATATGCAGTCCATTCTTTTTCAAAAGAACAGATGCAGGGTTTTCTGGTTTTCCGCCATAGCCTGCAAACTGTTCAGATGTTTGCAGCGTAGTTTCAACATTGGGCGTCATAATTTTCAACACACCATCTACGCAACTCAGGCTGGTAATATCCGTCCATGATCCGCTTGTCAGCGGAACTCGCTCGTCCAGTAGGGCTCTAGCTTTGGCAATTACCGCTGCGCCGCGTGCTGGATTATATCCCGTCCCTTTCTCAAGGCCGTTTTCTTCTGCGATGACATCTGTGCCGTAAAGCGCGTCATAAAGGCTGCCCCATCTGGCATTGGCGGCATTCAGGGCATAACGAGCGTTCATGACAGGCACAACTAGCTGTGGGCCTGCTATAGTTGCAATCTCTGCATCAACATGTTCTGTGGAAATAACAAAATCATCACCTTCATCCACGATATAACCAATCTCGCGTAAAAAGTTTGTGTATGCAGCCTCATCAAAGCCCTTTTCACGGCGTTTTTTCAACCAGTTGTCAAGTTTGCTCTGAAGTATTTCACGGCGATCGAGAATTTCAGCATTGCGCGGTGCAAGCTGATGGACAGCTTCATCAAATCCAGTCCAGAATGAAGCCTCGTCCTTTCCTGATTCTGGCAGCAACGTATCGTTAATGAAGGTAAGAAGCGCGGATTCTACAGACAGGTTTCCGTGTGCGATGTAGCCCATAATATTTGTCTCCAGTAAACAGGAATTGTCTGTCGGCAGGACAGGGTGAAATCATTTATCTGGCAAATCTGATATGATACAAACATTCCGTGATACCGTTTTCACCATTGATTGGATACGCCATTTCGGCCGTAAGTATAATCAATCTTTTCGGATCATGAAATGGTGTTTTAGATTTGTGAGTAAGTGAGTTCAGGATAGGCTATGGACCGTCCCATGAAATGCCTGCNGCTCTCAGTTGTTTNCGCAGAAACTCAATCATTTCGTCTAAGGCAGTTTCATTNTCACCTTGTGCNCGGGCAACAAGNGCTGGTTCAGTATTTGAAGCCCGGATCAGACACCAGCCAGAAGCGGTGGTCAGTCGNACNCCATCGATCAGATTNATCTGCTCAGCCGGCATCACAGCACNTATCTGCTGCGACAGCCGTTCAACANCNGTGAATTTTTCANTNTCTGGGCAATGGATATGACATTCAGGNGTAGTAAANCTTGGGGGCAGNCGGTCAAGAAAATCTGNAAGGCTTTCATTTCNTTNCTGNTTCATATGGGTNAGCCGGGACAGAAACCTGCAGGCCACATATAAGGCATCGTCAAAGCCATAAAAATCATCAGCAATNAAAATATGACCTGACATTTCGCCAGCNANGGGCGCCCCCAGTTCTTTTAAGCGTTTTTTCATGTGGCTGTGGCCGGTTCGCCAAAGANGAGGCTTNCCGCCNGCTTGGCGGACAATATCAAGTGCTGTTGANCTTGATTTCACGTCAAACAGGATCTCTGCNCCCTTGTGCCGGTCCAGAATATCAAGGCTAAGAAAAGCTGTTAGCANATCGCCACTAACCTGTCTGCCAGTCTTATCAATCACGCCAATGCGATCGCCATCACCATCAAATCCAATGCCGCATTCTGCACCNGCTGANTGAACCTGTTCATTCAGGAGNTTCAGCGTATCNGGGTCAACTGGGTTAGGGTGATGATTNGGAAACCGGCCATCTANATCTGTGAATAGNGTTTTGTGNGTTCCGGAAATACCTGTAACGAGNGCATCTACCGCCGGACCGGCAGCNCCGTTTCCAGTGTCCCAGACAACAGAAAAANCACCAAAATCAATATTNTTGCGCAAACGGTCAATATAGNTGTCAAATACAGAAACCTGTTCAGACGTGCCAGCGCCCNCCAATGACAGCCCAAGGGCACANGATNCACCNAGATTCTGAATATCCTCGCCAAAATAGCTCTGATGATCGCGCACAATTTTAAAACCGTTATAATCAGGTGGATTATGACTACCTGTCACCTGAATGGCNCCNTCACAATTNAAATGTCTGTCTGCAAAATAAAGCATGGGTGTTGGCCCGATNCCGATATCATAAACATGGCAGCCTGCACGTTTCAGGCCGTCTATCAGAGCNGCTGCCAGAACGGGAGATGAAAGGCGTCCNTCCCGTCCNACGGCNATATGTCCCGCNGAAGACTTTTTTATTTGATNGCCAAAGCCAGNCCCGATGGCAAAGGCGTCGTCTGTGTTGAGGGTCTTCCCAAATTGGCCACGAATATCGTAGCTTCTCAAAATCGTNGGATCAAATTTATGTTTCATGAGGAGGTTTGTTCTACTANCCATTTCTGAAGCTCTGCGCNTAGCTCAGGGCGTTGGAGNGCAAAGGCNATGTTCGCTTTGATAAANCCGATTTTTGAGCCACAGTCATATCGCTGTCCNGAAAACTTCAGACCAGCAAAGGCCGCTTTGCCAATTCGTGAAGCTAATGCATCTGTNAGCTGAATCTCGCCTCCTGCACCCTTATGACCCTCAGCTAAATTGGTGAATACACCAGGCTCAATAATATAGCGGCCGACAACAGCTAGGTTTGATGGTGCCTTCTCAGGAGCCGGTTTTTCAACCAGGCCCTTCACCGTTATCAGCGGGCCATTTTCATGGCCAGGCGTGATGATGCCATAGGAACTGGTCTCCTTGGGTGAAACTTCCATAACAGCCACCATATTGCCGTCCTGATAAGCATCTACCATTTCCTGTAAAGCTGGTGTCCCCAAAATCAGGTCATCAGCAAGTAAAACAGCAACCGGATCATTTCCGATCTGATTGCGCGCGCACCAAACAGCATGACCCAGCCCAGCAGGCTCCTGTTGACGTACATAAGATACTGAACCAGGCTCGCGCATCATCTGCTGTACGGTTATTAAGGCTTCTGATTTTCCTTTTGCCTGCAGCACATTTTCCAGTTCAGTGGAATGATCNAAATGATCCTCAATTGCTGATTTGTTGCGGCCAGTCACGAAGATAAATTCTTCAACACCTGCGGCAGCTGCTTCCTCAACAGCATATTGGATTAGGGGCTTNTCAACGACAGGAAGCATTTCCTTTGGCATTGCTTTTGTTGCTGGCAGAAAACGTGTGCCTAAGCCACCAACAGGAAAGATTGCTTTTCTGATTTTCATGAGTCTTACTGACTTTCATCATCGCGTCACAGTTCTTGCGTTACAGAACATAAGGGTACATAAAGATTGGGTCAAGAAAAGCAATTAGGGTTCAGTTAATGTCGGATATTATGATTTCTGAAATCCTTCATCGCTCAGCAGAAGTAAAAAATAAAATGATTTCAGTTTGTGCTGTTCCTGCAGAACAGGCTGCACAGATGATTGTGGCCTCTATGCGAAAAGGTGGAAAACTTATGTTATGTGGAAATGGTGGGTCAGCAGGTGATTCTCAGCACCTGGCCGCTGAATTTGTGGAAATTTTGGACCATACCAAGCCACGTCCAGGCCTGCCAGCTCTCTCCCTTACAACTGACACATCTTTTCTAACAGCTTATGCAAATGATTTTGGGTTTGAGGATGTTTTTGCACGACAAGTCGAAGCACTAGGAGAGCCAGGTGATGTGCTGTTGGGAATTTCAACTAGCGGCAATGCAAAGAATGTTCTGGCTGCAGCAAAAGCCGCTAAAGATAATCAGATCAGCGTCATTGCGTTCACCGGAGAAACAGGAGGACAGATGGCAGACTTTTCTGATCTGCTCGTTGCCATTCCCAGCAGAATTATGATGCATATTCAGGAATGTCATATTGCTTTGGGTCATGCTATTATAGCACGTGTTGAAACTCTTCTTTCTGAAAAATGATGAATTGTTTGCAAGAGATTTTGAATTTGAGTGTGAGGCGTAAATGAATATTGTTGTCGTTGGTACAGGATATGTTGGCCTTGTTTCTGGCGCGTGTTTTTCTGAGTTTGGGTTTGCTGTGACCTGTGTCGATAAGGATTCAGATAAAATCACCTCTCTTGAAAAAGGCGAGATACCTATTTATGAGCCTGGCCTTGATGATTTTGTAAAGCGCAATTCTGCAGGGGGTCGTCTGCGTTTTACCACCGAATTAGGGCCAGCCGTCGGTGCAGCTGATGCTGTTTTTATTGCGGTAGGTACGCCAACGCGCCGCGGCGATGGCCATGCTGATTTAAGCTTTGTGTTTTCAGCCGCGGAAGAAGTGGCAGCTCATCTGTCCGGCTATACGGTCGTGGTTACAAAATCAACAGTCCCTGTGGGTACCGGCCAGCAGGTTGAACAAGTGATCCGCAAAGCCAATCCGGATGCTGATTTTGATATTGCCTCTAATCCTGAATTTTTGCGTGAAGGCTCGGCAATCTCTGATTTTATGCGCCCCGATAGGGTGGTTGTAGGTGTGCAAACTCAGAGAGCTAAAGAAGTAATTAGACAATTGTACCGCCCGCTGTATCTGATCGAAAAACCGGTCTTGTTTACCGGGCTGGAAACAGCTGAACTTATAAAATATGCAGCGAATGCGTTTTTGGCTGTGAAGATTTCTTACATTAATCAAATGGCTGATTTGTGCGAAAAAGTAGGCGCAAATGTGCATGATGTGGCTAAGGGCATGGGTCTTGATAACCGGATTGGTGCCAAGTTTCTGCATCCAGGTCCAGGATATGGCGGCTCATGTTTTCCTAAAGATACACTGGCCCTTGTTAAAACAGCTGAAAGTGTTGACAGCCCTGTATCTATTGTTGCGGAAGTGGTTGCCTATAACAAGGCCCGTAAACTGGAAATGGCAAAGAGAGTTATTTCCGCGTTTTCAGGTGATGTGAAGGGGCGCAGGCTTTCTGTCCTTGGTCTGGCATTTAAGCCGGAAACAGATGATATGCGGGAGAGCCCGGCGATTGAGCTTATTAAAGAACTGATGGCAGTGGGCGCAGTAGTAACAGCTTATGATCCGGTGGCCATGGATGAAGCGAGGCAGATTTTTGCTGAACACATCCTCTATGCAGATTCGGCTCATGCCTGTCTTGACGGGGCAGATGGTGCAACCGTGGTTACAGAATGGAATGAATTCCGCGCATTAACTCCCCAATTATTTGCTGATTTGATGACTGGAAATACCCTTGTCGACCTTCGCAATATCTATGAGCCTGAACAGATGAAAGCTGTCGGCTTGAACTATCGGTCTATTGGGCGCCCAGAGGCATGAATTAAGCTGTTCTGATTTGTTTTATTCCCGTAGCAATTTGCTTCTTAATGGAGTTAGAGATATCTTCTACAGATGGAAACTGTGAGAATAAAACTAGCGACATAATGAATCAGACAGGGTTTTTCTGGCATGAAAGATGTTTCTGGCATGGTGCTGGAAATTTTGCGTTTATTTTGCCTGCAGGAGGGATGGTTGAGCCATCCGGAACATCTCGACTGCCTGAAGCTCCAGAAACAAAGCGAAGGTTGAAAAATCTGATTGAAGTTTCCGGACTGGCAGATGAGCTTGTCTGTTCAACAGCTATTGTTCCAGCAAATGAAGATGAATTAGTCGTGGTACACACCAATTCTTATATTGAAGACTTCAAACGATGTTCTGCTGACCAGGGTGGTGACTTGGGACTGCGCACGCCATTTGGCCCTGGCGGATTTGAAATTGCCTGCTTGTCAGCCGGTATGGTCAGACAGGCGCTTTTTGCCGTACTTGACGGACAGCTTGACAATGCCTATGCCTTGTCGCGACCGCCTGGACATCATTGCCTGCCTGATTTTCCAAATGGATTTTGTCTGTTAAATAATATCGCGGTGGCTGTGCAGGCTGCCCGGCGTGCCGGTAAGGCTGAAAGGGTAGCAATCGTTGACTGGGATGTGCATCACGGTAATGGTACAGAGCATATTTTTTATGATGATGCAGAGGTGCTGACCATATCTGTCCATCAGGAACGCAACTACCCTCTTGACACCGGTGATGCTAGCGACANGGGTGGCAAAGCCGCTGAATTTTCAAACCTGAATATTCCGCTTTTGCCAGGTGGGGGGCACCTGACCTATCTTTATGCCATGCAGCGGTTAATTTTGCCAAAATTAGCAGCCTTTAAGCCAGATATCGTCATTGTNGCCTGCGGGTTTGATGCCTCTGGTGTTGATCCTCTTTCGCGGATGCTATGTGGGTCTGATACCTTTTATGAAATGACAAAGGCATTGATGGACTTCACTGGAAATCGTTTGGTGATGGCGCATGAAGGTGGCTATTCAGAAACTCATGTCCCTTTTTGTGGTCATCATGTTCTGCAGCAGCTTTCAGGTTCAGCTATAACGGTGAGTGATCCGCTAAGCCCCCGGATCATGGCACAGCAGCCAGATATCAGTTTGAACCTGCTTCAGGAAAAACGCATGAATGAGATAGCAGAATTACATCAGCTTTAAGCAAATTTAAAGGGTAAACTGCAGGCAGGGTGAGATGAATTATAATCAGCTTTTTTCTTCTTTTCAGGATCAACAGATCATGGTTGCCTTAATTGGCGCCGGTGAGTTTGGTGAGACATTTATTCGTCAATGCAGGCGTATATCTGGCATACAAATCAGTTTTGTTTGTGACTTGCAGCCAGAACGGGCGAGAGCGGCACTGCTGGCAGCAGGGTATGATAATTCAGCCTTTGTTTCAGTAGGCAGCAACGAGGAGGCGGCAACAGCTCTCAATAATGGTCAGATTATGATCACCTCTGATTATCGTTTAATATCTGGGCTGGCTCTTGATTGTGTGGTTGAAGCGACAGGAAGCCCTGAAGCTGCAGCGCAGGTTGGCCAAATAACACTGATGTCTGGGTTTCATCTAGTGATGATCACAAAGGAAGCAGATATTGTTGTTGGTCCATACTTACATAAGCTGGCGAAAGCGGCAGGCAGACATGTCACCCCTGCACATGGTGATCAGCCAAGCCTGCTGATTGCGCTCCTTTCCTGGGCTGAAGTGCTTGGAATGAAAGTGATTGGCGCCGGCAAATCCAGTGAATATGATTTTGTTTTTGACCTTGAGGCTGAGCAGGTTAGCTGGCGTGGCCGTACAGAACAAGTTCAGAATTTGTCTGATATTTGGGAACTTTCTGGTTCTGTTGGGAATGCAGTTCAAAGACGTGAAGTTGCCCTTTCTGCTTTCCCAAAACGTACTGTCCCTGATCTTTGTGAAATGGGCATTGTTTGCAACCATACCGGCCTAATGCCGGCTGCAGCTGCATTTCACGCCCCGCATGCAAGGGTGACAGAATTATGTGATATCTTTGCCTCGCAGGAAGCTGGTGGAATTCTTACCACTACACCATTTATTGATGTTTTTAACTGTATGCGTCGCACAGATGAGCAGAGCTTTGGTGGTGGAGTTTTTATCATTGTGGATACAGAAAAGAATGATAGCTGGGAAATCCTTAGGGAAAAAGGCATCAGCGTAAGTGAGGATGGCAAGCGCGCACTGCTTTACAACCCGTCTCATCTTTTGGGGTTGGAAGCAGCAGTTTCAATCATGTCCACAGTGTGGCTTGATAAACCAACAGGGAACCAAGACATTCGGCATAATGTTGACCTTCATGCCAGGGCCAGTCGGGACTGGTCAGCAGGTGAAGTACTGTTGATCACAGATAATCACCATCATGAAATTGACGGGTTGTTAGCTGAACTTAATCCTGCGGCACATGCAGGCGAAAATGGACCCTTGCCTTATTATATGGCAGCAGAGAATCGCCTGCGGGTTGATGTTAAAAAAGGACAGCTTATCACCACCGATATGGTTATACCTCCAGAAGAGTCAACATTATGGAAATTAAGGCGCCAAATGGAAGCCGATAATACAGATACTGTTTCATCACAATAAATAAGGAGACTCATGGTGACCTCTAGACGAATCTATGGCCCGTACAAGCGCGAAGCCTCAAGCTTGTGTTTTGGGACCATGCAGTTTGGCGCCGGAGCAACGGAAGCAGACAGCGCACAAATGTATGAAGACTGCCGGGCGGCAGGAATCAATTTTTTCGACACGGCCTATGTTTACACCGAGGGGCAGTCTGAACAGATATTGGGCCGCCTGATCGCTGCTGAACGTGAGCAAATCATTTTAGTGACCAAAGCAGGTGCGGTTGGTGGGTCATCTAAAAAAAACATACGCTCTCAGCTTGAAACTAGTCTGTCGCGTTTGGAACAGGACTATACGGACATCTTTTTTCTACACAGGTTTGATGATAATACACCTCTGGAAGAGACCTTTGAGGTGTTAGCTCAGCTGAAAGAAGAGGGCAAATTCTTTCATCTTGGCGTTTCAAATTTTTCGGCCTGGCAAGTTATGAAGGCACAGGGGCTGGCCCTGCGACATGGGTTTCCATTGGTTGAGCTGCTGCAGCCAATGTATAATCTGGTCAAACGTCAGGCAGAGGTTGAATTACTGCCGATGGCGTTGTCTGAAAATCTCGGTGTTATCAGCTACAGCCCTTTAGGTGGCGGGTTGTTAACAGGCAAATATGCCGATAAATCTGACCCGTCTGATGGCCGCCTCAGTTGGGATAAGAAATATGCAGCCCGCTATGGTGAGGATTGGATGCATGAAGCAGCAGCTAAACTAAAGATTATTGCTGATGAAGCTGGCCTTGACCCTTTGGCTTTGGCTGTTGCCTGGGTTGCTCGCCATAAAGGGATTACAGCACCAATTATTAGTGCGCGTAACCAAGCTCAGCTTGTTCCCTCATTGCAGGCAGCAGAGATTAATATGAATGATCAGCTTTATCAGGTGCTCTGTGATCTAACTCCCACCCCGCCACCGGCCACAGACAGACTAGAAGAACAAAAGGTATGAATAATATTAAAATTTAGATATAAGTTTATTTTTGTGCTTTTGTTAGGCTTTCCGGCGGTGTCTGGCCATCATGGAAGCTGTTATGGAGGCGGTCCATGCCAATTTCTGCAGTGCCATAATTGCATTCATAAAACCGNTGATGAAGCTGGTGGAAGAAATCACCNAATCTCAGAATTCGTTTGCCTTTAATCANCAGNCCNTCATAGCCTGAATGTGAAGTCACCGCTCCTAAAATTGATAATTGCTGTGAAAACAAAAAATGCACAGGATGGCAAGCTAAAGGAATATAGATCAGCGCTCCGGCCATCCAGATAAGATGTTCCAATGGGTGCATTGCATTTCCAGACCAGGGCCCCACACTGACATTACGATGGTGGACATGGTGGGCTATGCGATATAATGTTGGCCAGTGTAAGGCTCTGTGAATACAGAAAAACCAAAAGCTGTTCCAGGAAGGGATCACAATAAATAAGCCAATGAACAGCATTGGATTGTCAGAAAAGCTGAACCAATAGCCGATATCGTTAGCTTTTGCCCACAACAGTAAAATTTCAAACCCTGTCCAGATGGTGACCCCGCTGAAAAGAGTCCAAAACATATTATCATAAACTTGATTTCCAAAGGTGAATCGGTTGGCGTCTTTATTAGCCATTGATGCATCAAATTTAAGTGTTTTGCCCTGACTGCTCCAACGATATAAATATAAATGCAGGCCACCGGCCAACGCCACCATTAGCCCCACATTCTTTGCCCAAACGAGCGATACCCAGCTTAAAGATATGGACACACCAGTCTCAAGGTGTGGGGTCAGCCATACCCAAGATACCCACGCTAGAGCAAAAAACACTAGTCTTTCTGTTAGCGGCAGCCAAGATCGCAGCAACCAGTTTGTCCATTCCGCGATAGCAGAAGGGAATCGAAAATAAGGAGACGTGTTTAATGGCAAAGGGGGAATAAACACCCACATTTTTTTCTGCAGTGAATCTTGTTTTCCAGCTGTCATCAAATTTTCTTTCTGCCAAGAGCGTCACGCAGGGCTGAATTGACTATAAGCTTATCTATATATCACTGTCGACTGTAACTGTGATGCTTGTCATTTAGAGCTTCCCGTCAAGCACATAAGTCAGAATACGGATAACTTCATCAGGAGTCTCAACAACAGCTAAAGCTGCTGCATCAACTTCCTTTAAAGCATGCTGATGGTCAGCCCCATGCATGATGATAAGGGACTTTCCCAAAGCAGAGGCATAGCCTGCATCAAAGGCTGCATTCCACTGTTTATATTTGTCCCCAAATCTTACCACCACGATATCCGCATCAGAGATAGCTTTGCGAGTGCGGATGGCATTCAGCTTAGCCCCTTTATGGTCATGCCAAAACTTGTCTTCCTCTGTGCCCATAATTGTCACACCGCAATCATCACTGGCTTCATGATCTGTCACTGGTCCAGAAAAATGAACGTCAAGTCCGGCAGCACCTTTGATGATCTGTTCTCGCCAATCGGTATGAATTTCACCTGAAAGATATAATTTTAAAGACATGTGTGATGATCCTATCTTGCAGTGTTTTTTGTTAGTTGACCCTGTGGTTCAGCACACCTAACCTTTTCATGGTTTTTAATCTTATCGGGCCTAAAAGCAGTGTCTGTAATCAAGTGTTTCTAAGTACAATAACGACATCTTTGTCATTTTCATTGAAGGTAAAGTTAGGAGGGCTGTGATGATCAAGTCAATAGACCATATCGTTTTGACAGCGCAAGATATAGATAAAACCATTCAGTTTTACTGTGGCGTTCTGGGTATGACTTTGGATCGATCCACGCCTGCTGGTAGCAGCTCTGAACGTTTGGCTTTATGTTTTGGTTTTCAGAAAATCAATTTACATCAGGCGGCTTCACCTTATATGCCGCATGCACAAAATCCAATCAGCGGCGCAGTTGATATCTGTTTTCTCAGCGATACACCCATAGAAGAGTGGATCAAGATATTCACACAATATTCTATTCCTGTTGAAGAGGGGCCAATAGCAAAGACAGGGGCAACGGGTCCTTTGTGCTCAATATATGTAAGAGACCCTGATGGAAACTTAATAGAAGTTTCAAATTTGACTAGCTAGATAAAAAGGCTCATTTTCGATTTCTACACTATTGGGGCAACGTCAGAGTTATAAGGCATAATCGCTATCATGAATCTTTTTGCTAAGTTATCTGCCCGTCACGAAGCTGGTCATCCTGTTCGTGTTGGCCTTATCGGCGCAGGTAAGTTTGGGTCTATGTTCTTGGCACAAGCGTTGAAGATTCCGGCCCTTCATATTGCGGGCATTGCTGATTTGTCACCTGACACAGCGCGGGNTAATCTTGCTTTGGTTGGCTGGAAAAAAGAAGCTTANAGTGCAANNNATNTAGATNCTGCCTGTGCCCAANANACAAGNTTCATAACCGATGANCCAGCTTGNTTNATNGCNGACGATAGAATTGAAATTATTATTGAAGCTACAGGCGATCCTNTCANAGCCGTAGACCATATCATATCTNCTTTAAANGCAAGAAAGCATGTCATCAATGTCACTGTNGAGGCNGATGCGTTTTGTGGNCCNGCTCTCGCNCTTCATGCNGAAAAAGTTGGCCANATNTATTCTATGGCTTATGGNGATCANCCAGCNTTAGTATGTGANCTTGTGGATTGGGCGCGGACATGTGGNTTTACAGTTATGGCGGCTGGCCGCGGGCATAAATGGGAGCCGCATTACCGATTTTCAACACCAGACACAATTTGGGACTACTGGGGNNTGACNANAGAGCAGGCTGAACGGGGNAGGCTNAATCCNAAAATGTTCAATGCCTTTCTTGATGGGTCAAANCCCGCNATTGAATCAGCNGCCATTGCCAATGCCTGCAGACTTCANGTGCCTGAACAAGGGTTNAACTTTCCTTCTGGCTCGATNGATGACATCCCTCAGCTTATGCGCCCNAAGGCAATAGGTGGTATTTTGGACCGCTCGCATATGGTCGAGGTGGTTTCNAGTCTTACAACAGANGGAGAGCCTGTTGCCTATGATATCCGCAAAGGTGTNTGGGTCTGTATTGAAGCAGATACGGATTATGTCCGNAATTGTTTTGAAGAATATAAAATCACCACAGATGANACGGGCCGTTACAGNTGTTTGTATAAAAGGTGGCATATGATNGGATTGGAACTGGGCATGTCTGTTGGGGCAATCGCGGTTCGGGGTGAAGCCTCTGGAGCGGCTTCCTGTTTTAATGCTGATGTTGCTGCAGTTGCAAAGGCAGCTTTCCCTGCTGGCACTGTGCTGGATGGTGAGGGTGGTGCAACTATTTATGGTGGCTTGCGTCCTGCTAAAGTCTCTGTAGAAAACCGCTATTTACCCCTCGGTCTCTCCAATAAAGCCCGACTTATTAAGCCAGTTTTGCCTGATCAGGTTTTAACCTTTGATGATGTTGAATTGGATGCTAATAGGCTGGCGTTTCAGATGCGGCGTGAAACAGAGGCTTTATTGAACTGAGATGGATTTATGGATGAAAAACGGTCTGCTGGAGGTTTGAATGAGGCTAATTTCAAATATTGTGGTGTTGCTTCTTGTTNTATNGACCATAAGTATGGCAATTACTGCAACTATTGGACTCACCGTTTATTTTCCATTTGTAATCTCCGAAACAGGGGAAATTCCAAAACACCGTGAGGAATCTACAAGAGCTGGAATTATGCTAACCTTTGCTTATTACGGCGTTATGCATTTATTCAGACGAAACACACAAGTATATCCNATTAATTTTCTTANAACTTTTTTGTTCAACACTATTGTTGCTGGGCTTTATATCTTTTACAGGCATGAAGTCCCGATTGAGGAATATGCTGTTGCTGCTTTTTGGATTCTCTGTTTAGGGATTTTTTATATAGCGTCACGCCCAATGATGAAGGATTATTTCACTTGATTGTGAANAAATATGGAAACCTAAAAAATTAATGGATATTTTTTATTGAAGCGTTTCACTACAAATAATTTACTCTACACGATTTCCATCTGAATTAAATAGATGCAAAGCTTTACTATCAAAATTCAGACCAACTCTACTATTTGTTTTCCAATCTTTACTCGGGTCAACCCTCACAGTGAGCATGTTTTCGAAGCCGCAATCTATGTAAACAAATTGGTCAGAACCTAAATATTCAGCGACCAGTATTTCACCACTAAGATTGGTTTTTTCTGGTTTGCNCAAAGTTATGTGTTCAGGCCTTATCCCAAGCCAAGATATTTCTGATGCTTGAACGTCAAGCTTAACCTGCTGACGTTTTGGGCACAGTAGGATCAATTTTCCATTATTGACTTCACACGGCATTAGGTTCATTTGGGGACTGCCAATAAATTCAGCAACAAACTTGTTCTGTGGTTTATTATATAGAGTTCTNGGGCTGCCGGCCTGCATAATTTTACCATTATCAAGCACTACAATTCGGTCCGCTAAAGTCATAGCTTCTATTTGATCATGCGTGACATAAACCGTTGTAATGCCAAGCCGCTTGTGGAGTTGTGAAATTTCCAGGCGCATATTTACGCGCAATGCCGCATCAAGGTTGGAAAGTGGCTCGTCAAAAAGAAACCCCTTTGGCTCACGTATAATTGCACGACCAATTGCTACACGTTGTCGTTGGCCTCCAGATAATTGCTTAGGAAAACGTTCAATTAGTTTCTCNAGTCTGAGAGTTTTTGCAATTTTTTCAACNCGAGTTGAAATTTCCTCCCGGGCCACACCAGAGTTTTTTAGAGAAAAACCAATATTTTCTGCAACTGTCATATGAGGATAGAGAGCATAAGACTGAAACACCATTGACAAGCCTCTCTCTGAAGGCAGGCGGTCTGTCACGTTCTCACCGTCTATAATGACTTCACCGAAAGTTGCCTCTTCTAACCCTGCCAAGACTCTTAATAGAGTAGACTTTCCACATCCAGATGGCCCAACTAGAACTATAAATTCACCTTCATTTATATCAAAGTTTATTCCTTTAATGGCCTGAACATCGTCGAACCATTTTTCAATTGCACGGAGTTGAATAGCTGCCATCTCACTTTTGTCCTATTGGGTAGTGTCTAGTGTGTTTGCTACCTCATCATTGCACTGGTTTAAATAAATTGCCGCTGTCCATGAAAAGTTCATGCCGCCAAGGCCAGTGCCATCTAAAGGATCAAAGTATTCAGCCATGCCGTTATTCTCTACGAGCCTGTATGTATCATTTCTAATGCGTTCTGCAAGGCCACTTTCTCCAGAATCTTGTAGACCTATCGCGATCATATGGTTCATGACCAACCATACAGGACCTCGCCAGTAACGTTTTGACTCAAATTCCTCATGTTGGGGATCCCAACTTGGCATCCCGTAACTGCAAGCCGATAGAATTCGATTACAGTGATGTGCCATGCTTTCTTTTTGTACTTTTGAACCAGCGCCAGCAAAAAAAGAAAGCATTGAGGCATTTGTTGTAGCGTTGCTGAAGGTGCCGGATTTAATATCACGTGCGCAGTAGCTGCCAATAGAGTCATTCCATAACCATTCGCATCCTTTGGTGAGGAGCTCAATCCAATCCTGTATCTCTTTCAGTTCATCCGTAAAGTCCAATAGTTGGGCAAGTTCAAACAGGTCTTTGTTTGCCCTTAAAAAAATGAATTGTACGCCTGGATCAGCCATTAAAAATGGGCCATCGTTGTGAATAAGTTTATGATTCCAGCCGGCTTTTTGGCCAAACTCAACGATAGCAATAAACTTGTCATATTGTTCTTGCGTTGGGCGTTGGTTGACATCTACATGAGACGTATCTCGGCGCTGGTAGTGCATCAAATCGTCAGGCACGTCAACGCTTTTGAGACCAATATCCCAGTCAGGACAGTTATCACGCCCTGACTCCCAAGGGTGAATGATGCCAATTATTCCGGTTCCTAGAGGGTCTCTATTGGTAGCAAACCAGCGGTGATAAGACATTAAGCGTGAAAAAATCTGCTTTGCCTTTTTCTTGTCATAATTTGACCCCATGNGNACCATTTGCAAAACNATGCTGGCTAAAACGGGCGGCTGTGAATGACCACTTGTTGGCGGTTGAGTATTTGTTTTCCATACATCTGGGCCAGGAAAATAATCGGGATCATTACGTCGGAAAATTATATGTGGCACCATACCATCTTCCCATTGCGCANCCAGCAGAGAGGTAATTTCCAACCAAGCGCGCCATTTACTAAAATGCCAAATTCCTAAAGCTGTAAAACCAGAATCCCAATTCCATTGATAGGGATACAGNCGATTNGTGGGCACNGTGTAGCCGCCNCGATCATTATTTTTAATTATATTNATTGCCTCTTTAATCCGACTTGCCATTTTTTATCCNTTAACACTGCCTGTNGTAAGTCCGGAGACAAGAAANCTCTCAAACCATAANAAAAGAAGAAGGACAGGCGCTGTTGCAATTACCGCNCCNGCCATCAGGTGCTGACGNGGAACCTCAGAAGAATTCANTGACACGATNCCTCTNGATAAAGTGAAAAGTTTTATGTCATCCAGGAACATAAAGGCGAACAGNAATTCATTCCATGCAATCATAAANACATACAGTGCCACAGANGCNATTGCAGGCATAGAGAGNGGCATTGCAATNTTGANAATNATTTGTAAACGAGATANGCCNTCCATCAATCCTGCATCATCAAGTTCNGATGGCAANCCGGCAAAATATCCTTTTAGCATATANAGTGCTACAGGTATTGTTGTTGCTGGGTANACAATGCACAACCCTANAAGTGAATTACGAAGACCAAGTTGGCTAAACACNGCATATANGGGAATTACCAAAATGATNGCNGGTATTAGNTAAATTAAAAGAACTGAACNTGAAAGCCACNCACGNCCTGAGAAACGTAGCTTTGCNACAGCATAAGCACCTGGTATTGAAAAAAACAAGGTTACTAAGACAGTAACAAACGAGACAATAGTTGAGTTTAATAACAGTGTGCCAAAATTATATTCCGAAAAAAGCTCAATATATGAGCGGAATAGTTCACTAATGCTGAGAGTAAAATCAATAGAGAGGTCAAGTGGATTAATGAGCAGGCTTTGTTGGCCCTTTAAACTTGTCAGAACCATAATATAGAATGGGATGAGGACGGCAATTATGAACATGAATAAGCCAAGACCCCATAAAAGCCGAAGATAGAACTGCTCGATGGCATAGCGTTTTTGTAATTTAGGGCTGAGATCATTAATTGTTGCCTCAAGGCAAAACCATGAAATTAGAGAAATAACTACAAGGCCAAAAGCACTCTGCCAATTTGAAAGCAGGCCATGTGGAATAAAAGTTTTACCGTCCCCGAATGCAAAGAGCAGAATAATCATTGCGAAGATTCCAACAGAATGGCGGAGCACCCTCACTTGAGGGCGATAAATTACAGCCAAAAATCCGACTATTATGCCGGCCATCACTGCTGGTCCAAACTGCAAAGGCACACCGTTCCCAGTGGAAATAATCAATAGGACGGTCACAAATATTTGCCAGAGGATTGTCCATACACCTCCTGCTATTGCAGCTCCAAAACTTCCATGCATCCAAAATTTTGTCATCCTGAATCCTTTGGTGAGAAGCGGATGAATATTAAAGCAAAAAACAATAAAAGTACGAAAATAACCACAGCGACAGCAGCTCCCGCACCAAGATTAGAAATAGCAAATGCTTGTTCATATACACTAACTGTTAATGTTCGTGTGCCAGCATTGCCTCCTGTTAAAAGAAAAATGTCATCAAATTTATTGAATGTCCAAATAAAGCGCAGTAGGAAAAGTATGGCCAGAATACCTGCAATAAAGGGTAAAGATAAAAACCAAAATTGCTGTATAGGTGATGCACCATCAATTTCGGCCGCTTCATATATATCAGAAGGAATAGATTGCATACGCGCNAAAATAAAAAGAAATGAAAGTGGGAAATATCGCCATACCTCGAAAAGGATTACCATTGTTAAAGCAAGTGGAAAGNTGAAAGAGAAACCAAAAATTTCTATTNCTANNNTTCTTTGGCCAAAAAAATTTATTGGGGTNGATACTACNTCCATNTGNATAAGCANAGCATTNAGNGCACCTGAAAACGGATCAAGTAATACTATCCAGCTGAAAGCTACAGCNATTACAGGAGCTACATAAGGNAATAACATNAGNCCTCTNACGATTGGCCTACCNGGAAAACTTTTCTGNAAAATNANNGCTGCAAAGANTCCAAANAGCAATGCNCCTGCGGTACCAAAAACGGTNTAATAAAAAGAGACCTTTAANACNTCCCAAAATTCTGTTGCTGAGAAGACTTTNTTNAANTTNTTTANNGTNAAATCNAGAGANGTNANCACATTGTANGTNTCAAANTTNGNNACTGGAACACTNTCTNNNAAAACNTTTTTCAAATNNGNAAA
>PADU01000037.1:0-3067 GCA_002700485.1 SAR116 cluster bacterium | reverse complement strand
TATNNGCNTGNANNTCNATNTCAATNNTCCCTCGGCNNTTTGGATCAAGTTTGCCAAGGTCGCATACCAAAAGNNTTTTTTGNTTTTGAGTTTNATCAAAGACAGAACANAGNGGGTNTAAATTTTTTATGAAAAGACCANTGGGNAAATNGTCACTGAANTCTACNGACGTNANAGGNTATTTNANTGATGAATTGCGAAAGCGATATTGAATTTTTGCACTGTCNCCTGCTTGTTCAATATTGCCACGGAGCTGTTCTTTAACGATTAGTGTNGGNGGTCGAAGGTCTGCTAAAGTNANNGGCTTCACGGANATCCAGAAATTAGCANTNAGTGGTANCATNACAATTGAGAAAACAAGAAGNAAAGT
The DNA here is from genome assembly GCA_002700485.1 of SAR116 cluster bacterium. Classification (GTDB taxonomy): domain Bacteria; phylum Pseudomonadota; class Alphaproteobacteria; order Puniceispirillales; family Puniceispirillaceae; genus JADHLI01. Next base: position 2,697 of record PADU01000037.1, on the reverse strand, counting down.
TGGCAGCAGTAGGCCATAAGCAAGCCGCTGCTCACGGCGTGCCAGAGTTCCCTTTTCTCTGCGCATCGTGATTCTCATTGTTTATTTCGCCATATTAGATTTAAATTAAGAAGGCAGCCATGTTGTTATGGCTGCCTCTAGATAATTCATTGTACAGTTGCAAGTTCAGTGTTTAGCTTCGCAACAGCATCAGCTGAGCTGATTTCATCGTCAATATATTGCCGAACTACGCGATTGATCACCTGAGAGTTAATGATCTTTGAGGCTAGCGAAAGTTGGCCTTCTTTTACACCCCAGCGATCAGCTGTTTCAAGTCCGGACACGATTTTGCGAATGGTTCCCGCATCGTACAGGTCTGAAAGAGGTGCTTTGCGGTCTACGCCAACGGGTAATTTTGACCAAGCATTGATATATTTTGCTGTGTCAAAAGGATCTCCCCGCCGCACTGGAAACTTTCCTTCCGGCGCAATAGATAGAGTTGCGGTATAGCCATCTTTCATAGAGTAAGTCACAAATTCAGTAGCGACTTCTGTATTAGCATCGCTTGTTACTCCAAAGTAACGAATATCGGCCCAAGCTGCTCCTGCTGAATTTGATGGTCCACCAAATGTGGTTACAATACCAGTTTTGGATGCGAGTTCAGATGAAGTTGGGTCATCATTTATTGTTGGTGGCGCTGAATCTCTNAGGCCTGCCAATTCGTCAAGAATAAATGGAGACCAAATAATCATAGCGGCTTGTCCAGCAAAGTATACTGCACGTGATTGCTTCCAAAACAATTCACCAGGTGGTGATGCCTTGGCTATTTTCTTGTAGAAATCCAGCACTTCGGTGGTTGCCTTTTCGTCAAGCTCAGCAAAACCATCAGCATTTACAGGGGAGACGCCGTTAGCAAGAAACACATGTTCCAAAACTTGGCTCATGAAGTTCTCATCTACTTTATTGGGGGCAACGAAACCATACATTGATGGCGGATTATGAAGTGCATCAACAGCAGCTACTATGTTAGCGTAACTGTTTGGCGGAGCAAGGCCGGCAGCATCAAATAGATCTTTTCGATAAACAACCATCTGCGTCCAGCCATCAACAGGTACAGCAGCAGTCATACCATCAAATTGTGCCATTTCTATTGCGCCAGGAGCGAAAGTTCTTTTCATCAACGAATCTACGATATCGGAATTAGTTTCAACGTCTAGAATGCCTGCTTCTGCCCAGGGCAACACATACTGCAGGGTATGGTATATTACATCAGGTAAATCACCTGCTGCGAAAGCAGCCGTTGTGCGAGTGCCAAGCTCTTTTTCTTCAACGGGTATTACCTCTACAGTATGCCCAGTTCTCGCATTAAAAGCTTCTGCCATTTCTTGTTGTTTTGCGAGACGTGCTGGTTGATTTTCAGTTGTCCAAAAGCGAATTGTATCCGCATTGGCGGCACTCATCACCATGGCAGAAAGCGCCATAGAGACGGCCGTTATGTATATTGGTCTCATGATTCAATTTCCTCCAAAAAAATTAGTTTATGGTTTGCCGGAGTCTTTCCGGATTGGTGGCCAAGTGCTCAATGGGGCATTGGCCGTTTCCCGCCGAACTAAAGAAGCACGGACGAGTTCTTGGTTGTTAAGCGGTAAACTGCCGCTCTCAACAATGTTTAAAAGCATTTGGGCCAACTTTTCGCCGGCCAATTTTAATGGTTGGTGCATGGTTGTCAGAGGTGGGTCAAGCCAAGCTCCTAGCTCTAATCCATCATAACCAATTATGGAAACCTCCTGACCTGGGCGAATACCTTTTTCACGAAGCGCTTGCATTGCCCCAATTGCCACAACATCTGAGATGCAACAGACTGCAGATGGAGGAACTTCAGCTTCGAGAAGTCGTTGCATTGCTTCCTTTCCACCATGAAATGTCAGCTCAGTCATTTCTTCATAACTGAGCGGAACTTTTATTCCGCTCGACTTTAGCCCACGCAGCCAGCCATTTTTCCGTTGTCGCGCAAAGTTATAGTCTTTTGGTCCACCAATGTGAGCGATATGCTTATGTCCAAGTTTAACAAAATGAGTAGTCATTTCAAAAAACGCTAGCTCGTTATCTACGTCGAGCCAAGCTGACTCCTTGCTGTCAGATGACCTGCCATGTGAAACAAAAGGGACGCCCAATCGCTTAAGCAATGTAAAGCGATGGTCATCGCTGAGAGTNCGAGTAATTACCAAACCNCTTATGTTACGAGTGCGTGCGANTTTTTTAAAAATTCTTATTTCTTCNTCAGGANTTTGTGGGGCAATAACNCANANGTCCCATCCATATTTTCCTAGNGCTTTTGCTATGCCAGCCATCAACTCATTAATGAACTGACCNGTGATTTGATTTGATTGGATTGGCATCACATATCCAATTGTTTCTGATTTGCCAGAAGCAAGTCGTTTTGCATGAATATTGGGCTCATAATCCAGTTGTTCGGCCATTTTTCGAACAACAGTTTTGGTTTCAGCAGAAATATCTTTGTAATTATTAAGCGCACGCGAAATTGTGCTCTCAGATAAATTCAGCCGTTCGGCTATCATTTTTAGGCGTGTTGGCTCTCCCATCCCAAGATCGTCTCCGAAAGCGCTTTCAGAGTCAACCGAAAACGCTTTCGGTTATGTGGCAGATAAGTTAGATTGGCAACTTGGTTATTGAGAGTGTTTTTGCGAAAATTTTTTT
>PADU01000036.1 GCA_002700485.1 SAR116 cluster bacterium | reverse complement strand
GTCTGCTGACCTGACCGGTTCAAATAATACCAAGGTTGTCGGACATGAAATTTTTTCAGCTTCTAATCCGTCTGGTAGTTATGTGCATTATGGAGTGCGTGAACATGGCATGGCCGCGGCTATGAACGGCATCGCCCTTCATGGCGGATTGATCCCCTTTGGCGGGACCTTCCTTGTCTTCACCGATTACTGCCGTCCCTCTATCCGTCTATCTGCCCTTATGGGCCAGCGAGTCATTTATGTGATGACTCATGACAGTATTGGTCTTGGTGAAGACGGGCCGACACATCAGCCAGTTGAGCATCTTGCTGCCCTGCGGGCGATCCCCAATCTGCAAGTCTTCCGCCCCGCCGATATTGTAGAGACAGCAGAAGCCTGGCAGCTAGCCCTGAAAGCAATAGATACGCCTTCCGTTCTTGCGCTCAGCCGCCAAGGCTTACCGCAACTGCGCTTGAATGTTGACGACAATTCAGGTGAACATCAGGACGAAGACAGCAGGGAAAATAAATCGGCACGTGGCGGTTACATCCTCAAAGAAAGCTCTGCTACCCCGCAGGTTACCCTGCTAGCCACCGGCTCTGAAGTAAGCCTAGCTGATGAGGCGCGAACCATGCTGGAAGCAGAAGGCATCACTACAAGACTGGTGTCTATCCCTTGCCTCGAGCTGTTACTTGCCCAAGATGAAGATTACAAAACAGAACTGCTTGGACCATCTGCTTCAGTAGTGGTTGTTGAGGCTGGCCTTGAAATGGGCTGGGCTGCACTGACACATGGCCAAGCCAGCTTTGTGGGAATGACAGGGTTTGGGGCATCTGCGCCAGCTGGCGAACTGTTTGCCCATTTTAAAATTACAAAAGAGGCAGTGGTTGCTGCAGCTAAAGCAAATCTGGCCTGACTTCTGAACAGCTCAGACCTGCCCGGAGTAACCTTAAAAAGAAAGCAGATTTACAACGATGACAACACGTATCGCTATCAATGGCTTTGGCCGTATTGGCCGTCTGGTTCTGCGATCCCTGATAGAGGCGGACAGAAATGATGTGGAAGTTGTCTCTATTAACTCGCCTGGTGCAACTGCGGTCATGGCTCATCTGCTTGAATTTGACTCAACACATGGTCATTTCGATCATCCANTCACATTTGGAGATGACTGGATGGATGTGGGCAAAGGTAAATTGGCGATTACCCATGAACNGGATCCATCTGTTCTGCCTCATGCCGCAATGGATGTTGATATTGTTCTGGAATGCTCAGGAAGATTTAACAGCCGAGATAAGGCTTCTATTCATCTGTCCGCTGGAGCAAAGAAGGTGCTTGTCTCAGCCCCTGCCTCGGCTGCTGATTTTACTGTGGTTTACGGGGTCAATCATGACAAGCTGAGAGATGAGCATCTGGTGGTCTCAAACGCATCCTGCACAACAAACTGTCTTGCTCCAATGGCCAAAGTCATGCACACCACATTCGGCATGATCTCCGGCAATATGACAACCATTCATGCTTACACAGGGGATCAGAATATTCTAGATAGCTCGCATAAAGATTTGCGCCGCGCTCGTTCTGGAGGACGCTCTATTGTACCAACAACAACGGGCGCTGCTCGGGCAGTCGGTCTTGTGCTGCCTGAACTGGATGGCCGTCTTGATGGCTCTGCTGTGCGGGTGCCCACAGATAATGTATCTGTTGTTGATTTACATTTTTATGCCAAGACAGCCTGTGATATTAACTCTGTTAATGCCGCACTCAGAGCAGCTTCTGCCGGCCCAATGAAAGGGATCCTAGATGTGAATGAACTGCCGCTGGTGTCTATTGATTTTAATCATAACAGCCATTCCTGCGTGGCTGATCTGACCCAGACACAGGTTCAGGATGAGCGGTTTGTGCGGATTATGGGCTGGTATGACAATGAATGGGGCTTTGCCAACCGTATGCTGGACACAGCTGTCTACATGAATCAACTGGCGAAGGGCCGAACGACAAAGGTATGACGGTAACGCTTGCCAGCCCATCAGCTTCAGTGCTAGAACACGCCATTATTTGGGTTTCGCATAACCGGTGTGATAAGCAATTATTCTCCAGGCAAAGATTGACAAGAAGATGAAATTAAACGGAAACGCGATACGCCCTGGCAATGTTATTGAACATAAAGCCCGTTTGTGGGTAGCTGTAAAGACGAGTCACGTAAAGCCGGGCAAAGGTGGTGCGTTTGCGCAGGTTGAACTCCGTGACATTCGTGATGGGACAAAACTGAATGAACGGTTTCGGGCAACCGAATCTGTTGAACGTGTAATATTAGATGAAGTCAGCTGCACTTATCTCTATGCCGAAGACACAAACCATATCTTCATGCATGGGGAAACCTTTGAGCAGTTTTCCATTTCAGAGGATATGATTGGCGAGCAGGCGACCTTTCTGCAGGATGGCATGAGCGTCACTCTGATGAGCCATGAAGGCACGCCAATTTCGGTCACTCTGCCTGAACAGGTGGTCGTCACTGTTGTAGAGGCAGATGCTGTGGTCAAAGGCCAAACAGCCTCCTCATCTTACAAGCCTGCTACGGTTGATAATGGCGAGCGNGTAATGGTTCCGCCACATATTGAAACAGGAACGCGCATCGTGGTGAAAACCGAAGATGCCACTTATGTTGAACGGGCAAAGGACTAGACGCGTTCATGGCTGGTCGTTCAGCACTCATCAATGTAATGCACAAGGCCTCNATGGCTGCCTCGAAACGTTTGATGCGGGACTTTGGTGAAGTTGAAAACCTGCAGGTGACCCGCAAAGGCTCAGCTGATTTTGTCAGTCAGGCAGATATTTCCGCTGAACGCACTATTCAGGCCGAGCTGGCAAAGGCTCGACCAGACTGGGGCTTTATCATGGAAGAAGCTGGTCAGATTGATGCCGAGGATAAAAATGCACCCTGCTGGATCATTGACCCGGTTGACGGCACCACAAACTTCCTGCATGGCATTCCCCATTTTGCGATCTCTATTGCGGTTATGGACAAAGGTAAAATCACAGCAGGGACTGTTTTTGACCCGGCACGCAATGAATTCTATTTTGCCGAAACAGGCACAGGTGCCTTTTTGAANGGTCGGCGTATCCGCGTATCCGGCCGGCGCAAAATGNCTGATTGTCTGTTNTCAACNGGCATTCCCTTTCTGGGGAGAGGCACAGCTGAGACGGACACGCTGTTTCTGGCTGAGATGAGAGAAATTATGCAGGCCTCTTCAGGCGTGCGCCGGTTTGGGGCTGCTGCTCTTGATCTCGCTTTTGTGGCCGCTGGCCGTTATGATGGGTTTTGGGAACGCGGCTTAAGCTTGTGGGATATTGCGGCTGGCTATTTGTTGGTCAAAGAAGCCGGCGGTTTTATTTCTGACTTTTCCGCTCGCGATAACTGTCTTGTTTCAGGTGATGTTGTTGCCGCAAACAGCGCCATGCANATCCCNCTCTTGAAAAAACTACGCCAGGCAAAAGACAGCTTNGGCCAGCTAANTTAAAATTCTGCNCGGCAAGACCTGTTTTTGGGCCNCACCTCGCCTCCGTTCATAGTCTTGCCATTATTGGGTGTCAGGATTACCATNTGAGTAAGNGTNACNATCCCTGCNNTGCAGTGATNGATTATAAGAGGCCAGANNAATANAGGCGGGACACNAATGAAAGCGCGCATGACAGATCCGCGCAGNTANATGCTGCGCATGGTGGTTATCCTGGCGGTGACCCTTNTTATNATCGGCCTATTATTCAATCAGCTGGCATCAGCCTTTTCNGGCAATNTAGCCCTTAACAGCGTGATNGTNGCNACCGCNCTGATTGGNGTTGCCTTTATTTTCAGACAGACNTGGCGATTGGTTCCAGAAGCCAAATGGCTCAGTGATATTCAAAAAACAAACACCATCAGCCAGTCTGCACCCCGACCGGTCCTGCTGGCTACCGTTCATGTGATGCTGTCAGATGCAAGTGAGGATGGTCAGCTTTCCGCTTTATCTCTGCGTTCAGTCCTTGACGGGGTCGCGGCTCGGCTGGATGAGGTACGTGAAATATCACGTTATTTTATCGGCCTTCTTGTATTTTTAGGCCTCTTGGGCACATTCTGGGGGTTGTTGCAGACGATCGGGTCTGTTGGCCGCGTTGTGGGCGGCCTTGACCTCAGCAGCACTAATTTTGAAGCCATGATGAGCCAGTTGCGCAACGGGCTGGATGCCCCGCTGGCTGGCATGGCCACAGCCTTTTCCTCTTCGCTGTTTGGTCTGGGCGGCAGTCTGGTCATAGGTTTTCTTGACCTGCAGCTTGGCCAAGCGATGGGCCGGTTTTTCAATGAGGTTGAAGACTGGCTATCAGCGTTTGCAAAATTCAGCGATCAGACCTCCAGTCGTTCTGATGGCGGGCAGCAAGCCCTAGCGCAGGGATTAAGTGAAGAAGGCGCGCGAGCGATGATCACGCTAGCTAGCGCAATAGACGCAGCGCAGCGTGACCGAACCGAACAAACGCGCCAGATTACCAGTCTGAACACAACACTTGCTGTTCTTTCCGAACAGATGGCAGATGATAGACGTTTGCGTGAACAGTTGGCACAGCTGAATATCCAAATTCAGCAACTCACCTCTTCTCTGGATGAAAAAGCACGATTGCAGCAAGAAACAGTCAGTACTGAATTACGGGCCTTATCAACGGCTATAGTAAAGCTAGCTGGCAAGAAATGACATGACGCACAGAGAAATTTGGTAAAGACAAANCTGGCANAACAGTTAAAGCTGTACCATAGGAGNCNATAAAAATGGCTCTTTCGCGTTTAGGCAACCGCACACGTGCAGGTGATTTTACCTGGCCCGGGTTCGTCGACGCGCTAGCCAGCCTGTTGATGGTCTTTGTCTTTGTTCTGATGGTCTTTGTTCTGATTCAGGCAAACTTGGCATACCGATTATCCGGACAAGATGAAAGCCTTATTATCCTGCGCGAAGAACTTGCGATGCTGGGTGACCTACTGTCACTTGAACGTGAGGCGGGCGCCGTTTTGTCTGCGGATCTAGCCAGAACTCAGGCTCAGCTGGAAATGGCTGAAAACCAGAACAGTCTGCTGACCGCCCAGCTGAGCAGCCTGACCGCCCAGCTTACAGATGAAAAAACAAAGACCACCACCCTTGAAAACAGCTTGGCAACTGAACGGCTCCGCCTAACAACAGAGCTGACAACCCTATCCGCGCAAACAGCAGAGCAGAAACGTGAACTTGAACAGATGTCGAAGTTTCTTGACCAAAAGACACAATCCCTGAAGCAAGCCGCGACTGATTTGTCAGCAGAACAGAAACANTCTGAACAGGCTCGCCTTGAAATTGATAGATTGACAGCGGCGATGCAGTCACTGCGGTCTGAGCTCACGAGGCTGCGCACTCTGCTGTCAGAAAAGCAGGAACAGAGCAAAAAAGATAAAATTGCCATCGCCAATCTGGGTAAAGAGCTGAATGCAGCACTTGCTAATAAGGTTCAGGAACTGCAACGGTTCAGGTCAGAGTTTTTTGGCCGTCTGCGCACGATTCTGGAAGGGCGGAGCGATATTAAAGTTGTGGGTGACCGCTTTGTCTTCCAGTCAGAAGTTTTATTTGCACCCGGACAAGCCAGCATCAACCCTGAAGGCCAGGCTCAGCTTGGCCAGNNCGCTGATGCTATNATGCAGATTATTGCCGACATTCCATCTGATATTCCCTGGATCCTCCAGGTTGAGGGCCATACAGACGATATTCCCGTATCCGGGGTCTACACAGACAATTGGGATTTATCCACGGAACGGGCATTGTCCGTTGTCCGCTTTATGGTTGACCGGGGTGTCCCATCAGAGCGACTGGCTGCAACCGGCTATAGTAAATTCCAGCCAATCACCTCTGGTAAATCTGATGCTGACCGTCAGAAAAACCGCCGCATAGAGCTGAAATTAACACAAACCGTGCGCATGCAGTAAGAAGTGNAGGGCNCTGCCTTGGCAAAAGCNACAGGCNAGGNCTGCTGTCCTGCCTCCGACAAAAAGAATTAATGCTATCATTCTTTGAAGATGATCCAAAAAGGAAGAGGCACATTCGACGGCATCTAGCAGGCAGACCTTCACCACNCAAACACAATTGTTGTGTGCTAGCATTCAAACTGAAAAATAAACAGGCAGACCATCAGCCAAGCTGACGTGCGGCAAGCTCACGATACAAATCAGAATTGACCATCAAATCCTCATGACGGCCACTGGCAACAATTCGCCCTTCAGCTATAACGATAATCTTATCCGCATCAATNACTGTGGACAGACGGTGCGCAATCACCAGGCTGGTCCGCCCTACNGTCAATTCCTGCAAAGCTCTCTGGATAGNTGCTTCAGATACAGAATCAAGAGCTGATGTTGCCTCATCCAGCAATAACAGGGCCGGGTTACATAAAATCGCTCGGGCAATGGCAATGCGTTGACGCTGCCCACCTGACAAGCGCACGCCCTTTTCACCGACCAGCGCATCATAGCCGCCATCAAGGCGTTGTATAAAATCATGTGCGGCAGCCTGTCTGGCTGCTGCCTTAATCTCTTCGCGACTGGCATCTGGGCGGCCAAACGCAATATTTTCAGCAATGGTTAACGAGAACAGCGCTGGCTCCTGCGGCACCAACCCAATGAAGCTGCGCAACTCGGCCAGCCCAACTTGACTGGCATCCACGCCATTAAGGGCAATCTGACCAGTCTGCAGCGGATAGAATCGCAGCANNAGCTGAAACAAGGTTGTTTTACCCGANCCGCTGGGACCAACAATCGCCACTTTCTGNCCAGGCTCAGCTGTAAAACTGATATTTTCNAGAACCGGCACANCTGGCCGTCCTGGATAAGTNAAACCAGCATCAGTAAAGGCAACTGTTATCCCTTTATCTGAGGGCTCTAAAGACAAATGTTTCTGGGCCTCATCAGGTTGCGGGGCAACCGCCAGCAGCGTGGCAATCCTGTCTGCTGCGCCAGCTGCCCGCTGCAATTCACCGCCCAGCTCTGACAGATTGCCTGTCGAGGAGGCAACCAGAAAGGCATAGAAAATGAAAGAGGATAAATCGCCTGCGGATATCGTCCCAGCAAGCAGGTCACGCCCACCTATCCACAGAATGACAGCAACACCTGCAATCACCATAAAGATGACAAAACCAGATAAAGCCGCACGCAGACGCACCCGCGACAGAGCCTCTAGCAGAGCCTGTTTCAACCGCTTTTCAAACCTGTACATCACCTGTTCGTTCTGAGCAAATGACATCACCGTATGAATGCCTGTCAGGCTCTCTTCAGCCTCGGCAGAGACCTCTCCCAGCGCATTCTGGGCAGCCAGCGATGCCACCCGCAACCGCTTGGCTAAAACCACCAATGGAATCACCACAACTGGCACAACAGCCGCTACAACCACAGACATCTTCGCAGAGGAAAGCACAACCAGAACAAGCCCGCCAGTCAACAAAATCACATTCCGTACAGCCATAGATACGGTTGATGCCAGTACAGTCTGCACAACAGCTGTGTCTGCATTCAGACGGGCCAGCACATCACCTGTCTTGGCGGTTTCAAACCAGTGAAGGGGCAGCGTCAATACATGCGAAAACAAGGCTCGGCGCACAGATGTCATGACCTGTTCGGCAACATAATTGAGAATAGACATTCTTAGATAACTGCCCATACCAATGACAAAGCCAAGACCAAGAGTGATGAGAACAGCCCTGTCCAGCAGCNCCGGATCACCTGCTCCAAGGCCTTGGTCCACTAGGTAGGCTAGCCCGCGCCCAAGGGACAGTAATACGAGAGCCACAATAACTAGGACCGCTGTTGCAACGGCCACTTGCACACGCCAAGGCCGGATATAGGGCCAGAATACAGCTAGCACAGACAGTTGATAATCTGTCTGAGTACGTTGGCACTGGCGAGAATCAGAAGCTGACATAAAATAGACCGGAACTGATGGGTGTAATTCGAAAAAACTTGCACTCAAGACGCAATAGGGGTATACCGCTTTCTTAATGCAGATACAAACTTGAATGCGCTTAGACGCTGTGTGCACGTTACAAGAGACAGACAATGAAAAAAGATATCCACCCAGACTATCATGAGATCACGCTGGTCATGACGGATGGGTCTAAGCGATCAACCAAATCAACTTGGGGCAAGCCAGGCGATGAGATGCGCCTGTCAATTGATCCGCTAAACCATCCAGCTTGGACAGGGCAACAGCGTGTGCTAGGCGCAGAAGGACAAGTTGCCCGATTCAATAAAAGGTTTGGAAATCTCGGCGGCTAAGCTAGCTAGAAAAAAAAGGCGGGGCTTAAGACCCTGCTTTTTTGCTCTTAAGCCCGCTGTCCGCTCACAAATGGCGTCTGTTCATTCCCCGCCTTGACAAAACAAATACAACTTCCCAAGTACCAACTAAGGGATTCAGAACAAGCAGACCCGCTAAAGGTGGCCGTTATGGCATCTCTGGCGATTGACACACTTAAATCTGGTTCCCTCTTTATTTCATCTGACTTGCCGCAAAAGCGGGGGCTAGAGAAATTCCACAAACGCTTGCTTAAACTGAAAAGGAGCATCGATATGACACAGTTTGATTTAACCCCCTTTTACCGGTCCAGCATCGGACTCGACCGTATGGCCCATCTGATGGACAGCCTTGCCAAGACTACGCAGGGTCCATCTCAGCCGAACTGGCCCCCTTACAATATCGAAAAAGAAGGGGAAGCTACTTACCGGATTACCATGGCTGTGGCCGGGTTCAGCGATGCCGATCTCGAGATCACTCTGCATGAACAGGTGCTGACCATCACCGGCATTCAGCCGGAGGAAAATGATGAGGGCCGTGAAATCTTATATCGCGGCATTGCAGCTCGCCAGTTTGAACGCCGGTTCCAGCTGGATGATTTCATCCACATCAAGACAGCCGAATTAAAAGATGGCTTGCTGCATATCCATTTGGTGCGCGAGATACCAGAAGCGATGAAGCCCCAAAAGATTGAAATCAATTCAGCAGGACAGCTGCTCGATATCAATAAGCGCAAAAAGGCATCTTAACCTTTGCTTTTGTAATCCAAGAAAAACCCCTGCCGCTGTCTTGTGGCAGGGGTAATTTATTATGGTCCTTGTCCCTTGAAACTTACGGGCCAGTAAAAAAGGTCAATCTGTCTTCAAGCTGGCCTGTGCTGCGGCCAGACGGGCAATCGGCACTCGGAAAGGCGAACAGCTGACATAATCAAGTCCAACTGTCTCGCAAAAGGCAACTGATTTCGGATCACCGCCATGTTCACCACAAATCCCTAACTTGATATCATCGCGCACAGTCCTGCCTTTTTCAGCACCCATCTGCACTAGCTGGCCAACGCCATCAACATCAATGGAAACAAACGGATCTATTTCATAGATTTCCGCTTCTTGGTAGGCATGCATAAAATTGGAGGCATCATCTCGGCTGATTCCCAGAGCTGTCTGAGTTAAATCATTCGTCCCGAACGAGAAAAACTCGGCTTCAACAGCCAACTGGTCAGCACAGACAGCTGCCCGCGGCAGTTCAATCATGGTACCCACCATATAAGAAACATCCTGTCCAGCTGTGGCAAATACATCTNTGGCCACCTCATCAATTATTTTGCGGCAAATNGAAATTTCGGCAGCTGTCGCTGCCAGCGGTATCATCACTTCTGGTATCGGCGCGGCAGACGATTTGGNCACGTGCACCGCAGCTTCAAAAATCGCTTTAGCCTGCATGGCACAAATCTCAGGATAGGTGACCGCCAGCCGGCATCCCCGATGCCCCAGCATCGGGTTAGATTCTTTCAGTCGTAAGGCCCGTTGCCGGGCTGTCTCAATAGATATGCCTGATGCCTTGGCCACATCTTCGAGCTCTGTATCTGAATGGGGCAGAAATTCATGAAGCGGCGGGTCAAGCAGGCGGATAGTCACCGGCAGACCCGACATGATCTCAAACAGTTCAATAAAATCTTGCCGCTGCATCGGCAATAATCTTTCCAATGCTGCCTGGCGCCCAGCACTGTCACTTGCCATAATCATTTCCCGCATTGTAACGATCCGGTCAGCATCAAAGAACATGTGCTCGGTCCGGCACAGGCCAATGCCCTCTGCCCCAAAGTCGCGGGCCATGCGGGCATCTGCCGGGGTTTCTGCATTTGTGCGCACCTTCATCCTGCGCAGGCTGTCCGCCCAACCCATCAGCACTTCAAACGCCCCAGATAGTCGTGGCTGTATCTTGGCGATTTCACCCTGATAAATCTCGCCCACACCGCCATCAACCGTAATCATATCTCCATCTTTTAATTGAGCATCACCGATAAAGACCTTGCCGGATGCCAAGTCGATGCGCACTTCACCTGCCCCCGAAACACAGGGCCGGCCCATACCTCGTGCAACCACAGCAGCATGGCTTGTCATGCCGCCACGGGCTGTCAAGATACCAGCTGCAGCATGCATGCCATGGATATCTTCAGGGCTGGTTTCAACCCGCACTAAAATCACAGATTCCCCCCGGCCAGCCCGGGCCTCTGCTACATCAGCAGTCAGTGCAATAGTTCCAGATGCTGCCCCGGGTGAAGCTGGAAGACCACGTCCTAGGCAGACGCGCTGGGCATCCGGATCAAGTGTCGGATGCAGAAGTTGGTCAAGCGATTCAGGATTTATGCGGCTCACAGCCTCACTCTTTGTGATCAGCCCCTCATCAGCCATTTCAACGGCAATCCTGAGCGCAGCCTCAGCTGTACGTTTGCCGCTTCTGGTTTGCAGCATATACAGCTTATGCTTTTCGACTGTGAATTCCAGATCCTGCATATCCCCATAATGGCGTTCAAGCTTTTCGCGGACCGCAACCAGCTGGGCAAACACCTCTGGCATTTCTTCTTCTAATGAAGCTTCACTTGTACCACCAGCTAGACGCGCTGCCTTGGTCAGCGGCAGCGGTGTGCGAATACCAGCAACCACATCCTCACCCTGCGCATTGACCAAAAACTCGCCATAAAATAAATTTTCGCCTGTTGACGGGTTACGAGTGAAAGCAACACCTGTTGCGCAATCTGCACCCATATTGCCAAACACCATAGCCTGCACATTCACAGCCGTACCCCAGGCTGCCGGAATTTCGTTCAGGCGGCGATAGGTTATCGCACGGTTATTCATCCAGCTGGCAAATACTGCCCCTACCGCTCCCCAAAGCTGTTTCATCGGCTCCTGCGGGAATGGCGCACCGGTTTCATCCATCACAATCTGCTTATAACTATCTGTCAAATTGGCCAATTGCTCAGCTGTAAGTTCGGTATCCTGAAAAAGACCACTTGAGAGCTTGAGGTCTTCCAACGCATCCTCGAACAAGCCATGATTAACACCCAAAACCACATCGCCATACATCTGTATAAAGCGGCGATAGCTGTCATAAGCAAAACGGGCATCACCACTCGCAGCGGCCAAACCAGCCACACTAGCATCATTCAGACCCAGATTTAACACTGTGTCCATCATGCCGGGCATAGAGGCCCGAGCCCCAGAGCGGACGGATAAGAGCATCGGATTNTNAGCATCAGTAAATTTACGACCTGTCTCTGCCTCAATTTTGGTCAAGGCGGCCTCAACTTGTAATTTGAGCGCATCCGGATAGCTGTGGTCATTATCATAATAATGGGTGCAGACCTCTGTGGTAATAGTAAAGCCGGGCGGCACAGGCAGACCCAGCNTGGCCATTTCTGCCAGATTAGCGCCTTTACCTCCCAAAAGGTTCCTTAATGACGCGTCGCCATCACATGCCTGTGTTCCAAAANAATAAACCCATTTTGTCATTATTTTTGTCCCCGCCCTTTCAGCGTTTACAACCATTAACAAAAACCCNCATCTGCCTCTAGGCTTCCTATATATTCAACCCTCAAGCTGGCTGAAATCTGCAATTACCAGCATCTTGGCCCGCACAGCTGCCAACAGGGCCAACCGGTTTGACCGAACAGTATCCTCATCTGCATTTACCACAACCGNATCAAAAAACCGGTCTATTGGCCCAGATAGCGATGCTAGACCCTGCATGGCAGACAAAATGGCTGGTTCATCTTGGCCATTACTTTTGGGCAACAGATGAACCGCCTTATACAAATCTGTTTCTGTCTGATCAACAAACAAGTCTTCATCTACCTGCAAAGACAAATTTGTTGTTTTCTTTTCTTCTGCGGCCAACAATGAAGACACACGTCTCCAGCCACCAACAAATAATCTGCCGTCATCTGAAGACAGAAAACTGTCTAATGCTGAAGCCAGCCGCCGCCACAAGCGGACATTTCCAACGGCACCCTCCGGAGCCATAGCAAGCACTGCTGCCACCACGTCATGTTTAATTCCAGACTCCCGTAAGCTGACTCGCAAGCGATCCAGAATGAATTCGGGCAGGTCAGCATGGTGAGCTGCTGCATCTTTATTATCGGCATCAACCCTGTGCCCGGCAGATTTGTGGAGAGCAGTAGCATCAGCCAGCAACGCATCAATAGACAGATCAAGATTGCCTTCGTCAATAATGCGCAGAACACCCAAAGCAGCTCGCCGCAGGGCGAAGGGATCACGTGAACCTGTTGGCTTGGACCCGATGCCAAAAAAGCCGGTTAACGTGTCAATCTTATCTGCTAGTGCTACAATCTGCCCATACAGGCTAGCAGGAATCTCATCAGACGGGCCTTGCGGGCGGTAATGCTGCGTCAGAGCGTCTGCCACATCAGTTGCCTCACCTGCAGCAGTAGCGTAATAACCGCCCATTATGCCCTGCAATTCAGGAAATTCACCGACCATTTCTGAGGCCAGATCAACCTTGGCCAATACTGCGGCACGGCGCGCTGTACCCGGGTCAGCTGCATCAAGGTGGTTTGCAATGGCCCCGGCAAGGGCTGCCATCCGTTCAGCTTTGTCAGCAACGCTGCCTAACCCCTCATAAAAAGTAATAGCCTTAAGCTTTTCCGCTAGACTGTCCAGAGGTGTTTGTTTGTCCTGCTCATAAAAAAATTTAGCGTCTGCCAGACGCGCGCGCAAAACTCGTTCATTGCCCGCAGCAATTAACTTATCATTCACAAGATCTGAACGCCGGTTTGTTACGGTCATAAAAAAAGGCGCCAGATTTTCCGTTGCCCCTTTTTGTGAGAGCGCAAAAAATTTCTGATGCACCCGCATGGATGTAACCAAAACTTCAGGCGGGAGACTCATAAATTCTGTCTCAATCTGGCCCATGATAACATTCGGCCATTCAACAAGACCGGTGACCTCGTCTAAAAGGTTATCATCGGCAACTGGCTGCAGCTGCTTTGTGGCAGCAACGTTTTCAAGCTGGTCCGCAATACGAGCTTTTCGATCTTCATGATCAACCAGCACGTGAACATCTTTCATGGCTGCAACATAGCTGTCAAAATCAGACAGGCTGACCGGATCAGCAGGATAAAAGGGATGACCCATGGCTGTCATACCGAAGGCTATGCGCTTTGCCCCGCCAAGGTCAATCCAGCCAGCAATAGGCTGACCATCCACAAGCACATTCACCGAATGAAGTGGGCGCACCCAAGTCAAGCTTGTCTCTGCCCAGCGTTGGCTTTTTGGCCAAGGAAAATTGGTTACAGTCTCAGCAATCACTGTCTGCAGACATTCCGCCAATACTGCGCCTTGCTGCTGCATCACCGCAAAATAAAAGGCTCCTTTTTCGGTCTGGCGCTTGACAAGCTGTTCTCGGCTTAGGCCTGTTGATTGACAAAAGCCATCAATCGCCTTATCCGGAGCATCTATGCGCGGGCCCCGCCTGTCTTTCTGCGCATCAGGCAGAGCCGTTTCAAGGCCGGTAATTTCAACAGCCATATGACGCGGGCTGACAGCCACGCGCCCCTGCTCTGCCGTAAAGCCCAATGCTACTAGCCGGCCACATAAATTATCACACAGCACATTAACGGCTTTTACCTGCAGCGGTGCCGGGATCTCCTCACAGCCTATTTCGACAAACAACACGCTCATCTAGGTTCATCCTGCTGGCTGGCCTCAGCTTTGCCGACCCATGTCTCACAACAGCCCTTGGCAAGTGTCCGAACCCNTCCGATGTAAGCCTGNCGTTCACTGACCGAGATCACGCCTCTAGCATCAAGCAAATTAAACAAATGGCTTGCTTTCATGCACTGATCATAGGCGGGTAGCGCCAGCTGGCGATTTAGCAGTAAAGCGCATTCAGCTTCTGCATCCTTAAAATGCTGGAAAAGAACATCTATGGTGGCATGTTCAAAATTGAAAGCCGAAAATTCAACTTCGGCTCGGTGAAAAATATCACCGTAACTCTTCCCGCCCTCATCTGATGGTACGCCATCCCAGTCTAGATCATAGACATTTTCCACCCCCTGAATGAACATCGCCAAACGTTCCAGTCCATAGGTCAGTTCTAGCGGCACTGGATTACATTCCAGCCCGCCAACCTGCTGAAAGTACGTGAATTGTGAAATTTCCATCCCATCACACCAGACTTCCCAGCCCAGTCCCCATGCCCCCAGAGTTGGAGATTCCCAGTCATCTTCAACAAAGCGGATATCATGTGCGTTTACATCCAACCCAATTGCTTCCAATGACCCAAGATAGAGTTGCTGGCTGTCGGGCGGAGACGGTTTCATGATGGTCTGGAACTGATAATAATGCTGAAGACGATTTGGATTTTCACCATAACGGCCATCTGTCGGCCGCCGCGATGGCTGCACATAGGCTGTCTTCCAGACTTTGTCTGGACCCANCGAACGCAAGGTTGTTGCGGGATGGAANGTGCCTGCCCCAACTTCCATGTCATAAGGCTGGAGTATCACACAGCCCCTTGCTGCCCAATAGCTTTGCAGATTAAGAATGATCGATTGAAAATCAGTTTTCATCAGTTACAGGAAGTTTAACATTCAGAAGGAACACCGTGGCGCAATCATGAGCGGGACAGTAGAGAGACTCCACATAAAAATCAACTGTTCACAGGGCAGTCAGAATTGTCGCACCCTGCCGCTGTGACATAGGCTCCACATCCTTCACATTCTGTAAGCTCAACAAAGCTGTCAGCCTTTTTTTCTGTTGTCTTTTCCTGACCAGCATTCAATGTCCAATTACGTCTATCAATCAGGCGGAAAACCAACCAGACCAGCCACAAAACTGCAAACAGAAGCAATAATTTCGGACCAGAAAACATATCGCAAAACCCTTTTATTGTGACCTTTGCACCCGCATCTGGCTACAGACCGTAGCGCTGCCAGTAGTTGCGCTCTTCTAGATGAGCAACCAGATGGTCTGCGCCCGCCCTGCCAACAGCCTCACCTGCCGGACCGGAAAACGAGAAAAACTGGCGCTTTGGCTGAACGGCCACAATCTCCAGCTCGTCACCAAAACGGTCAGCCAGCATATCATGCATGGTGCCCAGACCATCTACAAGACCAAGTTCACGCGCTTTTACCCCGGTCCAGAACTGACCGCTGTACAGCTCATCCTCAGATGCATCCAGACGGCCTCCACGCCGAGACTTGACTTGGTCAATGAAGGTCTGGTGAATGTCAGACTGCAACCTTTGCAAATACTGCACATCTTCCTCTTTTTCAGGCCGGAACGGGTCTAGCATTGATTTTGACCTACCCGAGGTGTAAACGCGCCGTTCAACACCCAGCTTTTCAAGTGCTTGTGGGAAGCCGAATCCAGCAGAAATCACCCCAATAGAGCCAATGATAGAGGCATTATTTGCAAAAATCTCATCCGCAGCCGTAGCCAGCCAATAGCCACCGGATGCGGCCACATCTTCACAAAAGGCCAGCACAGGCACATCATG
This sequence comes from SAR116 cluster bacterium, assembly GCA_002700485.1. Taxonomy (GTDB): domain Bacteria; phylum Pseudomonadota; class Alphaproteobacteria; order Puniceispirillales; family Puniceispirillaceae; genus JADHLI01. Next base: position 26,112 of record PADU01000036.1, on the reverse strand, counting down.
TTTTTTGGCCAATTGACGGATGCGTGCGCCGATAAGCGCTGATTGTACAGGCGAGCCGCCAGGCGAGTTAATCACTAAAATCACAGCTTTGATCCGGCGCATGCCAAACGCTTTTTTCAACACAGGATCAATACTGTCCAGATTCAGGCTGCGTTTAAGCGGACTGCTTCCAGCTGCGATAATCCCTGTCAGCCGAACTAAGGCAACACGCGGCACGCGCGACTTCCAGAACATCAGCTTTTGTAAAAATGACTTCATCTCGTTTCCTATTCAGGCAAGTCTTATTCTAGGCCTGGAGGTGTGTTGTTGCAGGATGGCGCAACAGCAACCCCTCCCCCTTCATAACTCGGCGGGCTTCTGGCGTCAAAGCCCCGCTGGGATGATGCAAAACTAGGCCAGGCAGGATTGCCATCGCCCCCTTTACGCCTGCACGGGCCGTAATGATCACTCGTATAGCCGGGCTGCTGCGATGAGACCATAAAGGGTACAATAAGACCTCACCAGCACCGCCATCACTCAAGCCCCGAATCACTTGATCTGTCCGGTCAGCTCGGACGATAAAGCTGACCCTGCCTTTTGATTTTACAGCCCATAAGGCAGAAGCAACCCAGTCGGACAGGGCCACTTCATCAGCATAATGTGCCTCACGCCGGCGGCGCGAACTGGAAGGCAAGTCTGAGCCGTGATGAAACGGCGGATTGGCAAACACATGATCGAACGAATCTCGCAACACAGACGGTAGCGCCAGCACATTGCCTAGATGGGGGCGGATAACCGCTGTCTTGTCATTTGCAGAAATATTATAATTCAGCAAATCAAAGTTAGCCTGGTCCTTTTCAACTGCTGTGATATGTGCATTTGCGCACCGCTGACAGACCGCCAGTGATATGCCGCCAACGCCTGCCCCCATATCCAACAGTCGTTTGCACTGCTCTGCATGTCTGCTGGTTTGTTCTTTGGACACCACTCCTGTATTAATACTGGCCGCCAGCATGACTGCATCTGTACCTACACGGTAGCCGTCACGCGGCTGGCGCAGATGCACCTTACCAGATAAAAAACTGTCATCTGTGGTCACCAGCGCTGCAGCAGTCGCATCAGTCATCGTAGAGCTGGCCTTCATCAGCTAAAAGGTTACGGGAAGGCCGCAACCAGCCTGTACTCACCATAATTCGCCGCGGGAAGACACCTATTCCTGCCTCCAGTGAAGAAATATGCTGATCAAAAATCTGATACGGTATCTGCGCATCAGACAATAAGGACTGCAAAAGGGTCAGGCGGACCAGGTCAGTTGTTTTTACAAGACATTCCATAGACTTCATTATCTGATAGAAACACTGTTTTTCCAAGTACTGAAAGAGAAATCTGTTTTTGCTTGCACAAGCTGTGTTAATCAGCCTATCAACACAAAAGGTAAAAAAACTTTTAGTTTTAGAAGGAATGTCTTGTAGATATTTTTATCGATTTGATATGAACCTAGCCGATCGAAAAACTCAACAGCCACCCCTTGCGTCGCTGGAAAAACTGCTCACCCTCTGCGCACCTTCAATGGCGCGGATAAATGATATAATTACGGCCCGGATGGCATCAGATGTGCCTCTTATCCCTAAACTAGCAAGTCACCTTATCGCAGCTGGGGGCAAGCGGATGCGGCCGATGTTATGCGTAGTCGGCGCATTGGCGGCCAGTAAAGGCCAAAGCGCACCAGCTTCTGTTCTTCAGCTTGCAGCTGCGGTTGAATTTATTCACAGCGCCACACTGCTGCATGATGATGTTATCGACAAATCAGACCGACGACGCGGCCGCGACACAGCCAACGCGCTGTGGGGTAATGAAGCGTCTGTTCTGGTCGGCGACTTTCTGTTTGCCCGCGCGTTTGAGCTTATGGTGGAGACAAATGATCTGGCCGTTCTCGGTCTATTATCATCTGCCTCTGCGCGAATTACTGAGGGCGAAGTAAAACAGATGACCATGGCTGGCGCGCCTGACAGTAGCTTAGATGATTATCTTTCGATGATTACAAACAAGACAGCAACTTTATTTTCTGCGGCTGCAGAATCTGGCGCGCGGGTTGGAGGCGCGGACGAGGCCCTTTCCACAGCTATGCATCACTATGGACTGCATTTGGGCATGGCCTTTCAGATTTGTGATGACGCGCTTGATTATGGGGCTGACCCTACCCATCTGGGCAAGAATGGCGGAGATGATTTCCATGAAGGCAAAATTACCCTGCCCGTCATTCTGGCCTGGCAAGGGGCTGATGACGTCCAGCGGGCCTTCTGGAAACGCACATTAGGAGACAACATTATTCAAGACGGGGATCTTGATAAAGCCCGCGAGCTATTGGGGCGTCATAATGCGATTGAGAACGCTCTGTCTTACGCCCGCGCAGAGACGGTTAGCGCCATTCAAGCCCTATCTGTGATTCCAGATGGGCCTGTAAAAGCCGCACTGCATGAGGCCGCCCTATTTGCGGGCAAACGGGCCTATTAGGNCTTGTTTGGAAGCATGGCCAGCTGCTTGGCATGCACAGAAAGCTGCTGACGAGATCACCGCCTGCAGTTATTTGGATAAGGTGACAAGCAAAAAAACCCCTTTGTAAGTTGATAAGAGGCCAGATTATGAGACGCCCGAATGCAANCAAAGGCAGGCCCAAAAATCGTAGAGTGGGCAGGCAGAGGTTNAAACAGAAGCCANCCAAAGCTTNACGCCTGCCGCGTAATGCCCCTGAAATCGATNTGACCATNAGATTTGTGGGGAGCCGCGGTGATGGCATTAGCTCAGCAANTTACACAGTCGGGCATGANACTAAAGACTGGCCGTTTTACGTGCCNGGCAGTCTTGANGGCGAGCAGGTACGAGTCAAGCCCCAGCAGGTNACAGGTCAGGGTCTNACAGCNGAGCTGGTTNANCTNCTNANACCNAACCCNTCTCGCTCTGCGCCCGNCTGTGACGTTTTTGCNGGGCTTAAGGGCTGTGGTGGCTGCAGCCTGCAGCATATGAACGAAGCTGCCTATCAGGACTGGAAACTGAATCAGCTGGAGCGTGTTTTTGACAAGGGTGGCTTTGGAAAAGCCAATTTAATGGCGCACCCATTTGTTCTACCTATCTGGACACAGATGTCAGGGCGCCGGAGGGTGCGCCTGTCTTACCGGCAGACGGCGCAGGCCTTTATCGTAGGCTTTACCGGACGTGCTTCGCATTTCATTTATCCGCTGGAAACCTGCGGCGTGTTGCAGACAGAGCTAAAACAGCTTGTCACACAACTTCATGACTGGGTCGCCCCGCATTTGCCTGCAGGACAGAGTGGACAAATCGCGATCAATCTGCTGAGCAGTGGAGCGGATATCCTGCTGCTGCCAGATGAGACTCTGGCAGATAAGGTGCTGACGGCTTTGGCCGCAGAGCTGGACGGCCTGCCGATCTGCCGTCTCTGCGTACGCCAACCAGGGACTGATATCCCGCTGCTGCTAGCCGAAAAAACGCCGGCTGTTCTGCAGCTTGAAAGAGCGGTTGGCGGCCATAACCTGTATCCGTCACCAGGGTGTTTTTTGCAGGCCAGTACAGAAGCTGAAACCGCATTAATACAAGCTGTTCTGCGGTCAGCTGCAGCCCGCACAGACAGGTTGCAGACCGGCCGGCCTTTGCGGGTTATGGATCTGTATTGCGGGGTTGGAACCTTTACCCTACCCCTCTTGGGTAACGGAGCCATAGTGACATGCTATGAGGCAGACCGCTCAGCTATTGACAGCCTTCTGGCAGCAACACGGGCAGCAGGGCTTGGAGCATCGTGCAGTACCCACAGTCGTGATCTGGCAGTTGCCCCAGTGCGTGCAGAAGAGTTTTGCACAGCAAAAGGTGAGCCGGGATTTGATTTGATCCTGCTTGACCCACCGCGCCAGGGGGCGACAGCACAGACTGTCGAGTTGGTTGCGCTTGCAGATCTTCTTTACGAGGATGCGCCAGACAGCGTTCCCGCTATTGTTCCAGATATCGTGATGGTGTCCTGCAATCCGCATACAGCTGTTCGAGATATCGCTGTTCTGGTTGCAGCAGGCTGGCAGCTGGAAGAGGTTCAGATGGTTGACCAGTTTGTCCGCACCGCCCACACTGAAATTGTCACCAGACTAGTCTTTTACGGCAAGCAGAATACAAGAAGATGATTAGACGTTATTCCGTCACCCTGCATGGGCATCGCACCTCCATCTCGCTGGAGCCGGAGTTTTGGGCTTTGCTGAGACAGGTGGCAGAACAGGACGGGCTGTCGATAGCTGCACTTATACGGACCATAGATGATAAACGTCTGAATACCAGCCTGCCTAGCGGCCTGTCTAGCGCTCTTCGGGTCTATTTGTTGCAGTATTTGCAGAACCGGCAGGTGTGAAGCCAGAGCAGCCTCCCTCTCTTCCGATAACGACGGCAGATGACGCAAAAAAAACAAATGCGTCTTTTGGAGGATTGACTATACTAGCTGATAAAAAGGACGTGATGCCCGTGCTCAGCCAACTGCGATGCAAGGGGTAGCAGATTGAAGCCAAAAGCGAGGTGGAGAAAGGGGACCAAGGATAATATGACTGAAACGCCGTCTAATCTGACAATTGGGATTTTGCAAACCGGACAAAACCGAGCTGATCTAAAGGGCAGGTTTGATGAATATCCGATAATGTTTGACCGGCTGCTGAACGAGCAAGCAGGCCCGCGCTGGACAAAACTGGAGACCTACCGGGTGCTTGATGGTGCATTTCCGCAACACATCAGAGCCTGTGACGGCTATATCGTGACTGGCTCGGCTGCTGGCGTTTATGAGGGCCACAGCTGGATAGCCCCGCTGATGGCGTTCATCCGCGAGGCGTATGACGCGGATATTCCACTTTTAGGCATCTGTTTTGGACATCAGGCGATTGCGCAGGCGCTTGGTGGTGAAGTTGTGAAATGGCCAGATGGCTGGGGCGTGGGAGTAAAGCCCACGCGATTTGAACGCCCGCCTGTTGCCAAAGCAGAGCCGCCGGATGATGCGGTCGTGAAGCTTATTTATTTTCATCAGGATCAGGTGACCCGCCTGCCCGAAGGAGCAGAGCGGCTGGCCAGCAGCGATTTCTGTGATATAGCAGGCTTTACCCTTTGCACCACAGATGGGGTTCAAACTGTGCTTTGTCTGCAAGGGCACCCAGAATTTGACGCCGGCTATTCAACTGCACTTCTTGATTCGATTGAGAGCAAAGTCGGAACAGACCGCACAAGGGCCGCAACAGCCAGCCTTGCCAAAAAAACAGATTCCCCACTTGTGGCGGGCTGGATTAAACAGTTTTTCACTATAGCAGCCCAACGGAGCGGATGGGCCGCATGAGCCTTGTTCTGGGGCTTGATACAGGTGGCACATTTACTGATGCCGTTCTGTTGGACAAGCAGAGCCGCACTGTTCTGGCCACAGCCAAGGCTCTTACCACAAGGGCAGATCTGTCAGTTGGAGTTGGCAAGGCGATTGAANCTGTGTTGNCGGAATGGGGCGGTGATGCAGCCGCAATTTCGCGGGTNANCCTGTCAACCACGCTCGCCACCAATTCCGTTGTTGANGGTNTAGGCGGGCGGGTTGCGNTGGTGCTAATCGGNTTCGANGCNGATGTGTTAAACCGGGCCGGTCTAGGAGCGGCCATAAACCAGGATCCAGTTCTGCAGATTGCTGGGGGGCATAAGCCTGACGGGAGTGAACAGGCCGTCCTAGACATTACAGCGCTGACAGCAGAACTGACAGAACTGGATGGACAAGTCTCCAGCTTTGCTGTGGCCGGACATTTTGCAACCCGCAACCCTGTTCATGAAAAGGCAGTACGGGATCATTTAAGCCAGACGACCGGCCTACCAGTGACCTGTAGCCATGAATTGTCTAATGCACTCGGCGGGCCACGCCGCGCTCTGACTACAGTTCTGAATGCGCGTCTGATCAGCTTGCTGGATAGGCTGATAAAATCCACCTCTTTCCAGATANAACAGCTAGGACTTAACTGTGCCTTAATGGTGGTAAAAGGTGATGGAACGCTGTTGCAGGCGGATTATGCCCGCACCCGCCCTGTTGAAACAGTCTTGTCTGGCCCGGCAGCNAGCATTTCTGGGGCCGCCTTTCTGGTGGGANAAGAAGACGTCATTGTTNCGGATATTGGCGGCACCACAACGGATATCGCNCGACTACGTGGNGGCNTCGTGCAAACCTCTGCTGACGGNGCNATAGTGGGAGGCTGGCGNACAAATGTNGAAGCGGCCCATATCCGCACATTCGGNCTGGGAGNGGATNGTGTGGTATCTGTNAATNGCCGNGATTTGAAAGGTGGAATCTGCCTTGGCCCNCGCCGGGCGATNCCNCTCAGCNTNCTNAGCACCCANCAGCCANAGATAAAAGAGANTTCTGCGCNAGCAGACTNAACAAGCTATTGCGCAAGGAACAGATGGCCGCTTTGTGCTGGCGATGGTTAAAGCTGAGGCAGTGCCAAAATGGCTGACACGCTCTGAGACAAAATTACTGTACCAGCTTTTAGAGATGGGTGTCGCCGCGCTGGCTGATATGGCGACAACACAAGTGGCGCTAGGTGCCGTGGACAGGTTAATCACACGTGGACTCGTAATGCTGTCCTGTTTCACGCCAACTGACGCGGCGCATGTGTTGGGCCAGTTTGACGAGTTTGACACTTACTCTGCAGAACTCGGCGCACAGCTTCTGGCGCGCCAGAAATCAGGTTCAGGTTCACAACTGGCAGCTGACGGGTTGGAAGCCGCAAGGATGGTGATTGACGCACTGACAAACCATTCTGCTGTTGCGCTGATGGATGCCGCGCTGGCGGATGACAGGACAGCAAACGCAATAACAGGCCAGATGAAAAACAAGCCAAATCAGAATGAATATCTAGTTTCTTCTTCTGATGTGTTGCGTGGCGCTGTTACAAAAGGGCGGGACAGGGCAGATGACGGGACAAAAACTGCTGTAGAGATTGCGCTAAAGCTATCTTTGCCTCTGGTTGCGCTAGGCGCATCAGCGGCAACCTATTACCCAGCAATTTCTCAGCGGTTGAGCGCAGAACTGATTGTGCCGGACCATGCCGAAGTAGCCGGCGCGGTGGGCGCTGCCGCTGGTGACGTGCGGCAACGGGTGGAGGTTCTAGTCACACAACCATCAATCGGGCTGTTCCGCGTACATCTGGCTGCAGGCCCGCACGATGTCAAAAGCCGTGAGAAAGCGCTGGCATTAGCCAGAGCGGCTGCAGAGACATCTGCAGAGGCGCGCGCAAAAGCTGCAGGCGCTGTAGGCGAACTGTCGGTCTGCCTGTCTGAAACGATAGATCAAGTGCCAGTTGGATCAGAGAAGTGCCTGTTCCTCCAAGCTACAATCACGGCCGAAGCCAATGCGAGTTAAGGCAGTATGAGCTAAATTGCGAAAGGCGAAACCACTAAATCAAAAAGAATGGTGGGCCCGGCAGGACTCGAACCTGCAACAACACGGTTATGAGCCGTGGGTTCTAACCAATTGAACTACAGGCCCCACACATCATCACGGCATTTCTGCCTTACATTTAACCTAGCCTTAGCGACAGTCCCCGAATTCATTTAACGATCTCTTATAGAGCGACTCGCTCTTATTGCCGCAGACCGCCTCAAAAGGCAAGCCCCTTGCTAGCTAGACTAAGAATACAAGCCATCTACTTGAGTGAATGCCTATTCTCTAAAACTCTAAGAAAGACCGCAATTTTCGTGAGCGGGAGGGGTGTTTCAGTTTGCGCAAGGCTTTAGCTTCAATCTGGCGGATGCGTTCCCGCGTNACAGAGAATTGCTGACCCACCTCTTCCANCGTGTGATCNGTGTTCATCCCAATGCCAAACCGCATCCGCAACACCCGTTCTTCACGCGGGGTGAGTGAAGCCAGCACCCTTGTGGTGGTCTCACGCAGATTTGAATGAATGGCGGCATCTAATGGCTGGACCGCGTTTTTATCTTCAATAAAATCACCTAACTGGCTGTCTTCCTCATCTCCTATAGGAGTTTCCAAGCTAATAGGCTCTTTCGCGATTTTCAGAACCTTGCGGACCTTATCGAGAGGCATAGACAGCTTTTCGGCTAGTTCTTCGGGTGTCGGCTCACGCCCAATTTCATGTAGCATATGTCGGGAAGTGCGAACTAGCTTGTTAATCGTTTCAATCATATGCACCGGTATCCGAATGGTGCGCGCCTGATCGGCAATAGACCTTGTTATTGCCTGACGAATCCACCAAGTCGCATAGGTGGAAAATTTGTAACCACGGCGATATTCAAATTTATCAACCGCCTTCATCAGCCCGATATTGCCCTCTTGGATCAGGTCAAGGAACTGCAAACCGCGGTTCGTGTATTTCTTAGCAATGGAAATCACAAGACGCAGATTAGCNTCGACCATTTCTTTCTTCGCCCGGGCTGCTTCACGCTGGCCCCGCTGAATGGTATTAACTAGTTGGCGCAATTCTGTAATGGTGACACCTGAATCTGAAGCGATCCGCTGCATCTTAGTGATAATGTCATCTATCTCCTCCCGCTGGGTGTCCTTCAACTTGTTCCAGCCTTTGGTTTTGACGTCCTCTCCAGGCCATTTGGCTTGTGTTTCAAAGCCTGCCCATTTTTCCATGAAGGCGGAACGCGAAATTCCGCACTGACCGGTGAGCCGCAGCATACGTCCATCTAATGTAGTCATATGCCGATTCAGATCAGACAGCTGCTGGCTCAGGCTCTCCAAACGTGAATTATGCAAGCAGACATGCTGCATTTCCTCAATCAGCTGTATTTTCATTTCAGCGAGGTCACTCTCCTGTGATGCAGTCAGAGTTTTGGCCTTGGCAGCGGCAGCAACCTTTTTATCCTGAAGGATAACATATTTTTTGAACATGTTTTCTATCACAGCAATCTGGGCCATTACATCTTCATAGACAGCAGATTCCATTGCCGCCAAGGACAGTGTCATATCATCAAGATCGTCTTCATCCGTGCGGTCGCCAGACTGGCTTTCACTTTCTTCGCTTTCTTCTTCATCATCAAGCTCTTCTGTTTCGTCATCATCATCATCTTCATCCACATCCTTATGATCATCATTGACAGCAGCCAAGTTCTGACCGGAGGGAATGCCGGCACTGTTATCTTCTATAGGTGAGCCGTTCAGCCGCACAAAAGTTAGATCCAAATCAATAATATCACGCAAAGGNACNACACCGTCACGAACCTGTTCCGTCCANGTTANAAGCNCCCGNATAGCTAACGGTGATTCACAGATGCCGCCGATCATCATCTCNCGCCCAGCTTCAATTCGCTTGGCNATCGCGATCTCNCCTTCTCGACTGAGNAGCTCAACAGANCCCATTTCGCGCAAATACATTCGNACCGGATCNTCNGATCCGCCAACNTCATTATCAGATANATTGCCAGAGGCACGACCTTCTNCNGCTTCAGCTTCTGCATCNTCGGCATCNACATCGTCTGTAGCCTCAACNACATTCACNCCCATTTGGGACAGAGAAGCCATCACATCCTCAATCTGCTCGGATGTAAGCTCGCCCTGAGGCAACGCGGAATTCAGCTCATCATGGGTGACAAAGCCGCGTTCCTTACCTTTTTTGATTAGAGCCTTGACAGCGGTGTTGCTGGTATCCAGAACCGGAGCGTCATCTGTCTGATCAGCAACTGGTGTGCTAGCTTGTTTTGTCGTCTTGCGTGCCATGACTATCCCCTCAAATCATCAGCCTGAATTGCATTGCGGTTTATAAACCACGTCTGTGGTTCCGGGCTAGCCGCTCTATCATTTCATCTAGAACGACGCGCACCCGCGCCACATTTACTTCGCCTGTATCCATTGCACCTAACAGCCTGCCAAGACGGGCTGACATATCCGTTCCGAACAACTGGCTCAACAATTCTGCATGGCCGTCTGTAGTTAAATGATGTCTTAATGCCGCGGCGTCAAGGTCAGGTGCGTTCATCAACCTGTCAATGAGCGCATTTTTTAGCGCTTCTAGACCTTCATCGTTAAAATCAAGCATTGCAAGTGCTTCTGCATAGTCAGAAAACAGGGCTGGTGTGCGGATCAATAAGACTAATACCGCTTTAATCTGCACATGACGCCCTGTTTTTGGACGGCGCATTAGCGGCACAGCAGTCATTTGACCCGGACGATTGCTGCCTCCGGCGCGGGTAACCCCGCGCATCGCCGTAATCCGACGTTCCAAATCATCTGCCCAAGCGCTGCGAGTCTGATGATGGGTAATGCTGCGAACAAGGCCACGCATATCCTGCCAGAAGGCTGCTTTCGCTCCGGCTTGTGTGCGCGGGTTATCTAGATGGTAGTCTGCCGCCTTACTGGCCCAGAGACTGTCAAGAAGACCGGTAGCAGAACTAAGGATGCGGCGCAGCCAGTCCGGGCCCTTTTGGCGCAGAATGTCATCCGGATCCTGCCCTTCCGGCAGCACTGCCAGCCGCACGGAGCGTCCAGGTTCCAGAAGCGGAAGCACCCGTTCAATTGCACGCTGCGCAGCTATCTGTCCAGCTTTATCGCCATCAAAACACAAAACAGGGTCATTGGATAATTTCCAGAGCAAGCGAAACTGATCTTCGCCCAAGGCCGTGCCCAGCGGCGCGACAGCAGCTGCCACGCCAGAAGAGGATACAGCAATCACATCCATATATCCTTCAACCACTATCACCGGTAAACCGCGCCGTGCTGCCTTTCTGGCCCGGCTCCATCCATAAAGAACGGATTTTTTCACAAAAGACGGGCTTTCAGGTGAGTTCAGATATTTCGGCTTTACCTCGCCCAACGCGCGGGCTCCAAAGCCGATGACCTGGCCACGAGGATCTTCAATCGGGAAGATCAGCCGGTCGCGGAAATAATCATAGACAGAGCCGTCCCTATCAGAAACGCCTACCAGCCCGGCTGACTTGATCAACTCAGTAGAAAATTCACGCTGTTGCAGATGCGCAAACAGGCCACTGCGCGGCGCATAGCCCAACCGGAAATTAACTATTACATCATCAGAAAGTCCGCGCTGTCTGATATAGTGCAAGGCGACCGCACCTTTTTTTGTGTGAAGTTGGGAGACAAAAAACCTTGCTGCGGCCTCACAGACATCTACAGTGGCTTTGCGCTGTTGGGCAGCAAAATCAGATGCGCGGTCATTTTCAGGCAAAGGCAAGCCGGCCATTTCACAGAGCTGGTGGACAGCTTCAATAAATTCCAGACCATCTATCTCGCGCAGCCAACTTATCATATCGCCATTAGCACCGCAGCCAAAGCAGTGATAAAATCCTTCCGTATCGTTCACATAAAAGCTTGCGGTCTTTTCATTGTGAAACGGGCATAAGCCGGCCAGACGCCCACCCTTAGGCACCAGCTTAACTCGCTGACCCACCAAATCAGACAAAGTCAGGCGGTTGCGCAATTCATCGATAAATGCAGGTGTCACCGCCACAGAAAAACCCTCGCTTTGCTGTTTTACTGCCCCTTAGTCAAAATATGGACCGTAAACATAACCGGTGAACCAACGTGCCAGCTGCCCGTCAGATACAAAAAGAGAAAGGTTAGCCCATCAGACGTATTTTTACCAGTTGTGAGACAGTTGAAAAATCCATCCGGCCAGCATATTCGCCCCTCAAATAAGCCATGACCTTGCCCATATCCTTGACCGAAGCCGCGTTGGTTGCGGCAATAGCCATTTTCAGCGCCGCATTACATTCTGCTTCAGACAGCGGTTCAGGCAAGAACTGCTGGATAATGGAGATTTCACCCTTCTCAATTGCCACAAGATCATCACGGCCACCCTTTTCATACAAGGACACCGAATCATGACGCTGTTTTATCATGGTCTGCAGCATGGCCAGAATTTCTTCATCTGTTATTCCGTCTGCCTTATCCTGGCCGCGGGCGGCGATATCCCTATCTTTCAGGGCAGCTGCAATCAGGCGGATGGTCCCAAGAGCCGGCTGATTTTTGTCTTTCAACGCCTGTTTCATAGCCTGTGCTATAGTGTCACGCATATCCGTCATTTTACTCAANCCGCTGCTTTCATCTGCTGGNTCCTCTANCCTTNCCTACCTTTTGGGCTTTTATCTGCGCAGCCCTTACATCATNANGCGTCCGGCCATTCATTTCCACACAGAAGAGGATTCTTAAAAAGGAGATGTTTTACACAAGACCCTCTTNATATGCAAGCGGCAGATATGCAAGACGGGACTTGACCAACAGGGTCTCTATGCAGTACACGATGNCAATTTTGTCTTTTTGGCAGGCTTGACGCCATTTNCTNACAGGCTAACGCTCCTTTTTAAGGGCATTACCTGAAACAGACCTGCAGAAGCATCTTTNTTTNAAAAAGAGAGCGCTTCGNAGCTTGCGCCTGCTNATAAGCCGGAATGCTGACGATGTTTTTTGCCAACCAGCACAGGAAATATGCCAAACCATGCCTNACGCCATATTCGAGGCTGACCATCTGCCCGCCTTNACCCCGCATTCTCGGCCAACCGNCCTGTTGATGTTAGAGGATGGCAGTNTGTTTTATGGTCNGGGCTTCGGAGCAGAAAGGACAGCTGTTGGTGAGGTATGTTTTAACACTTCAATGACAGGATACCAAGAGATCATAACTGACCCTTCCTATGCAGGCCAGCTGGTCACCTTTACCTTCCCACATATTGGTAATACCGGGGCCAATGGAGATGATATTGAAACTGACCAGCCTTTTGCGCTGGGCATGATTGTCCGCAATGAGGTGACCAGCCCGTCCAACTGGCGGGCCGAATCTGATCTGCAAAGCTGGTTGACCGCCCATAATCTGCCGGGCATTGCCGGCATTGATACACGCGCCCTAACCCGGCATATCCGCAATAATGGCGCCCCAAAAGGCGTTTTAAGTCATTGCAGAGACGGTCAGTTTGACCTAAAGAGCCTGAAGCAGATGGTCAAGAGCTGGCCGGGACTGAATGGCATGGATCTGGCTAGTAAGGTTAGCACTAAAGACGTTTATGGCTGGGACAGCAGTGTATTTGAATTAAGCGCCAACAGCTCTCCGGCAGCAGATGCACGCACAGCCAAATATAAAGTGATTGCTGTTGATTATGGCTGTAAGCAGAATATTCTGCGCTGTCTGACTGCTGCAGGTTGTGATGTTAAAGTGGTGCCTGCGACAACGTCAGCTGCTGAAATACTGGCATACCACCCGGACGGGATTTTTCTGGCGAACGGTCCTGGCGATCCAGCCGCGACAGCTGCTTATGCCAAAAAGGAGATTACCCAGCTGCTGACAAAAAATATTCCGATTTTTGGGATTTGTATTGGCCATCAGCTTCTGGCTTGGCCTTTGGTGGTACAACAGTAAAGATGAGTAAGGGGCATCGCGGGGCCAATCACCCGGTGCGTAATCTGAACACAGGACGAATTGAGATCACCAGCCAGAACCATGGCTTTATGGTGGTTGAAGACAGCCTCCCAGAAGAGGTCGAGATCAGCCATGTGAGCCTGTTTGACGGTTCTGTTGAGGGATTGCGGCATAAAAACAAACCGATTTTTTGTGTGCAGTATCATCCAGAATCATCCCCAGGGCCTCATGATTCACGCTATTTGTTCAACCAGTTTGCTACCCTGATGGATGCCTACAAGGCCGCCAGACAAGAATAAGAGCAAGAGTAAGAGAAGAATTTGACTCCCCTAACCGCCCGTAGGTGAATAACACAGACCAGAAAGTGAGGTGTATAACATGCCACGTCGTGAGGATATCCATTCCATTCTGATTATTGGGGCAGGACCTATTATTATTGGACAGGCATGTGAGTTTGACTATTCCGGAGCGCAAGCTTGTAAGGCACTGAAAGAAGAAGGCTTTCGGGTCATTCTGGTCAATTCCAATCCCGCCACCATTATGACAGACCCAGTGATGGCAGATGCGACCTATATTGAGCCTATTACCCCTGATGTGGTGGCCCGGATTATCGAAAAAGAATTGCCGGATGTGCTGTTGCCGACAATGGGCGGACAGACCGCGCTGAATACAGCGCTGGCTTTGCATGAACAGGGCGTCCTTGACAAATATGATGTGGAGCTTATTGGAGCTAGACCGGAGGCCATTGAAAAAGCCGAAGACCGGAAATTATTCCGAGCGGCAATGGATTCCATAGGGCTTGAATCTGCTCGGTCTCGCACAGTGAATAACTTTGATGATGGTATGGCCGCGCTTGAGTATGTCGGGCTGCCAGCCATTATCCGCCCTTCCTTCACGCTTGGCGGTGAAGGCGGCGGGGTGGCCTATAATTCAGAGGAGTTTGAACAAATTGTGCGGGACGGGCTACGGCTATCGCCTGTAACTGAAATTCTGATTGAGGAATCACTTCTGGGCTGGAAAGAATATGAGATGGAGGTGGTGCGTGACCATGCGGATAATTGTATCATCATCTGTTCGATTGAAAATGTTGACCCGATGGGCGTGCATACTGGGGATTCCATTACTGTTGCCCCTGCCTTGACGCTAACAGATAAGGAATATCAGCGCCTGCGTGATGCCTCGCTGGCAGTCTTACGCGAAATTGGTGTCGATACAGGTGGGTCAAATGTGCAGTTTGCGGTCAACCCTACAGACGGGCGCGTGATTATAATTGAGATGAATCCTCGNGTCAGCCGGTCATCTGCACTAGCGTCAAAAGCCACTGGTTTTCCGATTGCCAAGGTGGCAGCCAAGCTGGCGGTGGGCTATCGGCTNGATGAGCTGGTAAATGATATCACNGGTGTGACCCCGGCCAGCTTTGAGCCAACCATTGATTATGTGGTCACNAAAATTCCGCGCTTCACCTTTGANAAATTTTCCGGGGCGAAGGCAGANTTATCCACNTCTATGAAATCTGTGGGTGAAGTGATGGCGGTGGGCCGGTCTTTTCAGGAATCCTTGCAAAAGGCATTGCGNTCNCTGGAAACAGGCCTGTGTGGTCTTGATGANCAGGACGCCCCGACTGCAGATGATGAAAACANGCGNAAGGCCGNGCTAAAAGGCTGGATTTCTGGNCAGAATCCTGACCGAATCCTGCGGATTGCAGAAGCGATGCGCNGTGGTCTGAGNGTTGCAGAAATTCAAACCACCACCCATTGGGACAANTGGTTTCTNGAACAGATCGCNGGAATTGTGGCCGCNGANGCCTTTATACGTCGCGAGGGNTTGCCAGATGACAAGCTGACCCTGCACCAACTGAAAAGCATGGGATTTGGTGATGCTCGNCTGGCGNTNCTGTCCGGCAGNACAGANCAGGATGTCACCGCGCTGCGCACTNCGCTNGGCATNACCCCTGTNTATAAANGAATTGATACCTGTGCNGCTGAATTTGCNTCCGANACNGCCTATNTATANTCCAGCTTTGAGNACACAGCCGGCGCNGTNTGTGAGGCGGCCCCGACCGNAGCCNAAAANGTAGTGATCCTAGGCGGCGGCCCAAACCGNATCGGNCAAGGNATTGAATTTGATTATTGCTGTGTGCATGCCTGCTATGCGCTNGCTGAGGCNGGGTATGAAACCATCATGATCAATTGTAANCCAGANACCGTATCCACAGATTATGATACATCTGACNGGCTNTATTTTGANCCGCTGACGCAAGAAGATGTCATTTCTATNATCCGGCGNGAACAGNAAANAGGCAGTGTNAAAGGCGTCATTGTCCANCTGGGCGGACAGACNCCGCTNAAAATCGCTGCTGGCTTNGAAGCGGCAGGCATCCCTATTTTAGGCACAAGCCCTGATGCGATTGATCTCGCNGAAGACAGNNAACGCTTCCAGCAGCTTATCAAAAAGCTNGNCCTGAAACAGCCACAGAATGGNATTGCCCATTCAGCTGCGGAAGCCCGNTCTATTGCTCAANATGTTGNCCTGCCGGTTGTAATCCGCCCNTCATATGTGCTCGGTGGACGCGCCATGGAAGTAGTCTGGCAGATGGCTGATCTGGACAAATATATGCGTGATGCAGTTAGTGTATCCGGCAGCAATCCAGTACTGATTGACCAATTCTTGGAAAATGCGGTTGAGGTGGATGTTGATGCGCTGCGTGACGGCGATGAGGTCTTTATTGCTGGCATCATGGAACATATTGAAGAAGCCGGCATTCATTCAGGGGACAGCGCTTGTATCCTGCCACCTCAGCATCTGTCTGCACTGGTTCTGGACACCATACAGACACAGACAAGAGCGCTTGCGGATGCGCTGAATGTCATCGGGCTCATGAATGTCCAGTTCGCAGTCAGGGATGAGGAGGTTTATCTTCTGGAGGTAAATCCACGCGGTAGCCGCACTGTGCCGTTTGTGGCCAAGGCGACCGGTAACCCGATTGCCAAAATTGCTGCCCGTGTGATGGCCGGGGCGAAGCTGGCAGACTTCGCGCTGACCCATACCACGCATTCCCATGTTGCGGTCAAAGAATCTGTATTTCCGTTTTCTCGCTTCCCGGGCGTTGATGTGTTCTTAGGTCCAGAGATGAAATCAACAGGTGAGGTAATGGGCATTGATGCTAATTTCGGCCGAGCCTTTGCCAAAAGCCAGCTTGGTGCAGGTGTGCGCCTCCCGCAGTCAGGGACGGTGTTTGTGTCTGTGAAGGATGCGGATAAGGCTGCCTATATCCCGATTTGCCGTAAGCTTACGAAAATGGGTTTCAACATCCTAGCCACAGGCGGAACCACAAAAGCCTTGCTAGAGGAAGATGTGCCTGCCACGCCGATTAATAAGGTGATGGAAGGCAGGCCGCATGCGGTGGATGCGATGCTGTCTGGCCAGATTGATCTGGTCTTTAACACTGCCCATGGGGCCGGGGCCATCAAAGACAGTTTTTCCCTGCGTCAGACAGCGCTGACCAATAATATCCCCTATTACACCACCGCCGCAGGCAGCCGGGCCGCTGTTGATGCGATTGCCGCACTCGCTGACCAGCAGGTGGATGTGCGGGCAATACAAGATTATTTGCCAAATCAGTCCGAACTGTCTTAGACTAAATCTAAATGACTTGCGCAGGTTTTTGAGGCAACCGCAGGATTGGATATGGAAAAAATCCCGTTTACACAGGTTGGTTTGGACCGGCTGAAAGAAGAGCTTAATTCGCTGAAACATTCCGAGCGACAAGCCGTCATTAAAGCAATTGCGGAAGCCCGCGAGCATGGTGATCTTTCTGAAAATGCTGAATACCATGCAGCCCGTGAACGGCAGTCCTTTATTGAGGGCCGGATCACGGAATTGGAAGATGTGACCAGCCGTGCTGAAGTTGTGGATATGTCTCGCCTGACCGGAAAAACTGTAACCTTCGGCACCGAAGTCGTGATTGCAGATGAANTCACAGACGAGAAATCCAGCTACATCATTGTTGGGCCTTATGAGGCAGATATTGAAAAGCGAATGATTTCCACATCATCACCAATTGCCCGCGCACTTATAGGAAAGGCCGAAGGAGATTCTGTTGAAGTACAGACCCCTCGTGGTCCACACCCTTATGAGGTTGTCTCTATAAAATTAATTGAAATCTAAGCCAGCTTTTCCGCAATTCAGGCCTCTGATAGCACAGGCACCCCAGGCTGGATTTTTCGTGTTCTAATAGACAGTGCAGTTTTCACATGGCTAACATTTGGAGCCGGAGTGAGCTTTGTAGTCAGGAAACGCTGGAAATCATCCCAGTCATACGCAACGATTTTCAGCAAAAAATCTGTTTCTCCCATTAGCATGTGGCATTCCCTTACCATATCCCAATCACCCACCATTTTCTCAAAATCCTGCAGATCTGTCTCTGCCTGGCTAGTTAGCCCTACAAAAGCAAAAATCATCACCGTATAGCCAAGCGCGTCACCATCAATATCAGCATGATAACCGCGTATAACCCCCGCATCTTCCAATGCGCGTACACGGCGCAGACAAGGTGGGGCAGAAATACCAGCTCGTGCCGCGAGCTCAACATTGGTCATACGCCCATTATCTTGCAGATCTGCTAGAATTTTTCTATCAACGGAATCAAGCTTGATTTTCTTGGCCATAAGAAAGGATATCCTTATTNATTTTACGGTCTATACTACGTTTTTTCAAATGCCCCGCACAAAGGAGCGGGAATACTAGGATAATGTCATAGCAGAATAAAGCAAGATTATTACAAAAAAATGGAATAAAAGAACGATTATGAACAAGAATGACGCCGATCTTCCTCCTCATCAGGCTCTGCTACTAGATAAGGTAAATGCTCTGAAAGCCCACAATGCCCGCGAAGAGCAACGTAGAAAAGGTGAAAATGAGGGAGCTTGGCCGCTCCGCACCTGGGTGATTTCTGATGGGACTGCTGGTATGCTGGCTCAATGCCTAGCCCTAACAAAAGCGATGAGAATTAAAGCAGAAGATATTAGAGCTGTCCCCACACCCCTTCTGCGCGCCTTTCCAAAACTGGCCAACCTACCAGGTTGGCAGTTAACGCTGGGGCGCAAGCCAGACTGGCTGAAGGCCAATCAATGGCCGGACTTATGCATTACATGTGGGCGGCGGATGGCCGGTATTTCTATAGGGGTTCGACGACTGGCGATGGGCAAGACCAAAACCATCCATATTCAGGACCCGCATATTGAGCCACATTATTTTGATCTCATGATCACCCCGTGCCATGATGATATTGCACAAAAAGCAGCGGACGGTCAGATGGATGTCCCCAACCTACTTACCACAACGGGCGCATTGAACCGGCTGGATGAGGCAGAGATTGAAGACGAAGCCGCTGCGCTGAAAATCGCTTATAATGATGGCCAGATAGCCGGGCGCGCATTGGCACTAGTGATGATTGGCGGGCATAATCGCCGCTATAAGGCAGGAGCGGACGCATTTACGAAATTGGCAGAAGAGCTGGTCGGATTTGTGCAGATGACTGGGGCAAGGCTGGCACTCGTTCCCTCACGCCGCACGCCAAAGCGCGGCTTGCGGGTGCTGTCAGAACAGTTGGAACGCCGTCTGGGGGGAGAGACTAGCTGGGTCTGGGACGGAACAGGTCATAACCCTTATCCGGGCCTTTTAGGGCTTGCCAAATTTGTGATTGTCACCAGTGACTCAGTAAATATGACGAGTGAAGCAGCTCTGACCGGCAAACCTTTGTTGATTACTGAACTGGTTGAGGAGCAAGGAAGAATTTCACACTTTCATCAAATAATGCGGGCAGGCAGACATACAGCCCGATTAACAGATGTACTGGCGCAACCTGAACGTCTCAAAGAGGCGTTCGTAGTGCTTGATGAACGTATTTCAATAAGCGAAGCTGTTTATAAATATTTTGAAGGGGCTTAGTCCCCGCCATCTTAGAATTTTTAAGTGATTCCGGCTAGCGGAACAGGCGGTCTCCCTCTCCTTTCATATCCTTGTATAGATAGGCAACCTGTTCACCGTAGCCGTTATATAGCTGGGTCGCAACGCGATTGCCCGTGCCCAGCATCCGTTCGGTAGCCTGCGACCAACGCGGGTGATCCACATCCGGGTTCACATTCGCCCAGAAGCCATATTCATTGGCCGCTAGTTTTTCCCAGAAAGAAACGGGCCGCTGGTCTGTAAAGGTCATCTTTACTATGGATTTTATGCTTTTNAAGCCATATTTCCACGGTAGCACAATCCGCAACGGAGCGCCGTTCTGTTTTTCCATAGCTCGTCCATACAGGCCGGTGCCGATAAAGGCCATCTCATTCATCGCTTCATCTATCGTCATGCCTTCCACATACGGCCAAGGGTACCAGGACTGGCGCTGGCCAATGGCAACAGATGGGTCAAAAAAAGTTTCCAGTCGGACATATTTCGCTTCTGCCTTCGGCTGAACCAGCTTGACAAGACGCGACATCGGCACGCCTGTCCAAGGAACAGCCATCGCCCAGGCCTCGACACACCGATGTCGATAAAGCCGTTCTTCCTGTGGCCCCGTTCTGGCGATAAGTTCTGAAGCATCCAATTGCAGCGGGTTATCCACCAGCCCTTCTATGGTAAATATCCAAGGATCTGTGACTAGCTTCCGGGCTTTTCGCCAGATGTTCTTCGAGGACCCAAATTCGTAAAAATTGGTATAGGTGGTGGCTTCTTCTTCGACGGTGACGGGTCTGTCTAGCGTAAAAGCCGGGTTGCGCGTCGCCGGAAAACCGGTAATTGACGCGGCACTAGCTGATGATACCAGAGGCGCAAAAGATCCGCCGACAACAGATGCGCTTGCGAGCCCAGCCCCGGCGATCCCCATAGCCCGCAACAAACTGCGCCGGTTCAGATAAACGTTTTCATCTGTGGTTTTATAATCAATCACATCCCAGGGTTTTCGGCTGCGGATCAACATGACGGGCCTCCTTACTAGGTGCTTTTACCTCGCATTAAATGAAAAAGATGTTTTTTAGAGCATTGTACTAATGAAGAGTTAGGGCAATATATTTAGCGGACAAGCTGTTCCACCAGCGCCAGCTTCTGATTAAGCATGTTGCTTGGCTTAGATTTCTCTAAATATGGATTTGCCGTAAGCAGCTTGCTGATTTAGCTTCAACTTAACGCGGCGCAGGCTTTAGTTATCCGTTCCATTGCGTCTTCCAGCACATCTGTCTCGGTCGCATAAGAAATCCGAAAATGAGGGGATAATCCAAATGCTGACCCTTGCACCGTCGCCACACCTTGTGATTCCAGCAAGTAGGATACAAAATCGTCGTCTGTTTCAATTATTTTGCCATTAGGTGAAGTCTGTCCAAGCAAGCCGGCTATATTTGGATAGACATAAAAGGCACCTTCGGGCGAAAAGCAATTGATCCCCTCAATCGAGTTCAGCGCAGCAGACACTAACGTCCGTCGGGCCGAAAAATGCAACAAATTCTCTGCCATGAAATCCAATGGACCACTCAACGCTTCGACCGCTGCCCATTGCGCAATCGAGTTGGGATTGGAAGTGGATTGTGACTGAATTTTGGCCATAGCCTTTATCAGCGGCTGTGAGCCAGTGGCATATCCTATACGCCAACCGGTCATGCAATAAGCTTTGGAGACCCCATTGATGGTAAGGGTGCGCTCCTGCAAGTCGGGCGCAACCTCTGCCATAGTGGCAAAAACAAAACCATCATAAACCAGATGTTCGTACATATCGTCCACCATTATGTTGACATGTGGATGTTGGCGCAAAACCTCTGCAAGGGCTCGCAAATCATCCGCCGTATAGCCTGCACCTGTCGGGTTTGAAGGACTGTTCAGAATAAGCCATTTAGTGTGAAGTGTAATCGCATTAGCAAGTGCATTAGGGGTTAACTTAAAGCCGTTTTCTTGTGGACATTTCACAGGCACTGGCGTGCCTTCCGCTAGCAACACCATATCTGGGTAAGAAACCCAGTATGGAGCTGGGATAATCACTTCATCCCCCTTATCAAGGGTGGCCATCAGGCCATTATATAGGATCTGTTTACCACCAGTACCAACGGTGACCATGTCGGCAGTACACGTGATGTTATTTTCCCGCGCAAATTTGTCGACAATGGCACTTTTCAACTCAGCAATCCCGTCAACAGCTGTATATTTGGTTTTGCCAGCATTCATGGCCGCAATCGCAGCTGCCTTGACATGATCAGGGGTGTCAAAATCAGGCTCACCCGCGCCAAGACCGATTACATCTTTTCCGGCGGCCTTCATCTCTGCAGCCATATTAGACACTGCAATGGTCGGGGACGGCTTAATGGCGGACAAACGTGAGGCAAGCATGAAAAACATCCTTTGATGTGATTTAATTTAGGACGGAGAGTTCAAAAACTCCTGAGCAATTGCAAAAATAAATCACCGTCAATGAGATGTAAAGAGAAGGGCATCTAGCTTCTTCTGCATCCTGACCCTTCATGTTGCCCCCTTCCCATTTCAAGTCACACGGACTATCTTACCGGAATGGATAGTGAGACTGAAATCATTTGCTCCGAGAATATTTTAACCGATCGGATATCGCAGCCTGCAGATTATGTGCTAGAATCTGACTTTGCGCCCAACGGCGATCAACCGATGGCAATTGAAGAGTTGATGGAGGGCGTAAAAGCAGGTGAGCGGGATCAGGTGTTGCTAGGTGTCACCGGCTCTGGCAAAACATTCACCATTGCGCATGTGATCCAACAAACGAAGCGGCCCACCCTAATTCTGGCGCCGAATAAAACACTGGCAGCCCAGCTATATGGTGAAATGAAAGCCTTGTTCCCCAACAATGCCGTAGAATACTTTGTGTCTTACTATGATTATTATCAACCCGAAGCCTATGTGCCGCGGTCCGATACCTATATCGAAAAAGAATCCTCTATTAATGAGCAAATTGATCGAATGCGTCATTCCGCCACCCGCGCCTTGTTAGAGCGTGATGACGTTATCATTGTTGCGTCTGTATCCTGCATCTATGGAATAGGGTCTGTTGAAACCTATTCCACTATGACATTGCGGNTCACGACAGGCGAAGAACATGACCGCCAAACCCTGTTGCGAGCTTTCACTGAATTGCAGTACCGACGAAATGACCTAAACTTTGGGCGTGGGTCTTTTCGCGTACGGGGCGATAATATTGAACTTTTTCCCGCGCACGTTGAAGATCGAGCATGGCGGATATCCCTGTTTGGCGATGAGATTGAAGACATCTGGGAGTTTGACCCGCTGACAGGAGAGAAAACACAAAGATTGGAAAAAATAACAGTCTTTGCCAATTCACACTATGTAACTCCACGCCCAACTCTGCAGCAAGCGGTTAAGAAAATTGGTGCAGAGCTGAACACACGGTTGATGGAATTTAATGAGGCTAGCAAATTGCTTGAAGCCCAGCGCTTGCAGCAGCGCACGCAGTTTGATCTGGAGATGATCGAAGCCACAGGCAGCTGTAACGGGATTGAAAATTATTCTCGTTATCTCTCGGGACGTGGCCCGGGCGAGCCGCCGCCAACGCTGTTTGAATATCTGCCTGAAAATGCGCTTTTAATCGTGGATGAAAGCCATGTTACCGTTCCGCAAATTGGCGCGATGTATAAAGGCGATTTCGCGCGCAAATCCACTTTGTCTGATTATGGGTTTAGGCTGCCGTCGTGCCTCGATAACCGCCCACTCAAATTTGAGGAATGGGAGGCCTTTCGCCCGCAGACCATTTATGTTTCGGCCACACCAGGCACATGGGAGCTAGAACAGACAGGCGGGGTGTTCACTGAGCAGGTAGTCCGCCCGACTGGCCTGATTGACCCGGTCTGTGAAGTGCGGCCAACTGAAACACAGGTTGATGACATCATCGCCGAATGCCGCGCCGCCGCTGAGGCTGGCACACGCGTTCTGGTCACTACTCTGACTAAGAAAATGGCCGAAGCATTAACCGAGTATATGCACGAAGCTGGGATCAAGGTGCGCTATGTGCATTCGGACGTGGACACGCTGGAGCGGATTGAGATTATCCGTGATCTGCGCCTCGGCGTGTTTGATGTGCTGATCGGCATTAATCTGCTGCGCGAAGGGTTAGATATTCCGGAATGCGCGCTGGTTGGCATTCTTGATGCGGATAAGGAAGGGTATCTAAGGTCGCGTACCTCACTTATCCAAACCATCGGCCGGGCTGCGCGGAATGCCGATGGCCGAGTCATCCTCTATGCTGATAAAACTACAGACAGTATGACCTATGCGCTTGGCGAGACACAAAGGCGACGTGAAAAACAGCAAGCTTGGAATGAAGCCAATGGTATCACCCCGCAGACCGTGAAAAAACAGATTAATGATATTCTGGATTCGGTTTATGAGCGGGCCGACCATGTTAATGTGAGGGTTGCGGGTGCGACGGCACTGATTGAAAAAGATCTGAAGACAGTGATCGCTGAACTAGAAGTTCAGATGCGTGAGGCTGCCGCCAATCTGGAATTTGAGGAAGCTGCCCGCCTGCGCGATGAGCTGCGCCGCCTGGAAGCCAAGGATCTGGGGCTTGACGGTCCAGGCATGGCGAAAGCGGCTGTGGTGCCGCGCGCCTCTGCTGAAATTGATGCTCCTGTGCAGCCACCTTCCGGCCGCAGATCCAGAAAGCGTTAAAAAAGCAGGCTATCATGACCTTTTCCCTTATTGCACATGATCCTGAAACCGGCCAGTTTGGCATTGCTGTAGCAAGTCGGTTTTTTGCTGTGGGAGCGCTGATCCCGCATTTTGGTCAGGATTGTGCAATCGCCAGCCAGGCGNTNGTGAACCCTATGTGGGGNAATGAAGGGTTANAGCTTNTCGNGCAGGGCNTGTNCCTTCAAAACNCACTAGCAGCGCTGAAAGAAAAAGATAACGGCGCCGNCCAGCGCCAGGTACATATAGTCAACCGCCNTGGTGAGGCCATCTGTCACACTGNCTCGGCTTGTATTGATGTNGCCTGCCACCGGGCCGCTGCCCATGTGTCTGTAGCAGGCAATATGCTGGCATCAGANNCNGTGACGGATGCCATTCTGGAACAGTATCTGAAAACTGAACATCTGATGTTTGCTGAAAGGTTGCTGGCCGCCATGCAGGCAGGTGAAGCGGCAGGCGGTGATAAAAGAGGGCGNCAGTCTGCCAGCTTACAGATTAGGGGCAANCGACCTTATCCGCTGTTGGATCTGCGCGNTGATGATCATGCCCGCCCCCTTGATGAGTTAGATAGATTGTTGTCTGTTTCAAAAGAGCGGTTTGCCGCCTTTATCCGGCATATGGGCGATCAGGAGCGATTTGGCGGTAACCCGGACAGAGATCAGATCACAGACGAGATAGAACGTGAAGCGGCACAATTGAAAGAATTAAACAAGACATCCTTATCTGCGGCCTTTGACAGAAGTAACTCTTAATATTAGGTAAACTCAGACGAGTTCTGACGCCACATCGGGTAACCGTCGTGATAGGCTGTAACCAGAATAGACTATCCACAGTGCTAAGAAAGGGTCTGTGTTATTCATAAACAACCCTTCATTTTTGGTCTGTTTTGCGCTATAGCAACTGTTTCGATATGGGCAGCCTTTCTGGTTGGAACTCGGTTTGCCGTTGAGGGTTCATTCACAGTTCAGGAAATCCTGTTTCTGCGGTTGGTGCCTGCCGCTCTGATAATGTCACCTTTTATGATAAAGTTAGGAATCTGGCCAAAAGGCCAGTCTTGGTTTGGAGTGTTTTGTATCACAATCGGATCAAGCGTTGTTTTTCCGTTTTTTGTGACCAGCGGGCTGCAGTTCGCGCCAGCCTCTGATGCTGGTGCGCTTGCCCCTGGCATGATCCCCATCTGGACTGCTATAGCGGCTTTCTTTATCACGGGAGAGCGGCCTAAAAATCTAGCTCTCGTTGGATTGGGGCTGATCCTGGCCGGTGTACTAATGGTTGGCTTATGGTCATCTCTGTTCACGCTGAATGTTACCGTCTTTAAAGGCTATCTGCTGTTTTTTGCCGGGGCAGGCCTTTTTTCTTTTTATGCGGTGATTTACCGGCAGAGCGGGATCACCGCAATACATGGTCTTGTAATAGGTCTGTTCTGGGGTGCGCTACTTGTCGGGCCGGGATTGCTGCTAACCGGACAGGTGCCGTTTGCACAGGCTAATCTGAACGAAATTTTTTATATGCTAATTCTTCAAGGAGTTATTATTGCTATTCTAGCGCTGCTTTTATTCAATCTGGCTGTTAGGCTGCTCGGCGCACCGCAAGCGGCTGCCTTTGGAGCGCTGACACCGGTGCTAGCCATGTTAGGCGGGGTCTGGTTTCTAGGAGAGAGCATATCGCTTGTCAAAATCGTAGGGGTAATTATCGTTTCTTCAGGGGTGTTTCTGGCTTCTGGAGTGGTGTCAGGCAGAAACGTGGATAAGACTCTGTCCTGACTGGGCAACATTCCTGCTTGCATATGTGATTTCTTTGCTCTGTCTTCTAAAGATCTACCCGATTTTCATTGTGAGCTGGTCTCAATTATGCTTGGCTGACGTGAAGTGACGCTGGTAAAGGATGGCCTGTGATGAGAAACGACTGGGAAGATCAGCTGTATCAGCTTCTGATAAAACATGAGGTGTCTTTATTGCCGTATGTACCGGACGCCGGGCATGCAGCGCTGATTTCAAAAGCTGACAAAGGGGATGAAATCGCCACAATCGTGCTGTCCACT
>PADU01000035.1 GCA_002700485.1 SAR116 cluster bacterium | reverse complement strand
GCGGTAATGCTCATAATTCCTCCGATACAGGTAAGAAGATAAGAAAAGACAAAACATCGGATCATGTAAAAAATCATCCAGTATTAAACAATTATTCTACGTTGTCTTCGGGACATTGGATGTAAGCCTAGAACAGGAAAAGTTCAGTTTTCTGCTTGCCAGACCTCATCAAGCCAACTGTTCATGAAATGAGGTCCGGCTATGTCAATAAAGATGTTTCTGGCTTGGCTGGCAATGCCGCCCAGACGCATAATCTGGCCTGAAGCAGCTGCTTTTTTTGTAATGGCTTGTACTTCAATAGATCGTGTTGCGGCCATCTGATCCAGAGCTTGCGCAAGAGGTTTTTCGGCTAGTAAAACCTTCAAGCAGGCGGCATCAACAAAAGTTTGCCCTGCGCCCTGAGCCAAATGAGGGGGCATGACATGAGCCGAATCCCCTAGCAAGGTCAGATGCGCGCGTCGCCAGACAGGCAGAACCTCGGCAGGATATAAGGGAGTGTTTGCCCAGCTGATTGCTGGGTCGGTCAAATTTGACAGAAGTGGGTTCAGGCTGAAGCAGCGCTGTTGCCAGCCGATAGTCACCTTGTCGGCTGAGGTGCAGAAAACCAAATTTATATGGCTGCCGCCTTTAATTGGGTAGCTGACCATATGGCAACCATCACCCAACATCAGCAAGGTTAAGGGTCGGCGGAATGCGGTAGGCAGTTTGGCCGCTTCAATCTCTGCCCGCATGGCACGATAGGCTGGTTGTGGTGGCATGCTGTTCTGGCCAGTCAGCGCAGCACAGGCTAGACCTTTTGGCCCATCTGCGCCAATGACCTCATCTGCGCTGAAAATATCACCATCTACGCTGACAAGTGTAGCCTTTTCTGTGCCCAATTGAACCGTGTGAATCTCCGTATCTGTGAAGCGGATGCAGGATAGGGTTTCAGCCTTGGCGACCAGACAATCCATCACATCCTGTCTGCTTACAGCCGCATGCAGATGCTTCGGATCATGAATGATCTCCGTCAGGTGACGGTTTGTTGATAATGCCTTGATAACAACCGCATTCAGGCGGTCAGCCTTATCCAGAATAGCTTTGTCAAGGCCAAGGCTGCTCAACGCCCTAAACCCATTTGGTGATAGCTGAAGACCGCCAGGTGTAGCTGGTGGACGACCAATGAGGTGTACTGGATAACCAGCACTGCCCAGCGCAATAGCAGCACTCAGCCCGGCTATTCCTCGCCCTAGAACAACAATCGGGGATGTGACTGTATTTGTCATGACAGGCAAATCCTTAGTTAAAGCAGTGTTATCTTGACGCCACAATGCAGGTCCGCCGGCTGTTTATCAAGGCTTTTAAGCTTCAGTGCACGCCTGGTAAAATTGGGTCTGGTCAAACTATGATCATATTTGTATTAAAAGAGGGCGTGGACGGGCAGGTGGTGCGGAGATTACGCATTCCGCTTTTCCATATGAAATCAAGATATGTAAGGATTGCTAGAGAAATGAATCTGGAAAAGCTGTCGGTTGGGAAAAACCCGCCTGAAGAAATTAATGTGGCCATCGAAATTCCAGCTGGCGCAGCCCCTGTGAAATACGAGCTGGATAAAGACTCAGGGGCATTGCTAGTTGACCGGTTTCTGCATACGCCCATGCATTATCCTGTCAATTATGGGTTTGTACCACATACCCTGTCTGATGATGGTGACCCGATTGATGCCTGTGTGCTGACACCGATTCCCGTTGTCCATGGTTGTGTTATTGCGGCCCGCCCCATTGGCGTATTGATGATGGAAGATGAAAGCGGCATTGATGAAAAGCTGCTTTGTGTGCCTGTTGATAAGCTGCACCCCTATTATAAGGATGTGAAGTCAACGGCTGATTTGCAGCCCATCATTCTAGAACAGATTGCCCATTTCTTTGAACATTACAAAGACCTTGAAAAAACCAAATGGGTAAAGGTTCAGGGCTGGGAGGGTCCGGAAAAAGCAGCGGAAATGATCGGAGCTGCGATTGCGCGGGCCGCCAACAGCTGATAAGGCAGTGATACGAGGCTGACCAGAGACAGCATGACAACCAAATTGCAGATAACCACCCCTGATGACTGGCATCTTCACCTGCGTGACGGGCCAGTCATGCAATCGGTTTTATCGTATACAAGTTTCTGGTGCAAACGGGCAATTGTGATGCCCAATCTGGTGCCGCCGGTGGTCACTGCTGCTGCTGCTGCTGCCTATCGAGACCGAATTACAGATGCTCTTGAAGAGGGCGTGGATTTTACGCCTTTGATGACACTGTATCTGACTGAACAGACAAATGCTGATGATCTGGCTGCTGCCGTGAAAGGCGGCATCGCCACAGCGGTCAAGCTGTATCCGGCTGGAGCAACGACAAATTCTGCAAGCGGCGTGAAGGATATCAACAAAGTCATGCCTGTGCTAGAGGTTTTGGCTGAGACAGGGGCTCCGTTACTGGTGCATGGGGAGGTGTCTGACCCTAATATTGATATTTTTGACCGTGAAGCAATATTTATCGAACGAGTGCTTGCGCCCCTGCATGAACGCTTGCCGCAGCTAAAGGTCGTGTTTGAGCATATCACGACGAGACAGGCCGTCGAATTTGTCATGGCAGCAAATGATCAGATAGCAGCAACGGTTACGCCGCATCATCTGATCATTAACCGGAATGCCTATTTGGCAGGCGGGATTAAGCCGCATTATTATTGTCTGCCGGTTGCCAAGCGAGAAACCCATCGTCTTGCTCTGCTGGATGCTGTGCTTGCCGGAACAGACAAATTTTTCCTTGGCACTGACAGTGCGCCGCATGTTGATATGGCCAAGCTTCAGCCATGCGGGTGTGCAGGTATTTTTAACGCACCGAACACGCTTGCCTGTCTCGCACAGCTGTTTGATGACGCAGGTTGCCTTGACCGTCTGGAAGGGTTTACATCTGTCTATGGTCCACAATTTTATGGTCTGGATGTGAACACCGATAAACTAACCCTTGTGAAACAC
Source organism: SAR116 cluster bacterium (assembly GCA_002700485.1). Taxonomy (GTDB): domain Bacteria; phylum Pseudomonadota; class Alphaproteobacteria; order Puniceispirillales; family Puniceispirillaceae; genus JADHLI01. The sequence continues at coordinate 70,755 of PADU01000035.1, read as the reverse complement.
GAAACGCCTCAGCCTGTGCCGCAGCCTGTGCAGACAACAGAAGGGGCAATAACAGTATTTGATCCGCAGATGGATGTGTTCTGGTCAGTCAGGCCGGCCTGAGGCATTTTGATGCTAGCTGACATAAGAGGGACAAACGCATAAGGGAGTGAAAGAGATGCTCAGCCTACCCGTAATGGATAAATTAAAAATGGCAAAAGCCACTGCGGCTATGCTGCTGGAAATAGAAGCTGTGCATGTGAATGCGCGTGACCCATTCATTCTAACGTCCGGTGCGGCCAGCCCGGTTTACATTGACTGCCGTAAGCTGATTTCTTTTGTGCGTATCCGTTCAGCATTAATGGGCTTTGCTGCCTCCGTGCTGGCTGAGGATGCTGGATTTGAGGCCTTTGACAGCGTTGCCGGTGGCGAGACAGCAGGCATTCCATTTGCAGCGTTTCTGGCAGAGCGGCTGGCCCTGCCCATGCAATATGTCCGCAAAAAACCAAAAGGGTTTGGCCGCAATGCTCAAATCGAGGGAGACTTGCCAGACGGTTCCAATGTATTGCTGGTGGAGGATTTGGCAACAGATGGCGGTAGCAAGCTATTGTTTGCCGATGCCCTGCGTGAGGCGGGGGCGATATGTAATCATGCGTTTGTAGTTTTCTATTATGATATTTTTGATCATGCCAGAGACCAGCTAAAAGACGCTGGTCTCACCCTTCATTATCTGTCAACATGGTGGGATGTTCTGGATGAAATTAAACAGAGTGATAAGTTTGACAGCTTCACTGCAGAGACGGTTGAAACTTTTTTAAGTGACCCGAAAGGATGGTCTTCAGCAAATGGTGGCAAGACCGCCAGTGACTGAGCATCTGTCCTTTCAGAAACTCTAGAAACAGGACCGCACATGAGCATATTCAATCTTGGCTCAATTAATATTGATTACATTTATACCCTGCCGCGCTTGTTAGCGGCAGGAGAAACGCTGGCTTCGACATCTTTTTCAGTAGATCTGGGGGGCAAGGGGGCAAATCAGTCTATTGCCCTGGCCCGAGCCGGGGCACATGTGCGCCATGCCGGACAACTCCATGAAGCTGATACAGCATGGCTAGATGGCCTGCGGGAAGCTGGTGTGGACTGCAGCCATATTCTAGCTGCAGATATATCCTCCGGCCATGCGGTTGTTGCTGTTGATGAGCAGACAGCAGAAAACCAGATCATCTTAAGCCCGGGCAGCAATCAGGCTCTACCAGCGGGAATGATTGCCCCATTTCTGGCTTCAGCCCAGCCAGGTGACTGGGCACTGGCACAAAATGAGGTAAATCTGACAGAGGCTTTTTTGCGAGCGGCAAAGCAAAAAAACCTACATATTTGTTATAGTGCAGCGCCTTTTATAGCGGATATAACAGCTGGCCTTTTACCTATTGTTGACCTGCTTATTGTCAATCATCTTGAAGCTGAGGCATTAACAAGCTTTACAGGCAAACCGATTGACCGGCATGGAATCCGCCATGTCATTATTACCCAAGGTGCAAAAGGGGCCAGTTACAAAGGCAGTGCGGCGGCGGCATTTGATCTGCCGGGGGTTCCGGTAAAAGCTGTTGACACAACCGGGGCAGGGGATACCTATCTAGGGTATGTTCTGGCAGTCCTGGATGAAGGTCAAACAATTAAACAGGCTATGCAGATAGCGGCAACGGCCTCTGCCCTTCAGGTCACAAGACAGGGCGCCAGCGCGGCAATACCAACACGTGCTGAAGTGGAAGCGTTTCAAAAGTGAAAAACAAACAGATGCAGCAGAAACTGATTATAGATACAGACCCTGGCATTGATGATGCCATGGCCATACATTATGCGTTTGCGCATCCCGGCCTTGAAGTTCTGGGCCTGACAACCATCTTCGGCAATGTATTTGTCCCGCAGGCAACGCGGAATGCACTGCTGTTGTCCGAACAGGCTTATTACTGCGTCGATGTGGCGGAAGGGGCAGCCCAGCCACTGGTGCAGTCTTTGAACCCGCCATCGCATCATGTGCATGGCGCAGAGGGGTTTGGTGATGTTTCGGTCAAGCAGCCCTATGGCATGCAGGTTGAGATTAGCGCAGCTGATTATATTGTAAAGAAATGTCGGCAACATAGTGGGGAGGTAATTCTGTGTCCTGTCGGCCCGCTTACCAATATTGCTGCTGCCCTCAAGGCTGATCCGGACCTTATCAATCATGTCCAGAAAGTTGTGATTATGGGTGGCGCGGTCTGGTCCCCTGGCAATGTTTCTGCCTATGCAGAAGCTAATATTTGGAATGATCCACATGCAGCAGATAAAGTATTTGCAGCTGATTGGGACATTGATCTTATTGGTTTGGACGTAACCCAGAAAATTTCATGTGATGATGCTGATTTTGCTCACCTCCGGAAGGCTGCTCCAGACATCGGCGGGTTCCTGCATGAGATTTCTGCGTTTTATATCAAATATTATTATTCCATCTTTCAGAAGCATGTCTGTCTTATGCATGATCCCTCTGCACTGGTGGCAATCACGGATGAACTGTTATTTGGATTCAAGGAAACGCCGTTGTCTGTTGTGTGTGAAGGCGAGGCCGTTGGCCAGACCATGCCAGATGAGCGTTCGTCCCGGCGGCCTGTGCGGGTTGCAGTATCTGCTGATGTGCAGAAAGTGAAGAGCTGTTTTCTGGACATTTGCGCAACAGCTGACAAAATGAAGAGAAATCGGATGGCCAGTCATGCCGGGTCATAGTCCCAGTAGTTAGAAAGAGGGAACACAGCTATGAAGATTGAAACAGTTGATTACACCGCTTCTGATGCTGGTGAAAGACTTGCGCGATCTTTACGAGAAACCGGCTTTGCTGTTTTGGCCAATCACCCGATTCGGGCAGACCGTATTGATGAGGCTTATGCGTTGTGGGGTGGGTTTTTTGCCAGCGACAGTAAATTAAATTATTTGCGCGACTATGAAAAGCAGGATGGATATTTTCCGTTTAAGTCCGAACATGCCAAAGACGCACAGAAAAAAGACTTAAAAGAGTTTTATCATGTTTATCCATGGGGGCGCGTGCCTGAAGATCTGGAAGCGTTTACGCGCAAGCTTTACGCTGACCTAACTGCAATTGGCATTGAGCTGCTGTCCTGGCTTGACCAGCTCATGCCAGACAAAATCAGCGCCAGTTTGAGTATGCCTCTGCAGGAGATGATGCAGGCCAGCCAGCAGAGTTTGCTCCGGATTCTGCACTATCCGCCTGTCAGTGCTGAAGAGGACGTAGCTGCAATTCGTGCTGCCGCACATGAGGATATCAACCTGATTACATTGCTGCTTGCCGGATCACAGCCTGGTTTGCAGGCGCGTGACAAACAGGGCCAGTGGCATGATGTACCATGTGATCCGGGAATGATCACAATAAATAATGGGGATATGTTGTCATTAGCAACAAACGGTTATTTCCCATCAACTACACATAGGGTAATTAATCCTGATGATAAATTGAATCTTTCACGTTATTCTATGCCTATGTTTTTGCATCCACATCCGGATGTGAAGCTTAGGCAAGATTTTACAGCAGAAGCGTTTCTGCAGGAGCGGCTCAGAGAAATTGGGCTTAAATCATAAAGGGAGAACCAGACATGAAAATTTTGACTACAGCAGTGGTTGCTGGCGTTGTGGCGTTATCAGTGATGTTCACAGGTCCACAACTGATGACGACATCGACAGCAGCAGCTGCAGATTTTAAACCGGCCGTCATTTATGACATGGGTGGTAAGTTTGACAAATCCTTTAATGAGGGCGTGTGGAACGGGGTAGAGAAATTCACCAAGGAAACAGGTGTTGAGGTGATGGAATTTGAAGTCACCAACGAAACCCAGCGGGAACAGGCTATGCGACGTATGGCCGAGCGTGGGGCAACCATTGTCTTAGGCGTGGGCTTTGCTCAAGCTGATGCAATCGCAAAGGTTGCAGCTGATTATCCGGATAAGCAGTTCTCTATCATTGATGTGGGGTGGCTGGATGCCCCGAATCTTCGCCAATATGTGTTCAAAGAACATGAAGGCAGCTATCTAGTTGGCGTTGCTGCAGCTTTAGCTAGTAAGACTGATAAAGTAGGGTTTGTTGGTGGCATGGATATTCCGCTTATCCGCAAATTCGCCTGTGGTTACGTGGGCGGTGTAAAATCTGTGAACGGATCTGCAGCAGTGTATCAGAATATGACCGGGACCACGCCATCAGCATGGAATGACCCTGCTAAGGGTGCCGAGCTGACAAGAAGCCAAATTGATCGGGGCGCCGATGTTGTTTATCATGCTGCTGGTGGAACTGGTGTCGGCGTTATTCAGGCTGCTGCTGATGCTGGAAAGTTGGCAATCGGTGTTGATTCAAACCAGAATGGCATGGCCCCAGGCTCAGTTTTGACCTCTATGCTCAAGCGAGTGGATGTGGCAGCTTACGAGACCTTTAAAGACGCAATGAGCGGTTCTTTTTCTTCAGGTGTCAAAGTCCTAGGTGTCGCTGAAGGTGGTGTTGATTGGGCATTTGACGAAAATAATGCATCCCTGATCACAGCCAGCATTAAATCAGCCGTTGAAAAAGCTCGGAGCGATATTCTGTCAGGCAAAGTTGTTGTTCATGATTTTATGAGCGATACAAAGTGTCCATACTAAAATCAGGCTGATTTGACCAGTCGGAAGTCATAGGATGGCTGACAAAACAATTTCAAAAGCAAGAGGCGATGATTCATCGCCTCTTGCTATTTCTTTGGACAATATAAATAAAACCTTTGGTTCTGTGCGGGCGAATAAGGACGTTTGCTTGTCTGTTGTGCAGGGAACCATTCACGGCATTGTCGGCGAGAATGGCGCAGGTAAATCAACGCTTGTGTCTATCTTGTATGGGTTCTACAGCGCTGATTCTGGCACCGTAGCCATATCTGGTGAGCCAGTCAGGTTGCGCAGTGCCGCTGATGCGATCGCAGCGGGGATCGGTATGGTGCATCAGCATTTCATGTTGGTGCCAAATTTCACTGTATTAGAGAATATTATTCTGGGGCATGAGGTTGGTTCTGATCTAAAAGCTGGTGCGCGGCAGGCAGAAGCTTCTTTGAAGGGCATAACTGAGCGTTATGGGTTAAGCGTAGACCTTCAGGCAGTTGTGCAGGACTTGCCTGTCGGCCTACAGCAACGCGTTGAAATTCTGAAAGCCTTGTATCGTGGGGCACGGATATTAATTCTTGATGAGCCAACAGGCGTGCTGACACCTCAGGAAACAGAGCAGCTTTTTGATATTTTGGGCACCCTTAAAGCGCAAGGGGTGACGATTTTGCTGATCACGCATAAGCTGAAGGAAATCATGGCAGTGACGGATTTTGTGTCTGTCATGCGGTCTGGTGAGATGGTGGATCATCTGCAGACAGCACAGACAAACCCCCAGCAACTTGCGCAAATGATGGTTGGCCGGCCAGTATTGCTGGATGTGGGGTATCAAGCAGCGCAGGCTGGGCAGGCTATGTTAAATGCAGAGCATCTGACGGTAACTGAAACATCTGGCGTCACCAGCCTGTCTGATGTCAGTTTTTCAGTCCATCAGGGTGAAATACTGGGCATTGCTGGGGTTTCTGGGAATGGACAGTCCGAATTGCTTGAGGTGCTGGCAGGGATCCGGAAGATAACGTCTGGAACGGTTCAGATTGGTGACAGAAAAATTACTGCGGAGCAGCCGGCATCTCCTTCAGAAGTCAAAGGTCTTGGATTGGCCCATGTGCCTGAAGATAGACATGCTATGGGCTTGATTCTGCCTTTTACAGCAGCTGAGTCGGCTGTGCTGGGATATGAATATGCTGATATGATGGGAGGACGTTCACCTATTTTGTCGCCAGCTGTAATGGCGGCACATTGTAAGACCCTGATGTCTTCTTATGATGTTAGGCCTGCAGAACCCAGCCTAAAGAGCAATCTGTTTTCGGGAGGCAATCAGCAAAAGATTGTACTGGCCCGCGAGTTGTCTTCTCAGCCAGATATTCTGCTTGTTGGCCAGCCGACCAGAGGCGTTGATATCGGCGCAATTGAGTTTATCCATAAACAGTTATTTGCGATGCGTGATAAGGGTTGTGCTGTGATTTTGGTCTCTGTTGAGCTGGATGAAATCATGAGCCTGTCAGATCGGGTCATGGTGATGAATGAAGGGAAGAGCATGGGTATTGTCCGCAAGGCAGATACAGATATTCAGGAAATTGGCCTGATGATGGCCGGTGTAACTGCCGCGTCGCCTCGTCAACAGAAAGCCAGATAGTTTATGAACGCTTCATCGCTTCCCCGCTGGATTGATATTGGTTTGCTGCCCGTGCTGAACCTCATCGCGGCCCTTACCGTAGCAGGTGTCATCATTGCGATTATCGGCGAGAATCCATTTGTAGCTATGGGAGTCATGATCAAGGGTGCCTTTGTATATGACGGAGCACTTGGCTACACGCTGTTTTATACCACGAATTTTATCTTTACAGGCCTTGCTGTGGCTGTCGCATTTCATGCAATGCTGTTTAATATCGGCGGTGAAGGGCAGGCGATGATTGGCGGGCTAGGTGTAGGTCTTGTTGTGTTGTTTCTGGATTCAGTATTGCCGCCTCTGCTGGTCGTGATTCTGGCTGTTCCCGCTGCGGCAGCCTTCGGGGCTGTCTGGGGAGTGATCCCAGGCTGGCTTCAGGCCAGACGCGGCAGTCATATCGTGATCACGACCATTATGTTTAACTTCATTGCCTCATCTATCATGGTCTGGCTTCTGGCAGGCATGTTGATGGCCCCTGGCCAGATGTCACCGGAAACAAGAAGCTTTGCAGACGGTATTAATTTGCCCCTGGTTTATGAAGTGCTGCAGATGGCTGGATTTTCAGTATCGCGCTCACCTTTAAATCTGTCTTTTGTGATTGCGCTACTGGCCTGTTTTGGGGTCTGGTATCTAATCTGGCGGACAAAGCTGGGCTATATTATCAGGGCAACAGGCCACAGCGAGCGGGCAACCATATATGCAGGCCATGATCCGGCAAAGATTATTATGCTCGTGATGGCTATCTCTGGCGCGCTTGCCGGCATGATGTCACTGAACGAAATTCTGGGCGTGCAGCAACGTGTAATTTTGAATTTCACCTCAGGATATGGGTTTACGGGCATTGCGGTGGCATTGATGGGTCGTAATCATCCCATTGGAATTGTGCTGGCCAGCCTGTTATTCGGGGCTTTATATCAGGGCGGGGCAGAACTTGATTTTGAATTCCAGACCATAACGCGTGAAATGGTCCTTATGATTCAGGGTCTCATTATTCTGTTTTCAGGGGCGCTTGCTTATTTATTCATGCCTGCCGTTGTGCGGATCTACAGCAGTTTGCGCAAACCAACAGGGAGCGGATAATGGCTGACCTCTGGCTACAATTTGTGCTGACGATTGATGCAACCCTGCGGGTTGCCACACCGCTTATTCTGTGTGCGATGGCCGGGCTGTTTTCAGAACGCTCAGGTATCATTGATATTTCTCTTGAAGGCAAGATGCTGATGTCGGCTTTTGCGGCCGCAAGCATGGCCGCTCTGACAGGTTCGCCTCTGCTTGGTCTTGCTGGCGGCATCCTTGTCTCTGTTGCGCTGAGCCTAATTCATGGCTTTGCTTGTGTCACTCATAAAGGCAACCAGGTTATTTCTGGGCTGGCCATTAATATTCTGGCATCAGGCCTCACAGTGACATTGGGCATAGCTTTATTTGCGCAGGGTGGGCAGACACCGTTTCTGAATAAATCTGAGCGCTTCACAGATATTGTGCTGCCTTTTGCCGAACAAGCTGAGCATGTTCCCGTGCTGGGGACTATTTATAAGGAGATCATTTCTGGCCATAATCTTCTGGTCTGGGTTGCACTGTTCTCCGTGATTGTGACAGGTTATGTAGTGTTCAGAACCACATTTGGCCTGCGTCTAAGGGCGGTTGGTGAAAAACCGGAAGCTGTTGACAGTGCAGGGGGCAGCGTATCTGGACTGCGGTTTCAGGCTGTGATTATTGCAGGTGTTTTATGCGGGATTGCTGGCACCTATCTGTCGACGGCGCATGGTGCAGGCTTTATCCGTGAGATGGCTGCAGGCAAAGGCTATATCGCGCTAGCGGCGCTGATTTTTGGAAAATGGCGCCCTGTGCCTGCTTTACTGGCTTGTCTTATGTTCGGTTTTATGGAGGCGCTGGCGGCCAGACTGCAGGGAGTGGAAATACCCGTGATTGGTAATATATCGACAGACTTGATCCTCGTTTTGCCTTATTTTTTAACGGTGATTTTGTTGGCAGGCTTTATTGGTAAAGCTTCACCACCACGGTCAATCGGGGTGCCTTATATCAAAGAAAGATAATTTATGTGTGACAAATTGATAAAAGCAGCAATTGCTGCGATGGAAAAGGCCTACGTCCCATACAGCGGTTTTTCTGTCGGGGCCGCGATATTGGATGAAAAGGGGAACATCCACAGTGGCGCAAATATTGAAAATGCTGCTTATCCGCAAGGCTGCTGTGCTGAGGCCAGTGCGATTTCGGTTATGATTATGGCAGGCGGACGTCAGATCCGGAAAATTGCTGTAGCAGGCAGAGGTGAGTTGTTATGCACACCCTGTGGGGGCTGTCGTCAGAAAATTCGTGAATTTGGAACAGCAGATACACAAATTGTGATTTGTGATGAGGCAGGCGCGCGTCAGACTTTTACGCTCGATGCACTTCTGCCTTTTAGTTTTGGGCCAGATAATTTGGATAAATCATCTGAATAGATCCCCCTTTTCATCACTTCTGCTAAAAACCAGCAGGCCGGTGGCAACGGTCTAAACCGTATTATAAATCCTGTCACCCGCGTCACCGAGGCCAGGTAGAATATAGCAGTTTTTGTCTAGCTGTCGGTCAAGGGCGGCAGTGATTATTGGTATGTCCGGATGCGCATGCTGAAAGGCGGAAACGCCTTCAGGGGCTGCGATCAGACAGACAAAGACAAGGCCGTTACAGCCTTTTTTCTTCATACGATCAGCAGCCATGATGGCAGATCCGCCGGTCGCCAGCATCGGGTCAGCAATGATAACCTGCCGCTGATCGATGTCCGCTGGCAGTTTTTCATAGTAGTAGACAGGCTTGTGCGTTTCCGGGTCACGCTGCACACCCAAATGACCAATGGCCGCTTCTGGCAGGATTGCTGAAAGCGCGTCAACCAACCCGTTTCCTGCACGTAAAATGGATAAAAGGCAAGGAACAGGGCTTTGCAGAAATTGGCCGGTTGTCGTTTCAAGCGGTGTGTGTACATCATGCGCATCGCAGCGTAGATGGGCAAACACATGAAAGCTCATCAGCCCGGCGATTTCATGTAACGTCCGCCGAAATTGCTGTGGCGGTGTGCATTTGTCACGTAATGTTGTCATCTTCATCCCAACTAAAGGGTGGTCTAGAACAGTGAACATCTGCGCTGATTCTACTGGCTGTGACATGGTTATCTACCCACTCTGCTTTATGAGCTGTTAAAGGTGAAACGATAAGGTGTTTTGAAACTGATTTCAATTCTGTCTTTGACCAAGAAGTAGAACCTGTTTTAGCTGGACTTTTTAGGCCAGTTGATTTAGCCAAAACCAGACTGTCTGCATTCAAATTTGAACATTGAGACGACTATCGTGGCCAAGCTATATTTTTCTTATTCGGCGATGAATGCCGGCAAATCAACAATTCTTTTGCAGGCGTCTCATAATTACTGCGAGCGAGGAATGAACACGCTGCTGCTGACCGCTGCTTTCGATGACAGGGCAGGCAAAGGGAGGATTGGGTCACGCATTGGTTTAGGTGCAGATGCGCTGACGTTTGCAGCTGATACAGATATCGAACAGTTAACACGGCGTGCGCATGAACAACGGGCGTTGGACTGCCTGCTTGTTGATGAGGCGCAATTCCTGTCTGTTGATCAGGTGTGGCAGTTGAGCGTTGTTGTTGATCAGCTCAATATTCCAGTCATGTGCTATGGTTTGCGCACAGATTTCAGAGGTCAGCTTTTCCCTGGTTCAGCTGTTCTATTGGCTGTGGCAGATACTTTGCGAGAAATCAGAACTATCTGCCATTGCGGGCGTAAGGCGACCATGGTAACCCGCCTGACAGAGACAGGCGAAACGGTAACAGATGGTGCCCAGATTGAAATTGGGGGCAATGATAAATATATTTCTTTATGCCGGGTACACTGGAAAGAAATGACAGGATTACATAAATGACCAGCAAACTTGACCTGACAGCAGATAATACGGCCCTTCTTATCATCGATGTCCAGAATGACTTTTGCCCAGGTGGCCAGCTGGCCGTCCAAGACGGTGATCAGGTGGTAGCGCCGATTAACCTGATGATCACCTCTGCTGCCCATATCGTGGCAACACAGGACTGGCACCCCGATGGGCATGCTAGCTTTGCAACGAGTCATGAAGGCCGAAGACCATTTGATGCAATAGAGGTCAGCTATGGGATGCAGACCTTGTGGCCAGATCATTGTGTTCAGGGCAGTGCTGGTGCCGCCTTTCATCCCGAGTTGCAGATTGATGCGGCTCATATGATTGTCCGCAAGGGATTTCGCTCGGCCATCGACAGCTATTCAGCTTTCTTTGAAAATGACCAGACCACAGTTACAGGCCTGCATGGTTATCTTCAGAGCAGATCTGTTGGGCAGCTTGTCCTGGCGGGGCTGGCAACAGATTACTGTGTGGCCTACTCAGCCCTGGATGCGGCGAGGCTCGGTTATGATGTCCATGTTGTTCTTCCTGCCTGCCGGGCCATTGATCTTGACGGATCAATGGCAGCTGCTGCACAGCAGATGAGCGCGGCGGGTATCACCCTTCATCAAACACTCCTGTAATAGTTAGGCTGTCATCTTTGCCTGCTCTTTTTATTTCAATGTCTGAGTGACAGTTAGGAATTTAATTCGGATGTCAGAAGAATTGCGGAATATTGCTATCATTGCCCATGTTGACCATGGCAAGACAACATTGATTGATTCAATCCTGCGCCAAAGCGGTATGTTCCGTGATAACCAAAAAGTTGAAGAGCGGCTGCTGGATTCAGGAGACCTGGAAAAGGAACGGGGCATTACTATTCTGGCAAAGCCGACTTCTGTATTATGGGATGGGGTGCGTATTAATATTATTGATACGCCTGGCCATGCTGATTTTGGAGGCGAAGTTGAGCGGGTTTTGCATATGGCAGACGGCGTTATTCTTCTAACGGATGCAGCTGAAGGGCCGATGCCACAAACGAAATTTGTCCTTGGTAAAGCGCTGGCGCAAGGGCTGCGACCGATTGTTATTGTGAATAAAATTGACAAGTCAGATGCTCGCCCCGATGAGGTGGTTGACGAGGTATTTGACCTGTTTGTCTCTCTGGATGCAAATGACGAACAGCTCGATTTCCCGATCCTTTACGCATCTGGGCGTGATGGTTGGTGTGTTGAGCAGCTTGAAGATGAACGCGTTTCTCTGCGCCCATTAATGCAAAAAGTGCTGGCACATGTTCCCGCACCAGAAGGAGATCCGGCAGCGCCATTTGCGATGCTGGCGACGCTGCTTGATTCGGATCAATTTTTGGGTAGATGCCTGACCGGAAGGGTGATTCAGGGTACAGCATCCATAAATGAAGCGGTGCGTGCCTTAAGTTTGAATGGCGAGGTGAGAGAAACAGGGCGTTTGACAAAGCTGTTGCGTTTTGAAGGAGCAGAGCGTGTGCCTGCAGAGTCCGTAAAAGCAGGAGACATCGTCTGTATTGCCGGGCTGGCCGAGGCATCCGTTGCCGATACAATTGCCAGTCCGTCTGTGACTACACCTATGCCCTCCACCCCCATTGATCCGCCTACAATGGCTGTAACCATCACGGTAAATGACAGCCCTTTTGCGGGTACGGAAGGTAAGAAAGTCACCTCAACAATGATCAGGCAGCGTCTGCTGGCTGAAGCAGAGGTTAATGTTGCTATCACATTTTCAGAAAGTGACAATAAGGACAGTTTTGAAATTGGTGGCCGGGGTGAGCTGCAGCTTGGTGTACTGATTGAAACAATGCGCCGTGAAGGCTTTGAGCTAACTGTATCGCGTCCGCGTGTTTTGTTTCAGACCATAGACGGGAAGAGGTGTGAGCCAATAGAAGAAGTCACGATCGATGTGGATGCTGATTATGCTAGTCCGGTAATTGATGCGCTAAACCAACGCAAGGCAGAGATGCTGGATATGCGGACGTCAACAGCAGGTAAGACACGCCTATTGTTTCTTGCCCCGTCCCGCGGCCTGATTGGATTTCAGGGAAAGTTTCTGACAGAAACGCGGGGTACAGGTGTTCTGAACAGGGTGTTTTACAGTTATGCCCCTTATAAAGGGGATATAACAGGACGGCGAAATGGCGCACTGATTTCAACTGAAACAGGGCAGGCTGTTGCTTATGCACTTTTTAATTTGCAGGACAGAGGCGTGATGTTTGTCAATCCGCAGGATAAGGTTTATGAGGGCATGGTTGTTGGTGAGCACAATCGAGATAATGATCTGGGCGTCAATGTCCTGAAAGGCAAAAAGCTAACAAATGTGCGTGCGTCAGGCTCTGATGATTCCATTCTGCTAGTGCCCCCACGACGACTGTCCCTTGAGGATATGATGGCCTATATCAATTCGGACGAACTCGTTGAAGTGACACCTGGTTCGCTACGTTTACGAAAACGCTATCTTAATCCGCATGAGCGCAAACGGGCAGCCCGTGCTGGCCAGGATATCTAAGTTCTGGTTGTTTTGGTTTGTCGCCTATTGCTCAAAAACAGGCAGCACAGGCATAGTTCTCTAATCCTTAGAAGACCAAAATTATAGAGGTGCAAGGAGTGAGGGGGCAGATGCAAACCTTGAAATGCAAAAATTGTGGCACCCAATTTCAGTGTGGGTCTTCAGCTGATCGGCACTGCTGGTGCATGAAACTGCCAAATATGACGGGCGGGTTTGACCTAGCAGGCGATTGTTTGTGCTCAGGCTGTTTGACCCAAGGTCAGGCTAAATTGATAACAAAGCAGAGAAAGAGACGCAAAAAGCAACCTGAATTTGAGCGCAATTTGTTTCGATAAAATTCGTATGATTGGCTACAGTGCGCTGCAACCGATATAATTCTGTAAAACACAGGATTGAGCTAATTGCTGAGCTGTGGAAATGTCCTGCGGCACCATTTGCTTAGCAATTTTGTCGCGATAGTCGCGTGCAGCTCTGCTACCCTGCGAAGCAGCTATATTGAACCACATATGAGCTTGAATATAGTTCTGAAGAGCGCTTTTACCTTTAACGAACACTACGCCAAGATTTACCTGTGCATCAATATGCCCATTTTCAGCAGCAGCTAGATATAATGATGCTGCCTTTTTATAGCTTTGGGGTACGCCGCGTCCAGCTTCATACATCAAGCCTAAAGCATACTGTGCGTTTATATCTCCTCTGTCCGAGGCTTGTTGATACCAGAAGGCAGCTTTTGACATGTCTGTTGGAACGCCTACACCATTTTCAAGCAACAGGGCTAGATTATATTGGGACGGAATATGCCCCTGTTTTGCAGATAGTTCGTAAAATTTTACCGCACGAGCGCTCTCTTGAATACCGGCCTGTCCTTTTTCATAAAACATCGCAGTTCTATACTGGGAAAGCATATGACCCTGCATTGCGGCTTGTTCATAGAAATAAGCAGCCTCTTTTATATCCTTTTTGATAAGGTTACCCCGATGCAGCATTTCAGCTAATGTAAACTGAGCTAGCATATGCCCATTATTAGCTGCCTCCCTAAAGTTTAAGACTGCATCTTCAAGGTTTACATCGCCGCCCTCGCCCCGCATCCGCATTTGGCCCAAAACAAATTGTGCTTCTCTATCCTGCTGTTTAATCGCAAGGCTCAGGAAAGAAATTGCCTTTTTATAATTCTGTTCCAGAAATTTGCCGCTTCGATAAGCTTTACCAAGAGCGCGTTGGGCACGGACATCACCCTGACGAGAAGCTGTAAGGAACAGGAGCTCCATCTCCTGAACATTAGGAGCCATTCCAAGACCATCCCTTGCTAAAACGCCTAGTCGCCAGTTTGCATCCAGATAGAGCTTTTTGGCTGGAAGTTGATAGTAGCGGACAGCTAAAGTGTGATTCTGGTTTGTGCCTCTGCCAGTCTCATAAAGTCTGGCAAGAAAGTAATGAGCCCCGACATGCCCTTGATTTGCTGCTGCTTCATAAAAAGGAAAAGCATCTACTGCGGTTTTATCCTCAATTGCGCCGCTGTTGTATATTTGGGCTAGCCTAAATTGTGCTTCCTCAACCCCTTGCATGGCTGCCATAATTAGATAATCCTCCGCCCGATGTTTGTCCGCAGGAATGACGCTGCCTTCATCATAATAGATGCCCAAAACAAGCTGAGATCTTGCATCCCCTTGTTGCGCGGCCTTGTCAAAAAGTATGATGGCTTCGTCAATATCAGCCGTTGATGCTCCATTGGCACTGATAATTTTTGCTAGCTGATATTGAGCTTCCATAATATTGGCGTCTGCTGCCAGCCGGTAATAGCTGACAGCTTTGGCAATATCGATTTCGGTGCCTCTGCCTGCGCGCAGCANGTCCCCAAGATAGCGGGCGGCTTGTTTATGCCCCTGATCAGCAGCCATACGCAGCCAGATAGAGCTGGCTTTATCCTGNTGGGCTACCCCTCTGCCGTCCAAATAGCCCCTNCCAATTCGATATTGCGATTCTATATGNTTCTGNTCAGCNGCTTTCTCATACCAGAACATCGCTTCAGCAATATTCGTGTCGAGCCCTGTTCCTGTCTCATAGGCCACCCCTGTTTCATATTGCGAGATAGCATCGCCCTGGTTGGCGGCCAGCAAAAACCATTCGGCGGATAAGTCTGGATCGCGTTTGACATCCCTGCCTGTCTGATGTGCAAACCCCAACCAAATTTGCGCTTCCATAATACCCTGCTTTGCTGCTTTTTCGTACCATTTCGCAGCATTAGATAAATCAGCTTTCACCTCTTTTCCGTTTTCATAAATTTTTGCCATTTTGACCTGAGCAGCGGCTAGACCTTGCTCAGCAGCAAATCTGAAATAATTCAGCGCAAGGTCATTATCCTGCTTCACACCCCTCCCAAATTTATAAGCCTGGCCTAGCCTATATTGTGCCGGGGCATAGGCTTGATCTGCACTTAGCTTATAAAAATGGGCAGCTCGCGCTTTATCTTCAGAAATACCAATTCCTGATGAGAATATTTCTGCTAATAGATATTGTGAGATAGCATCACCTTTTTCAGAAGCAATTTTTAAATATCTTTGAGCTTGAAGCATGTTTTTCTCTACGCCTCTGCCCAAAAAATACAACCGCCCTATAGCTGCCTGTGCTGGCCCATAATCAGAATTCGCGGANTGCAAATACCATTTTGCAGCTTGCCTGAAGTTTTCATCTGTCCCGATGCCTTGCTCTAAAAATTTTCCTAATTTAAAACTAGCCTCAACATGGTTTTTTTCAGCAGCGAGTTCATAAAATCTTAGAGCCTTAACATAATTCTTTGTGAAACCTATTCCTGCNTCATATCGATTTCCTGTTAAAAACTGTGCTTCGATGTCGCCTCCGAGAGCTCCCTGTTGGTACCAGTAACTGGCTGCCCTATTATTTTGGTTTACACCAATGCCGTTGTCGTAAGCGGAGGCAAGAGTTGACATTGCATTTAAATGTCCGCCGATGGCTGCCCTCTCAAGCCAAAAAATTGCCTTTTCAATATCCTTCGGCNGCCCATCTCCGTTCTTGTATAATGTTGCTAGCCCAAATTGGGCCTCTTTGTTTCCCCTTTCAGCTGCCTGTCGATAAAGTTCTGCGGCAAGTGAAAAATCTTGAATGACGCCGCGGCCTTCATGATANAGCTGCCCGAGATGAAATTGTGGGTCTGCATCAGTTGTTTCAAGAGTTTTTCGATAATTTTCGAGCCANTTCGAAAATTCTTTACCTACATTAAGTTCATTTAAATGAAGTCCCATTAAACTGGATAATGCTATTTTGTCACCCTGAACAGCGGCCGCCTTAAACCAGCGAGCGGCTTCAGTGATGTTTTGTTCNACACCTTNCCCTCTTTGGTAGAGAGAAGCGAGCATAAATTGGCTGTCGACATGACCTTGTTCTGCAGCCATAAGGTAATATTTCGCTGCCATAGAAAAATCCTGCTTGACCCCTTTTCCGCTGTAATAAAANAGGCCCATTATATTCTGAGCATCAGCATTACCCCCTGCGGCGGCTTCTTTGAACCAGTTAATTGCTTGGTCCATATCGCGTTTAACACCCTGTCCATGTTTATATAGGAAAGCGAGGCCAGTCTGGGCTGAAGCATCTCCGTTCTGACTTAAGGGCAACCAAATATCAAAGGCTGCTTTGTAGTTTCCATTGCGTTCGGCGTTTTTGCCGTCCTGAAAGGAATTGGCATNAANATCAGAGATNAATAGAANAACCGTTAGGGCAACAAAAAATTTAAACGCGTTCAACATGCGGATGTCCTGTGCAGACGTATTNACATAACCCTAGATATTTAGATGCTTGAGCATCTGATCTCAAGTAAATCAGGATTTCGTTTCCGAAAAACGACCGAAAATCCCTTCAGATTAACAAAAACACTGAAACACTGCCAATCTACAATATATAGACAGAAAAGATTTGCCATATACTTCATATAGTTATACCATTAAAGTACTGCGATGTGAGTCGACATGTGCATAGGGCATGCTGAGGCTTTATTATGTGAGCGATGCCTTATGGATTTGCAGAGCAGCAAAAAAGATTGGTTGTTGTGATCATTGCGCTTGTTTGTAAGCCTCCCTACCTTACCGTAGTTTCGTCCATGTAGGAACTTCGGTCATTTTAAATATAGAAAATTCAAAGATGCGGTAGGCTTGTGTCCATGATAGAAAAAACTCCTTTATCAATCGTTAAGAAGGGTTAGCCCCAACGCATTGGCCCTGTGATATTATAAAAAATGGAGGAGTACCCAGGCTTTCTTCAGTTATTCTATTGCCTAATGTGGCTGGGTTGGTTGCTGTTTTTCTGCGGCCATTGACAAATGGTATAACGTTGGCCTCAGTGGTATTCTGGTTCGGTTGGTGTTGGCAAGCTTGTTAACATGGGTAGGTATCAAGTAGTAAATGGGCCGAGTACACTGCATAATGTTCTTGAAATTATGAACAGCAAGCGCGAATTAGTGTGTAAAGATCAAGTTCAGATAAGGGCCACAGCTTTGACGAGTAATTTTGGTGGCTCGTATCATAAGTTGTTTGCAAAACCAAATACATGAAGATCCTTAAGTTCAGATGCAGGTAAATTAATATGACATTAAGATCGCTTCTTGATAAAGGGGCTGGTTCAGCCNTTGCTTTGAGCGCGCCAGNCCGGCAGCCACTGACCTATGNCCAGNTGCGTCGCCATGTTGATACGATTGGGCGGCAACTAGCGGGGCAAGGCTTGCACGCTNCAGACAGGGTCGCNATTGTGCTGCCAAANGGCCCAGAAATGGCTTCATCATTTTTGGCAGTTGCCAGCTATATGTCAGNAGCCCCGCTGAACCCAAACTACAAGAGGAATGAATATGAATTTTATCTTTCTGATCTGAAACCTGCACTGGTAATTGTTGAACAAGGGAGTGATAATCCAGTTCGCCAGGCTGCTGCAGCTCTAAACATTCCTGTGGCAGAAGCGAGGGTTAAACCAGAAATGTCAGCTGGTGAGTTTTTATTGTTTGATGAGGAAGCGGATATAACGCCCGCCAGTACAGAAAAGGAGGCTCTCGTCCTGCACACCTCCGGCACTACCTCGCGGCCGAAAGTGGTTCCCTTGTTACAGAAAAATATTCTGGCCTCAGCGCGGAATATCGCGGCAAGTCTGGAACTACGAGATCATGATCATTGTTTGAACATCATGCCATTATTTCATATTCATGGTCTNATTGCTGTGCTGATAGCTAGTATGGGAAAAGGCGCATCTGTCTGCTGCAGTGCTGGTTTCAATGCGTTGAAATTTATGGAGCTTGCCGCCTTGGAACAAATCAGTTGGTATTCTGGTGTGCCGACAATGCATCAGGCTATTTTGTTGAGGGCGAAGCGCAACCCGGCACAGGCACAGGCTCTAAGCCTGCGTTTTATCCGCTCATCATCAGCATCTCTTCCACCTGCTGTCTTTGAAGAGCTTGTTGCTGTTTTTGATTGCCCNGTTATNGAAGCTTACGGCATGACCGAAGCAGCCCACCAGATGACATCAAACCCGCTTGGGGNAGGGCGCCAGAAGGCTGGATTTGTNGGAATCGCGACGTCGCCTGAAGTTTGTATTCTTGATGNTGAAGGCNAAACCCAACCGCAAGGCAAAGANGGAGAGGTCTGCATAAAGGGGGATAATGTGACTCCAGGTTATGAAAATAATCCGNAAGCCAATGCATCCAGTTTTACAGGTGGTTGGTTCAGAACTGGTGATCAGGGATACTTTGATGAAGAAGGTTACCTTAAAATTACAGGCCGGTTGAAAGAGATCATTAACCGAGGTGGAGAAAAAATATCGCCATTGGAAGTCGATAATGTTCTGATGGAACATCCCGCAGTTCTTCAGGTGGTAACCTTTGCTGTTGCTGACAAACTATTAGGTGAGGAAATCGGGGCAGCAATTGTTCTAGCAGATGGAGCGACCCTAAGTGAGGCTGAGTTGAAAGCCTATGCAAACCATCGACTGGCAAAATTCAAAGTTCCCCGCCATGTGCGTTTTGTTGATGAAATACCAAAAGGGGCAACAGGCAAGCTGCAGCGGATAGGTTTGGCTGAAAAGCTTGACCTTTAGGGTCCCACACCAAAAAGAACAGCCGAGGAAAGATACAAATATGAGCAAGATTTGCATCTATGGAGCAGGGGCAATTGGCGGGTTTATGGCCGCTCGTCTGCATGAGGCAGGGGCTGAGGTTAGCCTAATCGCCAGAGGGCCGCATCTTGAAGCTATACGCAAAGCGGGGTTGCGCCTTATTTATGACGGGCGGGAATTGGTATATCCGTTACCAGCAACCGACAATCCAGCGGAAATTGGGCCGCAAGACTATATTATCATTGCCTTAAAAGCACATGCGCTGACGCATATTGTGCCGTCGCTTCAGTGCTTAATGGGTGAGAACACCAGTGTAGTATCAGCGGTCAATGGTGTGCCCTGGTGGTATTTTTATCGGGCAAATACAGGCACGGTACTAGATGACCAACCATTGTCTGCTGTTGATCCGGGCTCGGCTATTTGGAATGGTCTAGGGCCTGAGCGCGCGATCGGCTGTGTTGTCTACCCGGCTTGTGAAATTGTTGAACCAGGGCGAATCCACCATTTGAGCGGCGACAGATTTTCTCTTGGCGAACCATCAGGTGAGGCTAGTGAGCGGATAAAGACTTTATCTGCCCTGATGATAAAGGGTGGGCTAAAAGCGCCTCAGAAACGCCGTATCCGTGATGAAATCTGGATTAAACTTTGGGGCAACTGCTCGTTTAACCCCGTATCTGCTCTAACAGGGGCAAGTCTTGATCAGATTGGTGCTGATCCAGGATGTCGTGCACTCGTTCGGCAGATTATGGAAGAATGCCAGTCGGTTGGAGAAGCGTTGGGCGCGCGTTTTGCGGTGTCCATTGAGGATAGAATTGAAGGGGCGGCCAAAATTATTGGCCACAAGCCCTCAACGCGCCAGGACATTGAAGCGGGGCGGCCGCTGGAAATTGACCCGTTAATGACATCGGTGCTTGAACTGGCTGATAGCCTGTCTATTCCAACTCCTGCGTTACGTGAGGTGACCTCGTTGTTGAAACTTCAGGCATCCACACTTGGTCTTTACAAGCTGAATTAATAGTTCACTTAGGGAAAAAGTAATTATGTCGAAAAATCAGCTTGCCGGTCTCTTTAATCTGGAGGGACAGACAGCCCTCATTACCGGATCGACACGTGGTATCGGTTTTGCACTTGCCTGTGGTCTGGGTCAAGCCGGCGCTCATGTGCTGATCAATGGACGTTCTGCAGATGCAATTCAGAAGGTCGTGGATGAATTAAACAGCAGGTCCATAGCGGCAACAGGCCTTGTTGCGGATGTCACACAACAGGATGAAATATCAGCTCAGATTGATCGTTATGAGGCTCTCACTGGCCCAATAGATATCCTAGTGAATAACGCGGGTATGCAGCATCGCGCGCCGCTTGAAAGTTTCGAGGCTGATGTTTTTGATCAGATGATTGCGGTCAATCTGAAAGCTGCCTTTTACACAGCCAAAGCCTTGTCTGCCTTCATGATTGCCCGTCAGCACGGCCGCATCATCAATATCGCTTCTGTTATGAGTCTTCTCGCCAGGCCAGGAATCGCACCATATACCGCCACAAAGGGTGCGATTGCCAATCTCACAAAAGGGATGGCAGCAGATTGGGCAGGTTATGGGCTAAATTGTAATGCGATTGCCCCTGGTTACTTTAAAACAGAATTGAACGCTGCACTTGTTGCCGATAAGAAATTCACTGCCTGGTTGGAGAGGCGCACGCCCGCAGGTCGTTGGGGAGATGTATCTGATCTGGTCGGCACAGCTGTTTATCTTGCTTCGCCAGCCTCATCCTTTGTGAATGGCCAAATTATCTATGTTGATGGCGGGCTGACGGCAACTGTTTAACCAGCTTGGATGGGGTAGGGTAGGTTATACTTTTAACTCAGGCAGTAAATGAAGAGTCGCGTCTGCACGGTCTTTAACCTTTCCTGAACAGGCAATCACTCCATCATCTGCAAATTTCTGATGGTTTTCCTCTAGCTGCTTCAGATCATAAAGGTAGTTTACCATCACAGCATGTGAGCGTGACTTTCCATTTTCTGACATATCAGCGTTAGCATGCAGAGCGTGTATGCGCGCACCATTG
This sequence comes from SAR116 cluster bacterium, assembly GCA_002700485.1. Lineage (GTDB taxonomy): Bacteria > Pseudomonadota > Alphaproteobacteria > Puniceispirillales > Puniceispirillaceae > JADHLI01. The sequence continues at coordinate 49,828 of PADU01000035.1, read as the reverse complement.
CCNAGATGAAAACGTGCAACTGGATCAAATGGAGTGCCAGATTGTGTNTTCNCATGAACAAGATAGCANGCAGCAAGGTCAGTTATGTGCTGGTCNTTTTCAAGNGATACNGGCTCTGATAAGGTTTGCGTTGACAGCCAGTCTGCAAATANAGGTAAAGGCGAAAGGGTCACAAACTTTTCAAGGCTTTCAAATTCACGGCGTAATTCGCTGACGACTGTCTTGATTAGAGAGTTNCCAAATGAAATGCCGGCAAGGCCTGTTTGNCAATTTGAAATGGAATAGAATGTCGCTGTTTTTGGCCTGCCGTCATCTGCTTCATTGTGGTTAGCGAGGATGGCCTGAATGGCTCCAGGAATTTCTTTACTGAGGGCAATTTCAACAAAAATTAGCGGCTCATCTGGCATTGCAGGGTGAAAGAAGGCAAAGCATCGTCTGTCGGCAGGTTGCAATCTGCGGCGTAAATCATCCCAGCTTTCGATGGCGTGAACAGCCTCATAAGCAATNATTTTTTCCAGAATATGGGCAGGGCTTGACCAGCTAATNGGCTGAAGAACAAGGAATCCTCTGTTAAACCAGCTCGTAAATAACTGTTTTAAATCCTGATCAATGACAGCAAGCTCAGGATGTGCTGGCAGCAGTTCAAGNAGGGTCTTACGCATATTTACNAGCCGCTGTGTGGCCCCGGGTAATTCGTTCANCTTTTTGAACAAGGTCTGTCTGCGGGATGTAGCGGCGGTCATAAGTTTTGAGTAGCTGGCTTTATCGGGGTCAGCCTCATACATTTTGAGTGCTGCGTTCAGCTCATTGGTATCAAGCTCAAATTCTGTGACAAGGGTTGTAAGAAACGCTTTCTGTCCCTCTGAGTTTTGCTGTTCAAACATATCCAGAATATCACTGGCAAGGGACAGGCCAGTTACCTCGCCCTTGTTAGATAAGAGCTGCTCACAAAGCTCAGGTAGAGATAGGTCAGACCGCTGCTGGTTATTCAGCCAGTTGGTTGTTTGGCTGAACAGATTGTTCAGCAATGCGCCCAAAGCAACCACTTNTATAACTCCAACAGTGTAAATCTGATTTTCTTATTCACGTCANAACAATGATTCTACNTGTTAGATAATGTGTAGCTGCAGATGATTCAAGAACAGATCAGCTTGCTGCAGGGTTTATTNTAAGGCCATAAAACNTAGNTTGAGGCAGAGATTTGGACGGATGAAAGTTAAAAATTTTTCACTAAAGCTATTCATAACTTTACAAGCCACTTNAAACGTGTTTGCCTTTAAAAAAAAGGGCCGCAGAGAACTGCGACCAAGTTTAGGGAGGATGATACATCTGCAAAAAACAGATGCTCATATCAATTACGACACAAAGTACGAAATGATTCATAACTTTTTTGTAAGTCGTTTTAAAAAACACTCCACCCATTTTGGGTGGATTTTTTTGTGAATAAAAGCGTTGGGATTGGGGGGGTACACTACATTTAAGCAAAATTCTTGACCCCTATTTTTTGTTTGAATCAGCCTAGATAAACTGATAGGTAATTGATAGAGGCTTTTCGGTGTTTGAATGCAACTAACTGTAGCTGAATGCAAAATCATTGCGCTCATCATTGATGGTGAAGGCGATGTTTTTGATATAAATTCTAGCCCTGATTGTCAAAATTCTGTGAAGAGGTAAGCCAGGCTGAAAATTTATAAACAGGCCAAGTAGCCAGCAGCTGTACGATAATGAAAAATAAAACAGCAGATGGGGCAATGCCAGAAAAACTATCTGTGAACATCCTCGCCAAAGTCACGGCCGGATTAGCAAAACTGGTAGATGATGTGAACCAATAGCCAGCTGAAACATACAGCCCAACTAGCAATGGTAGTGATGACGGACGGTAGGCGCGGCCTATCAAAATCACAGAAAGAAGACCAGCTGTTGCAATAAATTCAGCACAATAAAGTGGCAGACTGGCCCTGTTGGTGGTTGCTATCTGCACCAGCGGTAAATCAAACATCAGATGCGCAAGAATGGTGCCTGCAAGGCCGCCACAAATCTGACTGAGAATATAACCCCGCGCAAGTGGTGCGGATATTTCTTTAGCCAAACATAATGTAAAGGTAACAGCGGGGTTGAAATGTGCCCCAGAGACAGGCCCCAAAATGGTAATCAGCACTACCAACATGGCTCCTGTCGCAAGCGTGTTGCCGATTAGGGCCAAACCGTCAATGCCACCCGAAAGTTTATTGGCCATAATTCCGGATCCCACTACTGTCATCACCAGAAAAAGGGTTCCTATAGCTTCTGCACATAAGGCTTGTTTCATGGCCGTTCTCGTTAAAGTAGAAATATTTCAAGTTTATGACGTCAATTTCAGGTAAGTTCTATGGAGTCTTCAGCTGTACACTCTTTGAAACTCTAGTTCTCGAATTGTAGACAACAAAACCACCACTGGCTGGGGAAATTTTTGTAACAGCATTGATTACGACTTGATGTGTAATCATCAAAACCAGAGTGTCAGCAGGCAAGTTGTCTAGCTNTTGCTGGAGCTTTTTTAATGTATCTGTGCGGTCAGCGTGACCTTGAAAAAAAGAATTCAAGCCTGTAAATTCTTGCCAGTTACCAATTTTAAGGAGCTCAGCTGTCTGTTTACAGCGACACCATTGGCTGGACAGGATAGTATCAAATACGATTTTGTGGTCGCGCAGATACTTGCCGATAAATTGGGCCTGACGTTGCCCTGCCTGATCGAGATTTCGCTGTGTTGAACAATCATTGATTTGAAACTCTGCCGGATCACCAAACCCAGGCGCTAGGGCATGGCGCATAAACACTACATTTGCTGGTGTTTCAGTAAGCGCTTTTTTAAGTGGTTCAGCAGCAGTACCTTGGGAAGGTGTTATCATCATATACACGCTGCAGATGAATGCAGCATATATAAGTTTCCATGTCTTCACGTAAACCACCACCAGCCTAGTAAAAGGCCAAAAAACAAACCTTCCGCAAAAGCAATCCATAAGATCTGATAATTTGTGAGTCCGGTCTGCTTCTGTATAATTTCAAGCATCCGGCCATGCCAGTTACGAAGCTGTTTCAACATATTCGTAACCCTTTTTTAAGCGGATATGCATGGACGGAATATTCATTTCCATTTTATCGAACATCCCATTGATGGAATTTGGTGTTCTGGCCCCTGTCCTGATTCTGCGACTTTCATCATCGCTTCTAGAAGTTCTGGCTGACGGTTGTCTCCCGTTCCCATTTTGGCATCGTCTAGCCGTCCTCGATAATGCAGCTTGCCTTCCGCGTTAAGACCAAAAAAATCAGGGGTGCATACCGCCGCATAGGCTTTGGCCACCTTCTGGGTTTCATCAATGAGGTAGGGGAAGGGGATATGATGACGATTAATGAAAGTCACCATATTTTCAGGACTGTCTTCAGGATAGCTGTGATAGTCATTTGGCATAATTGCAACCGTATTGATGCCGCGCTGCTGCAGAGCGATGGCGTCACTAACTAATCTGTCAATAATGGCTTTTACATATGGACAATGATTGCAAATAAAGGCGATTAGTAAACCGTTCGGACCAATAAGGCTATCCAGTTTATGCAGTCGGTTGCCTGTATCAGGCAGAGTGAAGTCGGGTGCCTGCCAGCCAAAATCGCAAACCGTCGTGTTTAGTAGCATCTGTTACTCCCGTAGATTAAAGTATAAGCCCCTGTAGTGCTTTGCAGGCGAATTCAGTAAATTCTCGCAAGGAGCTAAATCTTATATCGGCTTGAGGTGGATTGTCTATTTTTGCGGTTGCGCCCCATGATCCGCCATCAACAAGGCCCTGCCTGTCAATCCATACTGTATTAAGGCCGGCATCAGTGGCAGGTTTTATATCGTGAAACAGAGACTGTGCAACGTGCAGAATGTTTGAGGTTTCACAACGAAGATTTCGCATCATATAAGCAAAATTCTGTGGGTTAGGCTTGTAAGAGCCAACATCTTCTGCAGTAAAAATAGAATCAAATTCAACACCCAGCCGTTCATTTGACCCGGCAAAGCTTATTCTGTCGACATTAGAGAGAATTACCAGCTTGAAATGGGCCTTAAGGCGGCGCAACATATCAGCACTATCAGGAAAGGCTGGCCAGAAAGGTATAAAATTTCCAAAGCGTCTGTCCAACTCCGGACTTGTTTTCAAGGCAAACCGGTTGGCAAACAACTTATGAGTAAGTTGCAGCACCTCTGGGTAACGTTTGGTTGGCTGCTGTGCCTGAACAGTGCTTTCTATCTCTGCAAACGCCTCAAGACAGGTCTTGCGCATGAGCTTGCTATTATTCGTCTGTAACAACTGTTGAAAGCCATCCCAGATACCTGTTTCCCAATCAATCAGAGTACCATAACAATCAAAGGTGAGCGTGGTTTTCCCCTTAATGTTCATTTTTGCGTATAATCCTTCTTTTTTTTCAGTTTTTGGTCCTTGAGTGTGGATAAAATGTGATTTTTGAAATTGTGTAGTTGCTTTTTCTTTCTAACAAAGCGACGATTGAGCAGATAGAGTCCTGTTATGTTTGAGCAGAAGGAAAGCGTTATGAAAAAAATTTTGGCTCTTACTCTCACAGCCTTTTGGCTTGTTGGTCTGTCTGCCTGTTCTAGCTACCCCTCATGGGTTCCTGAATGGGCGCAAATTGGCGCTGATTAAGTCAACAAATATGCAGAATTTGGAGTAATGACTTCTGCATAGTCATTTAAATGCCAGCATAGTTTTTTGGGCTGGCCTGTATAAATTTAGAATGGCTTTAGGTTTTTGCTGTACCAAAACCGGTGCCGGGAGTTTTATATTCTTCTCTTGGCGGGGCAAAAACATCCAGAATGACACAGCCTTCGGATCCTGCAATAACGCTGTGTTCAACATTCCCAGGTGTGCGCCAAAAAGACCCTTTTTCAACTTGTATATTTTCACCATTTTGAATGCGGGTTGCTGATCCCTCAATCATATAGCCCCACTGCTCTTCAGGGTGGCTGTGCAGCGTTCCGTGGGCGTTGGGGGCTATCCGCACCACAGATAGCATCGCCTGGTCACCAGGGAAAATCCGTGTTGTGATTCCATTTTTCAGTTTGCGGGCTAACCCTTGTGTAAGATCGTCTATATGAAAAAAATTATCTGTCATGTTTTTATCCCTGCAAGAAGTAATTCACTATTCCGAATATGAACAGAGGCAATTGCAGGCAGAAATTAGTCAAAAGTGCTCGGTCTTTCGTTAAAAAACCTGCGAATGTCCAGCCTGTGGCTCCCGCTCCGTGTATAATTATATTCAAAGGATAGATATTGAGGTTGGTCAAGGCAATCCCTGTAAGCACAGCTGCTGTGCTAGTCCATTTAATTATTTTTATTTTATCCATAAATGTTTCCCGTTATTCAGCCAGGCGCTGCTGCCGGGCCTTTTTGTTTGCTGCTTAATAAAACACGCGAAGATGGGGATAGGTCAACAAGCTGAATTTACTAGGGCAGACGGCATCTTATGTGTAGACGCGCAGATGGCTAGTTTTTGCCCTTCAGACTTAACAGCTTTTGAATAAAGGAAGACGACTCGGTTTACTGCTGTTCCGGGTTGATGCTGAATTGACTATGCTGAAATTGATGTGGGCTGGTATGCTGTCAGTGTGAACTAAAATGGTGATCAAACACCTGAAGTATAGGAACGGCAGCAGATGTCAGAAACAAGCCAATATATGACTACGAGGGAAGTTGCTGCCCTGATGCGGGTAAGAGAGCGCAAAATATATGATCTTGTTGCCAAAGGAGATATTCCAGTCACCAAGACAACAGGCAAATTACTGTTTCCAAAAGATGCCCTGCTGGCCTGGATTGATAAAGACAGCTTGCCAGCAGACAAAACACAACTGACCATTTCAGGCAGTCATGATCCTTTATTTGAAACTGTTTTGCGGCAGACAGGTATAGATATCGCAACCCTTTGGAATGGAAGCACTGCGGGCCTTGAACGGGTTGTAAAAGGTCAGGCATCAGCATCCGTTCTGCATATTTTCTGTCCTGAAGAACAGAGCTGGAATATTGATGCGGTGAAGGCAGCCTGTGCAGAGAAAGATGTTGTGCTTCTGCACTGGGCAAACCGCAGCCGCGGTCTTGTCATGACCACATCTGCAGCTGAGAATGTTAGGTCTCTTTCAGCTATCCGGCCCTGGCGCCTGAGCCAGCGTCATGCAGGCACAGGGGCTCAGATTCTGTTTGATCATCTGCTGGCTGAGGCGGGGCTGAAAAAAGACGAACTCGACCTAGGGGTGGCCTGTCACACAGAGCTTGAAACTGTTCTGACCCTTTTGGAAGGACAAGCAGATGTTGCCTTTGGTTTGGAGCATTTTGCAGCTAAGTATAATCTGGCGTTTCTTCCACTAGTTTCTGAATCTGTTGATATTCTGGTCGACAGGAAAATGGTGTTTGAGCCTGCCTTTCAGACCTTGTTAGCCTTTTGTTACTCCGATAGCTTTACAGAACTGGTGAGCGGTTTTGGCGGCTATGACACAACTGGGCTTGGCCAGGTCAGGTTCAATGCTTGAANTGAAAGTCAGATCGGNGCCTTTACCGCTGTGCATGCGCAAAAAATAGTTGCTTATCATCAACACGGAAAGCAGATATGGCGGTTTGGCCTGTGTCGGACAACAGCCAGTCAATAAATGCCTGACCGGCCTTCGTATTTACGGTTGGACATTTGTCTTTGCTGACCAGCATGACGCCATAGGGGTTAAACAGATTTTTATCTCCTTCAACTAGAATATCTAGGCCAGCTTTATTCCCAAAAGATGTCCAGGTAGCCCTGTCTGTGAGGGTATAGCCTGCCATACCAGCGGCAATATTCAACGTTGCACCCATTCCCGACCCTGTTTCTCTGTACCATGTTGNCGNACTGGTAACAGGCAAAACATCCGCGGCCTGCCATAAGGCAAGTTCTTTGCTGTGTGTGCCTGACATATCCCCGCGCGAGACAAATATAGACTTTGTCTCAGCTATTTTACTAAAGGCTGTTGCCCCATCTCGCAGTTCAGCTATCCCAGCGGGGTCAGATTNAGGTCCAACGATGACATAGTCATTGTACATCACATCATAACGTTGTCTNGCATAGCCCTCAGCAACAAATTTATCTTCACGTTGACGGCTGTGAACCAGCAGCACATCACCATCACAATTCATCGCATTTTTGATGGCTGCACCTGTACCTACAGCAACAACATGAGCGGTCACTCCTGTATCCTGTTTCATCAAAGGCAAGATATAATTGTACAGACCCGAATTTTTTGTTGAGGTTGTTGATTGCACGATGATCTCGTNATCAGCAAGGGCGGAATTCAGCACTGTGCATNCAAACATCACAAGTCCAGAGGCAAATTTAGCGCTTAGTCGTCTCATCATTGTTTTCCTNATTTTTAGAGAGGCTTAGCCTGTTGCGGGTAATTCCCCTCGCAGATAGGCAGCTGCAGCTGCAGAGTGCGGGGCTGTGAAAAAGGAATCTGCCAGGGTATGTTCCGATANTCGTCCTGAATTCAGAAATAATACATCTTGCGCTAGCCNTCTGGCCTGACCAATATCATGTGTTACAACGATGATTTTCAGGCCCTTGCTGACAGCAGTGCGCAAACCAGCCTCAATGATCTGTAAAGATGCGGGGTCAAGATTGGCTGTTGCCTNATCCATTAGCAATAATTCTGGCGCGGTGAGCAAGGCTCTTGCCATAGCTAAACGTTGTTTTTCTCCACTAGAGAGCAGACGGGCAGGNTGGTCGCGTAAGTGTTCCAGCCGCATCTCTTTGAGTAATTGATCTGCTGCCTCTGTGCAAATTTCTGGCCGCAGGCGCGCAACAAAAATCAGATTCTCATAAACTGTTCGGCGAAGAACTGTGGGGGTTTGAAAGACAAAGGACTGCCGCTTTATAATTGTCTNATCCAGCGGGCGCCCGTCAAATTCTATGCGTCCGGACNGCGGNTGGTGCAGCCCATGAATGCATCTCATNAGCAGGCTTTTTCCAGCCCCGTTTGGACCCATAATGACTGTTATCCCTTCCGTGTAAATATGGCACTTGATATCANTCAATAAGGGCCGTTCATGTGNGGTTATACACAGCGTGTCAATTGTGATNGGAANAAGCCTTCGCGTTAGGTGCTTAGACATAGGCTTTTGCCTGCGCAGTTATTTTTATGCGCAGTCCGCAGGCGTTAATGAAAAGGGCTTTAATCATCAGAATCAAGCCAAGTGCTAGGGCAAGTTCAAGATTGCCTTTTGATGTCTCCAGCGCAATAGTGGTTGTCATAACGCGGGTAAGGTGATCGATGTTGCCGCCAACCNCAATGACCGCCCCTACTTCAGATACAGCCCGACCAAANCCGGCCATCACAACCGTTAGTAGCGAATAGCGTGCATCATAAATATAGCTCAACACAGCAAAATGGCTTGGGACACATAATGAAGCGAACAAATCACGGTAATCTTCATGTAAATCTTCAACGATTTGACAACTAAGTGCGGCAATTACAGGCGTGATTAAGATCACCTGCGCAATGATCATGGCTGTTGGGGTATATAATAAGCCCATCCACCCTAACGGCCCAGAGCGGGACAAATGCAGATAAACAATCAGCCCGATCACAACAGGCGGCATGCCCATCAATGTATTTATGAACCCGATCAGCGTGCCGCGGCCTGAAAACCTCTGAACAGCCAGAAACGCGCCAAGCGGAAGCCCAACAGCGCAGGCAATTAGAAGAGCCGTTAGGCTGACCTTCACAGACAGCCAGAACACTTCTACGAGCGCGGCGTCTGCAGATATGATCAGGGAAAAGGCCTGATAGAGTGATTCACCGTAAAAATCCATATTCTTATGTTAAAATATGTGAAATTTACAGGATAGAGTAAACTTCACATATTTTACACAGTAAAATGAGAGTGCTGACAGATGTGAGCACGTCAGTTAATGTGACAACTATGAGCTGTTATCAAAGATAGGGATATAAAAACTGATGACCGTTGAAATTGGAGAACGCCCTTGGGGGACTTACGAGGTTTTGACTGAATCAGACGGCTATAAGGTCAAACGGATCACAGTTGTACCAGGGGGACGATTGTCCTTGCAGTCACATCAGCATCGTGCAGAACATTGGGTGGTTGTCACCGGCATCGCAACGGTTACGGTAGGGGAAAATGTTCAAAAAGTTGCGATGAATGAGCATGTGCATATTCCCCTGCAGGCCAAACACAGGCTTGAAAATTACACAGATGACCTCGTGGTTTTGATTGAGGTCCAGTCAGGCCTNTATCTAGGTGAAGATGATATCAAGCGTTATGAGGATATATACGGCCGCNACTGAATTTAATATTTTGNTCAATCCAAACANATNTTTTAAAAGCTGGTCAAAAAATGAGATCAAGTTTGACTNGGACAATTTGATCGCTGCATCACGGCTATTTTCNGTGATGTNGCCTTCTTATGNGTATTGTTTAGCCCGTCAGATGATGTCAGGTGAGCTCAGGCCTGCTTTTCAATCGCCATGAGAATATGGATATAATCCATGGCGTGTCCGCTTGGGTCAGCAGCAACTTGTTGCTCATAGTCGTCATAGAAGGCATCGAGCAAGGCTTGGATTTCTGCATCTGGCCGGCTAGCCAAAGCTGTTCTGAAGACAGTTTCTGACCAGCTGCGTGTTGTTGGGATTAAGCTGGCTGCATAGTCAGCAGATGACATCTTTGTACTCGCCTCCNGATAAAGCGCATTATACGGGCAGGGCGTCAGGCGTGTTTCGACAGAAATTAATTTAAGCCCTGCTTGCCTAACAGCAGAGCTGGGGTCATCAAAGGGGGCGGTGAATTCCTCTACCGTCCGGTAGTGCTGGGCAAAGGTTGCTCNGATAAATTCCTGTTTCGTAATCCGACCCTCATCTCTCATAGCGCGCCAATGTCGGGTGAAATTGTCAAACATGGACTGGCCGCCTGTATGGCCTAAATAGCGCCCCTTTTCATCAATGCCAAAATTCAGGCAGATAAAGCGACCTCCTGGGGCCAACTCTGCTGCTCTGGCTAACAGGATACGTTCCCAGTCTATAGCCGCCTGCGCGCTGAACTGTGCGCGTTCTTCAGGAGTTGCGCCAACCATATGAACATGATCTTCAATCTCGCACGGTTTTTCGGATACATAATGCATAGCTGTTGCTGAGAAACCGAGACACAAGCTGCCATCTGCCATAAGCTGTTGGTGAAACCCTGTACCGCAGCCATGCACAAACACATTTTCATAGCTGTTTTGATAGGCATGGGCTGTATCACCATGCATCCCTTGCATAGTTCGGAAAAGTGTCGAAAAATCATTTGAAGCAAGGTCAGTATACAGCATTTCTATCGGCCGGCTATCACCANTAGCGCGTACGGTCTCGATCAGCCCAGCCCACATCTCTTGACTGGTGCCACCATCTGCTGCTCCAAAATCAGCTAGCCGTAAAACTGCCTGCTGTGGTAGTGACTGCAGTGCATCTTNAAGCATAGGGCGCACCTTATCGATAGCATGTTTTGCGCCTGCGGTGCGGGCGGAATAATAACCCGCCCCTTTCATCGCCAAAACAGCTTGTGTATTCAACTCAGATGTTTGAAATGTCATTTTTTCTCACCCTATCTTTTATTTTTCTGGCGCCAGTCGGCAAAGGTCGTGCGATGCTCGTCTTTTGTGCAGGGGTAAAGGCCAATAATGCTGACGCCAGCCCTTACCTGCTCAGCAACAAAATCCTCGTAGGCAGTCATTTCATATGCTTCATCGGCCACCTCAACAACCCGTTCTGCAGGGATCACAATCACACTATCATTGTCACCAACCATATAATCACCGGGAAAGACAGCTACATCACCGCAGCCTATCGGAACATTGATATCAATCGCCTCATGCAGGGTTAGGTTGGTAGGGCTGGACGGGCGTNCGTGATAGGCCGGGATATCCAGCTCAGCGATGCTAGCAGAATCACGAAATCCNCCATCTGTAACAATCCCGGCGCCGCCCCGCATCATNAGCCGCGTGACCAGAATATCGCCAGCTGAAGCTGCCCGTGGGTCTTTTCTGCTATCCATGACCAAGATGGACCCNGGCGGGCATTGTTCAATTGCTTGCCTTTGTGGGTGTTCAGNATTCTGGAATTCAGCTAATGNGTTCCTNTCTTCGCGTGCGGGCATGTAGCGCAGGGTAAAGGCAGGCCCNACCATATTTGTGGNCCGCTGTTTTGCCGGCANATTATGNTGGCTGCGCACCGGCCGCACACCTTGGATCACCTGATTGCGTANGNCGCGCTTAAATAAGGCAGTTGCCAATGTGGCTACAGAAACATGTTTCAGGATATTAGTTGCCTTTTCCAATGGTGTTGCGCTCATTGTCCTGCCTCATTGCTTATCTGAAATATCTCGTTATCTTCTGTTCAGTCTAGCGAACTGTCTGTCTCTGGCAACAGGCTTTCCCGTAAGGCCTTTCGCCTGATCTTGCCTGTGGCGGTCAAGGGCAGGTCATCTCTCCAGATAATCTGGCGCGGCACAAGATGAGCAGATAGCCTTTCCCGCACAAGCTGTTTCAGATTTTCAGCGAGCTGATCTGAACCTATCCCAGTAGACATAACAATACAGGCTGTCACTGTTTCTGTGCGGATAGGATCAGGCAGACCGATAACAGCTGCAAGAGAAACTGACGGATGTTGCATCAGACAATTTTCGATCTCTGTTGGGCCAATTCGGTAGCCAGAGCTGGTAATGATATCATCATCGCGGGCAACAAAAGAGAAAAACCCGTTTTCATCCTGCTTACCCAGATCACCTGTCAGCAGCCAGCCTTGTTTTATCTTCTCTTGTGTATCCTCAGGCTTGTTCCAGTAACCTAAGAACATAACTGGGTCAGGTGCCTGAACAGCAATCTCACCCACTTCTCCGATTTCTGCTTCATGGCCATCTGGAGTTAGAATGCATAATTTATGACCGGGGACGGCCTTGCCCATGGCCCCGTCCGGAACGGTTTTGTCGACACTTCTGTCTGTGCAAATCACAAGATTACATTCTGTCTGTCCGTAAATTTCATTTACTTCAACGTTCAGGATCTTGCGAGCCCAGCCTAGAAGCGAGCTGCCCAGAGCCTCACCGCCTGATGCAATTGTGCGTACAGACAGAACCGGCAGACGCTCTGCAGTCATATGATAGCTTCGCATAAGCTTCAGGGCTGTGGGGGGCAGAAACATATTGCGTATCTGGTGGTCAGCAATGAATTGGAAGGTTGCTTCCGGGTCAAATTTCAGCTGCCGATAGCTGACCAATGGAACACCATAATAAAGACAGGGTAGGGCCAGATCCATCAACCCGCCTATCCAGGCCCAGTCTGCCGGTGTCCAGCCTTTATCCCCGGCCCTTGGGAAACCCTGATGGCTGATTTCGATATTTGGTAAATGCCCGAGCAGAAACCGGTGCGCATGCAGGGCGCCTTTTGGATTTCCGGTTGTGCCAGAGGTGTAGATCAGCATGGCGGGATCATCCGGCCCTGAAACGGCTGCGAGGGCTGTATTCGGCATATGTTCAAGTTCTGCCCAGAAACTGCAGACAGCTACTGTCTTTTCCCGCTTGTCTGTATCCTTGTCATTTAGTTGGCAGACAAGGATTCGCTCGAGTTCTGGCAGGTCGGGCAGGATCGGCAATAATTTGTTTAAACTGCCTGCATCCGTTATGGTCAGCTTTGCACCACTGTCACGCAGGCGATAGGCTAGCGCATCTGGCCCGAACAGGGTGAAAAGCGGCAAAATGATTGCCCCAATGCGGTAAGCGGCGAAATGTGCGATCAATACCTCTGGGCCTTGCGGCAGAAGTACGGCGATCCTGTCTCCTTGGACAATGTGATGCGATTTGAAGTAATGAGCCAGCTTTGTGGCCGCGCGAAGAAGTTCAGCATAAGCCCAGTATTTTGGGGGGGCATCGTCTCTAACGTCGATAAGCGCAACACGGTCTGGCTGAGCAACTGCCCAACGGTCACAGCACATATCTGCTATGTTGAACAGATCAGGCACAGGCCAGATATCATCTGCTCCTGCCTCTTGCCTTTTGGCCATCTGGCTGAGGATAGAGGGGGCAAAGCGGGTTCCAGCCTGTATCATGCGTCTGCTTTATCCTTTTTTCAGCTTACAGATATGACTGGGCCAGCTCGTTTTGTGCGGTTATCGCAGAGGCATAATCTTGCTTCAGTCTGGCCACAAGGCTTGCAACAGTTGGTATATCTTTTATTGATCCTACACCATGCCCAGCTGACCATAAATCGCGCCAGGGCTTTGCACTGTTCTGGCGTGGGTCAAGGGCTTCTGCCAGCTCTTTGTTGATATCTACCTCTCCATGACTGTCCAGATTATCGGGGTCGTATCCTGATTGAACCAAACTTTGCTTGATAAAATTCGCGTTCACCCCTGTAACAGCATCAGTTAGCACAATATCACCAGCAGCAGCAGTGGTCAGCATCTGCTTGTAGGCATCCGGTGATAAACATTCCTGTGTGGAAATGAAACGCGTGCCCATATAAGCGAGGTCAGCCCCAATCATCTGAGCTGCAGCAATATCAGCCCCGGTGCTGAGCGCACCAGATAAAAGAACTGTGCCTGTGAAGCTGGCTTTAATCTCATTAATCAGACCAAACGGGCTGGCTTGGCCTGTATGTCCGCCTGCTCCTGCGCAGACAGCGATAAGCCCGTCAACATCAGCAGCAGCGGCTTTTTCTGCATGCCGCAGGTTAACAATGTCATGAAACACCAGACCGCCATAGTCATGGATTTGTGTCACCAGATCGCTGACTGCCCCTAAGGATGTGATAATCAACGGGACCTGATATTTTTTACATAAAGCCAGTTCCTCTGTAAGCACATCATTTGATTTATGCACGATGAGATTAACGCCAAATGGAGCCGGCTTTTGGCCAGTTGTTTGCTCATGCGCATTAAGGGATGTGGTAATCTGTTCCAGCCAGGTTTCCAGCCCGACCGCCGTGCGCTGATTTTTTGCTGGAAATGTGCCTACAATGCCGGCTTTGCAGCAGGCAATAACCAATTCAGGGCCAGACGCTAGAAACATTGGCGCAGCAATCAAAGGTAGGGATAATCTGTTTTCAAATAATGAGGGAAGAGACATAAATTACGCTGCTTAACAGCCCTCAATAATTACAAGTGTGCCTGTAGAATTGTCCATCCGCATCTGTTTCAAAGGTGCATATTCAGGACTGTCCACAAAGGCTTTGGCCGTGGTCATGGATGGAAATTTTAGAAGAACAATGCGGGTCGGTGACCATAATTCATCTTGAACCACATCAAGCGCACCGCCTCTTGCGATATATTCACCGCCAAAGGCTTTCACAATCGGCACAACCTGTTGTTTATAGCTCTCGTAAATTTCCGAATTATGAATATCTACATCAACAAGGATATAGGCTGGTTTTTCAGACATGATTTTCTTTGTTCCTTATGGTCAACACAACTTTACTATGCCTGCAGGCAGCAAGGCTGTCAGCATAAATTCATATTAGCCCTACCAGCCATGATGAGGGTAGATAAACGGTTATTAAAAACTGAGCGAGCCTCTGCAAGAACGCTGGGGTGAGGTAAGCTTTTGGACACATTTTTTGTGGGGGAAGGCGCCATTTTAAAGTCGGTTAACTTTGGCCGTGCTGGAAAGAAACCTGATCTTCCCTCATTATCAACGGTCCCGTGCTCCGATGGGTGAACATTTGGCAACTCTCTTCAGCCTGGTTGTGGGAGTCTGCAGTGTAACTCTGAAGATTGACGAAGCTTAATAGCCCGCAGCCATGCCGTCTTTGCGGGGGTCAGATCCGGCTATAAGCATGCCTGTCTGTTCATCGATCCATATCGCCTGTGAGCCGCCAACTGGTACACGAGCTCGTCGAATATTATGCCCTTTTGCGCGCAATGCTGCGCAAATCTTTTCCGGGACAGCCTCTTCAATATCAATTACATCAGAAAACGGGTCAGGGAAGAAGCGTGGATAATCTTGAGCTTGTTGGATATCCAGCCCGTAATCTAGCATGCGTGTTAACAGTTGCATATGGCCAAATGCCTGATACTCACCACCCATAACCCCGAACGGCATGATTGTTTTGCCATTTTTTTTCAGCATACCCGGAATGATGGTATGCAAAGGCCGCTTCCCAGGTTCAATGCAATTTGGATGGCCTGGTTGAACAACAAAACCCTGACCACGGCATTGGAACAGGACCCCTGACAGCGGGGCGACTAGCCCAGCACCAAAGGTATGAAAGACCGTGTTGATAAAGCTGCAGGCATTCCTGTCTTTATCCACAACACTTACATAAACCGTACTTTTGTGAGGTGGCAAAGGGGATGACGGCAAACCGAACTGTGCTTTATCCGGATTAATCAGTGCGCGCACCTGGTTTGCATATGCGGGACTGAGTAGGTCTTCTACGGGCACATTGCTGAATGNCGGATCAGCCAAATATAAGGAGCGGTCACGATAGGCAAGGCGGCCAGCTTCTATTTCATGGTGCATTCGCGCTACGTTTATGGGGTCATCANCAAACTTTTCTATGNCTGACATGATATTCAGCAGCAACAGAGCAATCACGCCCTGACCATTTGGCGGGCATTCCCAAACATCATAGCCTCTGAACTGGCTTTTGATGGGCTGAACATAGGTGGCAAGGGCGGCGTCTAAATCAGCCTGGATGTGGCGGCCGCCAAGTGCGGTCAGTTTTGCCAGCATATCTTGGGCAACCCAGCCCTTATAAAAGCCATCTCGTCCCTGCTCAGCAATTGCGGTCAGGGTTTTGGCCAGGTTTGGTTGGCGCAATAATTCACCCATCTGATAGGTTTGGCCATCTTTTAAAAACACATTGGCAGCATCTTCATCACCCTGCAGCAACTCAAGACAGCCTGCAAAGTCAAAGGCTGAACGCTGGCCAACAGGAAACCCATCCTGAGCATAGCCAATCGCAGGTTTAAGCAACTGGTCAAGTGGCATACTTCCATGGTCACGGTTCAGCTGGACCCACGCATCAACAGCAGTTGGCANGGTCACGGCATGAGCGGATTGCTGCTGGATTTTGTCCACGCCTTGAGCCAAAAGCCAATCTGCACTGATCTCCAGTGGTGCACGTCCTGAACCATTAATCGCGATGACCTCATCGGCTCCTGCTGGTGCATATAAACAGAAACAGTCACCGCCAATGCCTGTGGATGCGGGCTCGACCACGCATTGCACGGCAACTGCAGCCAGTGCAGCATCCAGAGCATTGCCTCCCTCTCGCAGCACATGAAGGCCGGCTGCTGTTGACAGGGGTTGAGATGTGCTGACCATGCCATTTGGGGCCAATACAGGTGAGCGGCCAGGAAGTTGCAGATTTCTCATGAGGGCCTAATCCTTAAAGAAGAGNGGAGTGGGACACAATAGGGTTGGCTAAATCCGAAAANCTTTNCAGAAATAGCCNTGTTNAGTTCTGCTTTCAAGTCTGTTCAGGAAAGCTCGGCAGATGGTTTGAAAAAAGGAATGACCAGGGATAGCAGCTCATCTGGGCTTTCTTCAGGTAGAAAATGTCCTCCGGGCACGGTTGCTGTTTTTATATCATTAAAGCTAGTTTCCCATTCTACTTTTAAATCATAATGGGATGCCACGAAGCCGTCAGCTCCGCTGATAGCAAATAACGGAATATCAAGTCTTTCGCCCTGATTTTCCGCGTCATGAATCAAATCGATACTCGCTGCCGCGCGATAATCCTCACAAGAGGCATGAATGGTCGCTGGGTCAGAAAAGCAGCGTAAATAATCCGCCATTGCCTTGTCTGAATGAACATTACCTGACTTACCCCAGCTGCCCATTTTCCGGCGCAGATAAAATTCTGGATCTTTCCCAATAAGGGTTTCAGGAAGCGGATAAGGTTGGATAAGAAAAAACCAATGATAGTAGGCCTTTGCAAATGCCATATCAGTGGCGCTGTACATATTTGCTGTAGGCGCGATATCCAACACCGCCAGCCGGTTTACTCTTTCGAAATAATCACGGGCTAACCTGTGTGCGACCCGCCCTCCTCTGTCATGGCCCATGACTGAAAATGTTTGGTGACCCAGCCCTGTCATCAGTTCAGCCATATCTGCTGCCATTTCCCGCTTTGAATATGGGCTGTGATTTGCATCTGTTTTTGGCTTCCCACTATCACCATAACCGCGCAGGTCAGGCATGACTAAAGTGAATGATTCAGCCAGCCTGTCAGCAAGCAGATGCCACATAAACTGTGTCTGCGGATAGCCATGCAACAACAGCAGGGCCGGGCCATTACCGCCTGTTCGGTAAGCAATTTCTGTTCCTGTAGTGATAAAACGTTCGGCTGAAAAGCCCTGCAAATTGGGCATGCTAAGCCTCCTGTTTAACCAAATCGGCAGCTTTTTCCGTGTGCATCTGATATCCTGAATGCTGTTACGTGCGGAAACTATCTAGGACTATTGTAATGATTAAGTGATTTGCCGTTTTTGTCCAGTTGACAGTGCTTTCAATGATACTCCGTGGGCAAAACTTTGCTGAGCAAGGTTGCCTTTTGACGAGCAAGCTGTTCTGCTTCTGCCTGACTAACAATTGTGAAACGGATACTCCGATGGGCTGCAAGCCGGGTCAGTGCAGGCAGGTCGGTAGAGATCACGCTGGCAATTTTTGTATAACCGCCCGTAGTCTGATGGTCCGCCATTAAGATTATAGGTTGACCGTCACCAGGTATCTGAACGGCACCCTTCACAATACCATCTGATAGAATGTCAGCATTTATCTTATGGGTAAGACTCGGGCCAGACAGGCGCAGGCCCATCCTGTCCATGCGGGTAGTCAGCTTCCAATCAGAACTGGTTAGTTTTTCTATCTGATCTAACTCGAAACAGAAGTCCTGTGGGCCGAGAACAAGGCGGAAGATGGTCCGCGGTTCAAATAATCTGGCACATTCAGCCTGTAGTTTGCGCTGCTTCGGGGCTGGGGTTATAGCCCGCAGCGGCAGCCTATCTCCGGCGCGCAACATGCCGCCGTCAAGTCCACCAATGCGGGCATTTGGCGAGGTGCCAACAGAGCCGAAAACAGGCGGAAGATCAAAGTTGGCCGATACAGAAAGGAACGCCAAATTGCTACCTCGAAGCGGGGACACAAGAACTTTATCGCCTGGTTGTAGCCAGATGGTCTGTCCAGCGGGTTCTGTGCGGACATTTCCAAATGCTGGCGTAATGGTCAGTTGAACAGACAAACTGCCGCTAAGGGCAATCGCAAGGGCTGTATCTGTCTCAAAGGAAAAGCCGCCCATAAAGATTTCAAAGCCAGCAGTTTCCGGCGGTTGGCTGACCAGCCAGTTTGCGGTAACGCGGGCATCAGGATCAACCGCACCTCCTTCTGGTACGCCTAGGGCCTGATAGCCTGTCCGCCCCTTATCCTGTATGCTGGTATAGGGGCCAGCTGTCAGAATAGTGAGCATCGTCATAATGCTGCCTCATCTGCTTGTTCAGGGCATATAGGTAAATTTCCATCGACGCATGAGGCTGCCAGTTCTTCATATTTGTCTGCATTGACAGCATAAAAACTTACCTGGTCGCCAGCGGAAAATAGAATAGGGTTTTCACGCTTTTGATCAAATAGGGGTATTGGCATTCGCCCGATAAGGTTCCATCCTCCTGGTGAATTAAGCGGATAAATGACTGTCTGATCCATGGCCAGACCAACAGAACCCTGTGGCACAAAGGTCCTTGGCACACTGCGCCGTGGCAGATGTAAGGCGTCATCCACACCTGTCAGATAGCCGAGGCCGGGTAGAAATCCCATTATAGCCACTTCCAGAATTCTGCTGGTATGAAGAGCGATCACCTGATCCGGGGACAGGTTTGCTTTGCTGACCACATCCTTGAGGTCTGGGGCAAATGCCTCCTCATAGCAAACCGGCAGTCGCCATAAACGTGCGGAAGTCTGCTGGGATAAATCCAGCTGCTCAAGATGTAAGGACACTATCTGTTTCAGCTCAGCGGCAGTAATTATAACAGGGTCATAATGAAACAGAACACTGCATAGCCCAGGCACAATATCGGTGAGACCGCGAAATGCCCCGTTGTCGGCTTTTTTGAGCATCATTTGGCCTAGTTGCCGGGCTTTGCGGGTTAGATTGGCTCTGTCTGTTGCAGGAATCGCCACTTGGCCAAGTCCGGGACCATATCCCGAAAAATCAAGCAGCAGACCCGTATCTCCACAGGCAAACCAAACCGGTTGACGCATTCCCTGCCTCCAGACAGAATCTAAAAAGTGAAAAGCTAGCAGATACTTGACGCACAGGCCTGCTTTCCTTTTTCATAATAAAGAGCAAACAAAAGGCGACAAGTGCTTATCGCACGCAAAACGCCAAAAATAGGGGTGAAGGTGAGATGACGGATTTCAATCTGAATGCAGACATGGCTGAAGGGTATGGGCCATGGCGGATGGGTGATGATGACGGGCTATTGCAAATCATCAGCTCTGCCAATATTGCTTGTGGCTTTCATGCTGGTGATTATCAGATCATGGGGTCTGTTATGAAATCAGCTGACAGTCATGGAGTGTCTATTGGCGCACATCCTAGTTTTTATGATCTTCACGGATTTGGCCGCAGACAGATGAGCCTGTCTGATGCCGAAATTGAACGTCTGATTGCTTATCAACTGGGTGCCAGTCTTGGCGTTGCGGCTGCTGAACAGGTCCGTGTTACACATATCAAACCGCATGGAGCGATCAATAATATGGCTTGTGCGGATGCCAGTCTGTCTGCTGCGATTGTGCGTGCTGTCAAAGCTGTAGCCCCGGATATCATTATGCTGGCCCCGGTTTTGAGTGAATTGCTGGCTGAATCTGAAAAGGCAGGATTGCCTGTCGCTGCTGAGGTCTTTGCCGACCGAGCCTATATGCCAGATGGTCAGCTGGTTTCCCGCAGCCGTCCCGATGCCATGATCCATGATCCCGAAGACAGTCTGAGACATTGCCTGCGTATGTTTGGTGATGGTGAGATTCAGGCTGTGGATGGGGGCAGGCTGAAGGTGGCTGCACAGTCTGTCTGTGTGCATGGTGATGGGCCAGCAGCTCTAGTTACAGCTCGTCATATCAAGAAAGGGTTGCAGGCAGCGGGGTTTCAGATCAAAACACTGCCCCAGATGATCAGCTGAAATCTGATTGGCTTAACCCGTAACACCTTAAAGCCGCTCTATCTGGTGATACCAATTATCCCAGCACAGCTTGCGGACCAGCTGGTNCCCAAAGCCATAGGTTAGTAAAGCCCTTATGAGAATTGGCAATTGGCTGCAGTCAGCGAGATCATCTGGCAAAACCGCGCCGTCAAAATCAGATCCTAGCCCCACATGATCTTCACCCATCCTGTTGACCAGATAGGCCAGTTGGCGGATAACAAGTTCGATATCTGTTGCTGGGTCTTTGCGACCATCACTGCGCAGATAGGCTGTGGCAAAACAGACCCCGACCAGCCCGCCGCTTTCTGCCACAGCGTCAAGCTGTCGATCTGTCAGGTTGCGCGGCGAGGGACATAAGGCATGCGCATTTGAATGACTGGCAAGTAGCGGCTGTTGTGAGAGACGGGCAATATCCCAGAATCCGGCTTCATTCAGATGTGAAACATCAAGAAGCATGTTCATTTGATCACAAGCTGTAACTAGGGCTTTGCCTGCATCTGTCAGGCCAGTGCCCTGATCAGGGCTGCCCGGAAAGCTAAAGGGCACACCAGTGCCGAAAGCATTCGGCCGTGACCAGAGCGGGCCGATGGATCTGACCCCCATAGCATAGAAGCTGTCTAGCTCGGTAAGAGCAGGGCTGACAGGCTCTGCGCCTTCAAGATGTAGCACAGCCGCCAATGCCCCAGCATCTGTCGCCGTGTCAATTTCAGGAGCTGATCTGCAGACCTGAAAGCGGTCTGGATGATCATCTGATAGCTGGTTCAGTATAGCTGCCATCTGGNAGGCGGTTTCAAACGCGTAAGCCTGTTGCGGTGCAGATGAAGTGTCCACGTCCCTGCGTGGCTGCGGAACAAAAAGAGCAAACAGCCCGGCCTGCAGACCGCCGGCAGCTGCTTTCTGTGCTGTTATACTCAAGGCCGCCTCATTTTCATTAAGAAAGGCTGTGCCCTTATGATCGCCGCGCTGCCACAGCTGATAGGCTAGGTCGTTATGGCCATCAAAAATGTTGACAGCAGTGGGGCTGGTCATGAGCCTGTGCCGTTAGCAGTTAAGGTAGGTGAGCGTTGTTTAGTTAGAATAGATGCAAGCGCATTTGTTTGGGTTTTGTAAATTCTTTCATTCTCCATGTCGCCTCCTGCGATTGATAAGTCACCTTTAAGCCCAAACAGATAAGGATACCATTCTCTGGCCAGCTGGCCTTTCCATTGCCAAAGCAGCTCCTCAAGTGCTTCCAGAACCCCTTGCGGGTCAGGCTGAGCAGCTGCTCTCAGTTGGCCGGAAAAGAAAGGATGCCAGAGGCAGTATTCAATGTGGGCAAAGGCTGCCGGAACACCTGCTTTGGCAAACAGGACTTTTCTGTCCTTTCCTGCCATCAGGCCTAATAATAATTTGTCTGTTTCCGGCATGCCAGTTCCATTCAGTAGGATCGGATCAGCCTCTTTGCGACCTGTCCATTCTCCCGTGAACAAGCGGCGCGGACAATAATCATTACAATATAGATTATCCCATATGATCAGGGGTTGCCTAAGCTTATCTGCCAGAATTCCCGCTTTGTCAGGAAGGCTGATTTTCTCTGCAACAATTGTTACACCGCAAGTAAACACTCCTATATCNTCGGCCATGTTCTGGTTNANATCAGATGCATAAGCCAAATGATCACCNTCGACCTCATCAGCATACAGACGTGGCANCAGAAAGACAGGACAGCCTGTTTCNTCCTGCAGCCANGTGGCCAGCCGGGCATGGGCTTGGCCTTCGCTGATACCGGCCCGGCCAAAAACAGACAAGTCCGCGCTAATATCATCAAACATCAGCACAAGACCATCTGCGCCTACCTTGGCAAGCTGTTCTGCTTTTGCCCGCAGCGCGACAGTGTCGTCTTTATCATGGTCAAAGGCGAAATCCAGCCCTGGGGCAATGCCTGCCAGAATTCTTATCTGTTTTGCCCGCGCGGCCACACAAAACGCTGCAAAGTCAGCACACCAGTCTTCAGGGTAGGGTCGGCGCCAGTCAAACCGGTGCAAGACATCTTCTTTTGGCGCATAAAGATAGCTGTCCATGGACAAATCATGCAANGTGCCAAGTAGCTGATGTCTATCNTTAAAAGACAGCAGCTTGCCATAATACCCCTCAATATAGCCACGATGGATTTGNCTATTCATCATCTTCTGTCTNATTGCCCTTCTTTGTNCTGTCAGGCATTATGAAGGTGTCANCTTGTTCTGGCGAGGAAAAAGAAAAAGGATAAGGCATGCGGATACTGGCAATGGGCGCTCACCCTGATGATTTGGAAATTTTTTGTTATGGTCTGTTGGCTGCCTGCAAAGACCGTGGGGATGAGCTGCATCTGGCGGTCGCCACAGACGGGGCAGCAGGTGCAGTAGCCGGCCAGGACAACACCCTGGCAGAACGGCGGGCTGCTGAAACAAAATTAGCCCTATCCCTTTTAACTGCACCTGTATTGCTGGGCTTGCCNGATGGGGTCTTGTCAGNAACTGCAGGCGGGCGGCAAGTNGTTTATGATCACATCACAAATGTTGCGCCTGACCTTATACTTACACATGCNCCTGAAGATTATCACACAGACCACCGCGCGTTGTCCTCATGGGTTACTGAGCTGGCTGGTTTCAACTGCCCTGTTCTTTATGCAGACACGCTGATGGGGGTCGGGTTTGTCCCCGACTATTACGTGGATATNACCAACTGGCAGGCAGAGAAAAGAGCGGCCATACTGGCCCATACCAGCCAGATGCCTGAACGTTTTGCCGATGGGGCAGCTTTGCTTAATCGGTTTCGANCTGCCCAATGTAACGCCCCCGAAGGTCATTATGCTGAAGCCTATCGCAGCGCAGCGCGGTTTCCCTTTTCGGACATTCGAGCAATGATACCGCCGCCGCCGCCNTACCGGCCCTATTATGTTTCGGGCGCGGAGGGGTTTTTATAGAGGGTCCGCGCGCATGCCGGCAATCTGCGCAGCTGAGGCGCCAGTGGTTTCTGGCCAGGTAGAGGGTAGCTGGGCAAGATAGCGTGCCGCCAGTACAGCNATAAGTTCGGCCTCTATCATATCTGATGCAGCGCCTATGTCCTCTGCTGTGGCCAGGGTGAGCCCGTCTGGCAGAGCATCAGAAACCATCTTCATCATGGTTTTATTTTGTACTCCCCCACCTGCCGCAATCAGGGTTCTCAAAGCAAAAGGCAGATTGGATATGCTCACAGCGATACTCTGCGCACTGAGCGCGGTCAGGCTGGCCAGCTTATCTTCAACAGATAATGCGCGAAAGGCAGGGTGCTGCAAATAGTCAGAAAAATGGGACCAGTCCAATGAACGTGGGCCAACGCGCTGGAAATAAGAATCCTTCAATGCAGCCTCTAAAAATGGGGCAGATATGTAGCCCTGTGCGGCGATTGTCCCGTCCTTATCATAGGGCAAACCGAGCTCTTTTTGGCAGATAGCATCTATCAGCGCATTTGCTGGGCCGGTATCAAACCCCAGAAGATGGGTATCTGCACAGGCTGTCAGATTGGCGATCCCGCCCAAATTCAGAAACCCGGCCGGATGCTGGCAGCCAGCCTCGCTTAGCAGTATCTGATGATAAACAGGGGCAAGCGGCGCGCCCTGTCCGCCTGCTTCCATATCGGCCCGTCTGAAATCATAAATCACTGGCAGGCCGCACAGTTTAGCCAGCCTGTTTCCATCGCCCAGCTGAATGGTCCGACCTGCCTCTGGCTGATGATAGACCGTTTGTCCATGAAAGCCGCACAGCTGAACAGCCGGCAGACCTTCTTCCTTAGCTCTGCGCAACAGATGATATACACTCTCCGCATGGCTGTCTGTGATGGCGTTGATAAGTGCTGTCCGGCGGTGCGGGTCTGCAAGAAAGCTTGCTGGGTCATGTCGGGCAGCTTGGATAGCCTTCTCAACAGGGCTTGGATAAGGCTGACACAGGCTGATATCTGTATGTTTTACATGCCGCCCGTCTGTCAGCAAAATACAGCCATCAATGCCATCTGCGCTAGTTCCCGACATCAGACCGATAACTGGCTGCATCTCTGTTTTGTTGAGCATGTCTGTCATCATTCTGTGGTAAGCTATTCACTTGCCACTCGCAAGTTTTGTCGGAACAGTTTAAACTGGAAAACATGACACAGATGACGACAGAAGACAGGCTGACNGCCGATAAATGGCTTGATCAGCTGGACACAGACGCAGCTCTGANGGTGATGCTTGATAGTCAGGCAGAGGCGATTGGCGCGTTGCGCACAGCCCTGCCGCAGATCACAGCAGCTGCAAATGCCCTTCATACCCGTCTTGCCAGCAGTGATGCAGGCCGCCTTNCCTATATCGGTGCAGGNACATCAGCACGCATTGGAGTACAGGACGGGGCTGAATTGCTACCGACCTTTGGTTGGCCAGACAGACGAACAGCCTTTATCATCGCCGGGGGTAAGGCGGCCCTTTTGCAGCCTGTTGAAAATGCAGAAGATGATGAACTTGCCGCGCAGGCAGATATTGCGCACNTTACCCTTGGGCGAGATGATTGCCTTATTGGGCTGGCCGCCAGCGGCAGCACGCCCTTTACCTGTTCAGGAATCCGCGCAGCACGACACGCAGGCTGTTTGACAGTGGGGATCAGTAATAATCACAACACGCCTTTATTAGACGCAGCAGATTATCCCATATGTCTGGCCACAGGGGCAGAAGCTCTGGCCGGGTCAACACGGCTGAAAGCAGGGACAGCGCAAAAAATCTGTCTGAACCTGCTTTCTACCCAGCTGATGGTGCTGCTGGGCCGGGTAAGACANGGCCTGATGACAGAAATGATACCGCGCAATGCCAAGTTGAAAGCCCGTCACGCTGAGATACAGGCCCTTCTGGCTGCAGAAGCTGACGCTTTGGTTTAAACTGGTTGAAACTGCGACAGCTTCAGACCATCTTCATCATCTTTGTTGTCTATTCCTGTCTTGTTTCAAGATTTTTTAAGACTCAGCCTGTTTTTGAACCATTACCAGCGTGCTGCTGGTAAAAAAAGGCAGGAGCATGAGCAAATCAGATTTCTGCAGTGCAACACAGCCTTCTGTTGACCGCNTATCAGCTTCNGCACAATGCAGAAAAATTGCGCTGCCCCTATGTGGTGTCACCGGCCCGTCATTATAGCCAAGCGGAAGGATTAGATCATACAGCCCGTCTTGGCGCCAGAGCTTTTCATGACGGNCAGTACAGGGCAGCATAATCGGNTGATTGTAATGCGGGCTGANGGGGTCATCNACCCAGCCCATGTGTTCTGTTATTGGCCGGCAGGGCAGTAGGCTACTCTGCCTGATCATGTCCGCNTTAGCTCTGTCNGGGCGATAAAACAGGCTGCGCAGAANCCAGTTGCCTATAGGTGTGGCGCCATCACCTTCTCTCTTTTTGTCCGNTGCGATCAGTCCGGACCGCCCAATAACGCANGCNAATTGATATTGGCACNCAGATAGTTGATACCCTGATTCAGTTTGGCTGATATAAATTTGTTTAATTTCGTTCATCTGTTTGGTTTTTCATTTTTTAGATTATTTAATCTGTCTATTTTTTGCTGCAGGGAAAGAAGGAATGTTAGAAAAAAGACTATGGAATGCATAAATCATAAAATGGTCGTTTAGGGCTGTTGGCAAGACCGCATGCCCCAAAAATTTCTGTTCTGCAGCTGGTATTGACTTGAGTTTTAGAGAAAAAACGGGTGAAAGCATGACACAAGAATAGCCTTAAATGGTTTGGGGCGAATCGGACGCATGGTGTTACGTTTAGCCTTTGGCTATGTGGCCCGGCATATCTTTGCAAAGGGGGTATAAAGGCAGCTTATAGCGGTTGCCTGAATTATTAGTATTTAGACGACTTGCCAGCCTTGATCACTCTAAAATAATCTGACACGGTTCGTGCAGATAAGGGATGGGAGTTAAAGATGAATAGATCAGCCAGCATGTCACTTTTTCTTGATAGACGAATGCGCCGCATTTTTCTGCTTGGCGTAATGAGTGGCTTCCCCTGGGTGCTGATCGGCAGCTCCTTAAGCCTGTGGCTGAAAGAAGATGGCCTGTCCCGAGCTGCGGTTGGTTGGGCAGGATTAATCTTTGCTGTCTATGCGGTGAATTTTCTGTGGGCTCCTCTGGTTGACAGGCTTCGCCTGCCTTATCTTACAGACAGGCTGGGTCATCGAAAAAGTTGGATTTTTCTGATGCAGGGCTTTATCCTGGCCAGTCTGCTGGCCTGGTCATTGCTTGCGCCTTCAGTAAACATCACTTTGGTTATCGGGGCAGGGCTGTTGATCGCGATCTGCTCTGCAACGCAGGACATCACTATTGATGCCTTGCGGATCGAACAAATCGAAAAAGAAGATACAGCAGCTATGGCTGCCGGCGCATCTGTTGCAGTCATAGGCTGGTGGTCAGGATTTAAAATCGGAGGCNTGNTTGCTCTGATGGTTGCTGATAAATTTGAGATGATGGGCATTGAGAATTACTGGCAGATGACCTTTATCCTGCTGGGTGGCATTGTCATTTTGTGCAATATCGGCCTGCTTTTTATACCAGAAGTGGGTACAGCAGAACGGCAAAAGGCCCAGGCCGCTGCACAGGCCAACTTCCAGCAAAAACTGGGTGGTGACAGCTTGTTATCGCAGGCTACCAGCTGGTTGGCCTCCACTGTTCTGATGCCGCTCTTTAGCTTTTTTCAGAAAAACGGACTGAAGATGGGCATAGCTATTTTAAGCTTTATTTTTCTGTTCAAGATCGGTGAGGCGTTTATGGGCAAGATGTCCATCATCTTTTATAAGGAAGTGGGTTTTTCCAAATCAGACATTGCGCTTTATTCAAAAGGGCTGGGCTGGGTTACAACTGTTGCCTTTACTTTGTTGGGCGGCTATTTCGCGTTAAAATCAGGTGTTGTTCGGGCTTTATTGATTTCCGGGGCGGTGATGGCATCCACTAACATTCTGTTTTCAGTTTTAGCCTGGACAGGCAAAGTGGAATGGCTGTTTGCTGCTGCAGTCATTCTGGATGATTTGGCGGCTGCCTTTGCCACAGTGGCTTTTGTCACTTTTATTTCGTTGCTTGTGGACAGGAACTATACGGCTACACAATATGCTCTGCTGGCATCGATAGGCACATTGGGCCGCACATTACTNGCGTCATCATCAGGTGAGCTGGTTGACTGGCTTGAAGGTGANTGGGGTCTGTTCTTCATTATTACCGCTCTTATGGTGNTCCCGTCTTTGTTGCTACTCTGGTCAATCAGAGATCGTCTCACGCTGATAAAATCTGCCTGATCACATCTTTGCGGATATGGGCAATGGGAGGGCCGAAGCTGGCTGCTATGCGGCTGACTGCTGTTTTGTGCGGTTCAACGATAACACAATGATGAAATGCATTGGCATGGATGATATCCTTTGCATCAACACAGATAGCTACATGCCCGTCCCAGTAAATCAGGTCGCCGCGGCCAAAGTCAACAGTCCTAAAATCATCAGGGAAATCATAACGGGTACCAGAAACCTGTGCCTGTTTTTCCAAAAGCTGAAGCTGGGGACCAGTATCACGCGGCAGGGAATACTGGCTTGCGGCTAGGCTCAGCTGGACAAGAGCTGAGCAATCAAGGCCAGCTGCACTGCGTCCGCCCCATTTATAGGGAGCGCCAATAAATTTCTCAGCCCAGTCTGTCCAATCCCCATTGCTCCTTTGACTGGAGGACTGAATATGTGCCTGAGGAATGAAGCCAGCCTGTTCCCTTCCATCGCCACCCAGCCCCATAANAGGCACAAAGCCCCGTTCCGCTGGACCGGTGATCATCACGGCCGCACCAAAGGGCAGCTGTTGCAGACAGNNTGATTTCACATCTGGACCAGCTGTCAGCACAGCAAAAGGCTGACATATTTTTGCATTAGCTGTGAAAGGTTTTGGCTGCTTAGCTAAATCAGCCAGCTTCACCCAGCCCTCATACCCATCATGCAGCGCGGTGATATGCACGAAGCCATTATCTGTTGTCTTACCAGATAAAACCACCTCTTCACCTGATAATAATTCTGTGTCTAGTGCTGAGCCTATTTGCATGTGTTTAGGCGGCGTCTCATGCAGCCCTGTAACAGATGCTGACACACAGGCTTTCTGCCCACTCAGCAGATTTTCATCTGCCCACCAAGAGCGAACATCAAAATTTGGACAGGTTTTTGAAGTATNCTGAACATCTCGATGACCGACAATTTCAGCATCGGGATAGCGGCATTTTAGCTGATGTAGAAGTCGGGACAGGCTGTTCATCTGNGCGGGTGTNAATTTTTGCCGGCCAATCAGACAAATCCCCAAACTGTTTTCATTCTGGCCATAGACATGTGCGCCTCGCCAGTAAAACGGCCGACCGGGTTCTATCTGTCCATCACGGCAGATGATATGGTGATAGCCTGCCCCGTCCCAACCAAAGCCCAGATGCATGTTATGAATATCTGCGGCCCGTAAATCCTCTGTATCAGGTGTATCTGCACAATGCACGATAAGATAAGTGATCATCTTTTCTTTCAGCATGCCCCATCATGCCCGCAGTGGTTACCAGAAAGCAAGTTGTTCAATCCGGCACTATCTCCAATTCTGCGCAGCGGTCTTTTCTTGACAGATAAAAAGTGTGCTGCCTTTGTTATAAGTATCATGACGTCTTATCTCCGCTACACGCATTTTTTGTCTGATATTCATCTTGTTATCTGTGATATGGATGGTCTGCTCTTAGATACAGAACGTCTGTCTGAAGACAGTTTTAAGCGGGCCAGCTCTCTGTTTGATCTGGACTTCGACAATGAATTATTTGCAGCGTTGACAGGCCTGTCTGGGCCAGCACACAGGAAGATTTTATCTACTCATCTTCCCGATGAAGTTGACGTTGTTGCTTTTGAACGTCAATGGAAGCAGATTTATTTTGACAGCCTGTCTAAAGATGTGCCAGTCAAGCTGATGGCCGCAGATTTTTTGAAAAATATCCGGCAAGCTGCTGTGCCTGTAGCGGTGGCCACATCCAGCCATACAGATAAAGCAATTGAGCAGCTGACCCGGGCAGGACTTGTGGCCCTTTTGGATCTAATCACTGGTGGTGATCAGGTCAGCCAGGCAAAGCCNAGCCCAGAAATTTATCAAAGAGTGATGACCGCATTTGGTGTTGATTCACAAAATGTTCTGGTTCTTGANGATTCAAATAANGGCGTGAGGGCAGGNCTGGCNGCTGGTGCAAAGACTGTACAGATCCCCGACCGGCTACCCCCTGATCCTGCTTTTTCTGCNTCTGCTGACTATCACAAAGCAGATAGTCTGGCTGCAGTNGGCANAGCGCTGAAGGTTGTAACTTGTTAGNCAGGTTAATTTTTGCTTAAACTCTGNGTGGTATCACGATCCCTGTGTGAGGGTCATTATATTGATAAAGGAGCTTATCCGCCTATGTCGAGTTTTCAGTATCATCAGTTTCTATATGGGGCTGATAATTACGGTGTGCTAATGCATGATCCGAAGACAGGCCAGACAGCAGCTATAGATGCCGGCGATCTGGACAGCTATCTTCAGGCAATTACCGAAACAGGGTGGTCTTTGTCTCATATTCTGGTCACGCACCATCACCCTGACCACACAGATGGGCTGATAAAGCTTGCCCAGCAGACGGGGGCAGCAATATTTGGCCCCTCTGGTGATAGGCCTATTCATCAGTGCATCCAAACCTATTTGTCTGATGGTGATCATTTTGACTTTGCGGGCCATACAGTTGAGGTCATTGCCACCCCTGGTCATACGCTGGATATGCTGAATTTCTATCTGCCGCAGCAGGCTGTGTGTTTTACCGGTGATACCCTGTTTGCGCTGGGTTGTGGGCGTATATTTGAAGGCACGCCAGAGATGATGTGGGCTAGCCTTGAAAAGCTGATGAAGCTTCCGCCAGAAACAGTGATCTATTCCAGCCATGAATATACAGCTACCAACGCTTGTTTTGCAGTCACGGTTGACCCGGACAACACCGCATTGGCCAAACGTGTGCAGGTAGTAGAGGCTCTGCGGGCAGATAACCAGCCCACAGTACCCAGCCTGTTATCTGAAGAATTAGCAACGAACCCGTTTCTGCGGGCAGGTGACGCCACTATACGCCAGCATTTGGGCATGTCTGATGCCGACGATAAGGCGGTATTTGGAGAAATCCGTGCCCGGAAGGATAATTTTTAGGCAGGCAGGTTATTTAAGTTCAGGTTTATGAGAGCTATGCGATACAGAGTGTACCAACTGCTTGAAAAAGCGGAAGAAGGGGATCGGGCCAGTCGGCTAGTTGATGTTGGTCTTTTTATTTTGGTTTCTNTAAATGTTCTTGCTGTCTCGCTAGAAACGGTTGACAGCCTGCATCGTGCCTATGAAGACATATTTTGGTGGATTGAAATTGTGTCAGTTACCTTATTTACGCTTGAATATGGTCTGCGTCTATGGTCCGTTGCCGCTTCTGCAAATGAACGTGGAATATCATCTCTTAAAGCGAGGTTGTCTTATGTTTTTAGCCCTACAGGCATAATTGATCTTGTTGCGATCCTGCCCAGCCTGCTGCCCTTACTCTTTGGTTCCATTGATTTGCGCTGGCTGCGCATTCTCAGACTGGCACGCTTGTTCAAATTCTCTCATTATACAACTGCACTAGAAGATTTGGTCTCTTCTGTGCGGCGGGAACGCCAATCCTTTTTTGCCACAATTTATTTACTGTTTTTGGCACTGATGATTTCATCAACGCTGATTTATGTGTTTGAACATGAGCTCCAGCCTGAAAACTTTGGCTCAATCCCAGAATCTATGTGGTGGTCGTTTGTGACCCTGACAACAGTCGGCTATGGTGATGTTGTGCCAATGACGGCAGTTGGAAGGGCTATCGCTGGCCTTACCGCATTGATGGGGGTATGTGTTGTAGCTCTTTTGACAGGTATTGTTGCAACAGGCTTTTCTAAGCAGATGGCCATGAAGCAGTCAGAACTTGAGGATGAAATTGAACAGGCCATGGCTGACGGGCATATCTCAACAGATGAGCAGGCGCGCATCGACAGGCTGACACGCCATCTTCATCTCAGCACCGAAGAAGAACAGCTTTTGCTGGCCAGGCTGAAGGCAAAATACGCTGCGCAATCAGACAATTTATCCTGAACCCTGTCTATATCGTGTGTACTGTTTCTTGATCTAACCCCTATATCTGGTATAGTGGTCACAGCGACAGCGATTGACGAACTGATTTTCACAATGATAATCATGCAAGGTGAAACCACAGCCAACCGACAGCTGACACTGGATTTCAGTGAGGGGTTTGTCGTCCGTGAGCCATTGTCAGCCCCGCGCAATGTAACGCGTACTATCGTGTTCCCAAAACATATTGATATACAAAATTTTGGGCGCTTTGAGCAGCAGGTCAATCTTTTGTTTGCCCCGCTTGGTATTTCTGTTGAATTCAGGCTTACCCGCCAGAACCGGCTTGAAATGAAATGGATTTTTCCTNCAGAAGCAAATCTTCTTCCTTTGTCTGGAATTCAACAAAAGATACCTTTTGACAAAGCAGTTGGGGAATTATCAAATGAAGAGATCAAGGCCTTTAAATCTGTAGTTTACGCGCTGGCGGAAACCCATTAAACTGCAAGGTTAGGCTACTACCAATTTCAGAATATGAACATCTGTAATGCCCTTGTTTTCTGAATCCTCGTCAATATCTAACGCATCGTTCATCTCTGCACGAATTTCATCTGCAAGTTGTTCTCTGTCCTGCCGTGTTTTCAAATTATCTGGTTCTTTTGTAATCAGAAAATTCAAAATTCGATCTCGCAAAATAGGTTCAAATTTCCGCAGATCTTCAACAAAACCGTCAGCTGTCAGTGGGGACTGTAAAGTAGAGAGTGCCAGCTCTATGGTTAGCAATTTACGACTGTTATGCAGATTGGAAATGAAGGGGGCGGGGAAGGCAAAATATCGGTGAACGGGTCTGTTAAAGGCGAGCAGATTGCCGTCTCCATCTTCCGCAAATTCACCTTCATTCATTTCGTCAAACTCATCTGCGTCATCTATTGCTTCTGTTTTATATTGGCTGGTTGCCAATAATCTGGCTTCCAGCTCAGAGTCTGATGGTTCAGCTGGTATGGAGAGATATATTATGCCATAACCAAACAGGCCCAAGACTATGCAGGTGACGCTGCCGAAAATGCCACCCAAGATCAGGCGCGACCGCAATTTTGCACGTGCAGTACGTTTTTTTGCTAGCTTCTCTTCACGGTCTATTTCTTCGTTGTTTTCGTCTTCAGCCATTTACACTTCTGCCTTTCACAGCAGGCCAAATTGGGCAATCAGGTTAAGCATAAAATCAAAACTATTGTTCAGTAATGTTGTTGATAAAGTTATGACTAAGTCAGGGTTAAGCCAATAGAGCCAGCCAGCACTGGCTATCAGCATAACTAGAAGTAAAAATATCAGCGGCACAAAGAGGCTACGCTGGCGGCGTGGCTGAGATTGTTCCTTTTCCAGTTCGGCTTGTTTGTTTGCCAGCTGGCGCACAAGTTTTAGCAAAGCTGTCAGATCCTGCTGCTGCTTTTCGGTTCGGCTCTCGAGCTGTTGCAGGCGGTCGGACAGCCTCTGTATTTCTTCTGACTGCCCTTCGCTATTACCAAGCTTGTTAAACACCTCCTGGCGGATGGCCACTAATGGATCGGATTCTGGCTTAGGTTCTGTTGGGCTTGGATGCTCGGTTGTGCCTAGCGGGTTCGTGTTGCTGGGGCTATCTTGCTCTTGCATTTTCTGTTGCTTTCCGAATTTTTCAGATGGAGGAATATCAATTCTGTTCTGCGCCCAGAAGGGCCGGGCCCGACTTTCTGCAGGGGACTGGCCAGAAATAATTGGACCTGAAGCCGGTCCTGTCATGGATTGCGCCGCTTCATCCATGAGGCTGCGCAAACGTTTCATGATATTTTCTTGAAGCTGCGCGTCATCCGTGTCCAGCGCATCTGAGCTGGCTTCGCGGTCCCGCTCTTTACTGGCAACAAAAGCCCGTTTGGCATTTTCTATCTGACTTTTAATCTGGTCGTTTTCCATTATCCATGCTCGTCAGCATTTATATGTTCAATAGTTCTTCTAGTTCTTTGTTTAAGACTTTTATTTACGATACGACTTTACCTAGCAAGTTTTGATCCATTCAATTACTTGGACATAAGAATTTACAACATCTGTCCTTATGAAACACATTAAGATTGGACCATGCCATTGCTGAACTACTTTACAGTCCGGCTAAATTGCTCCTTCCGGTTAATCTGAAACGGGTAGTTCTTTAATCGGTAATTAGAAACCCTTTTGTCAATCATTTCACTATCCTTTATCCGGTCAAATTAAGGAGAATGCAGTAACCGAAGGTGTATTTATTTTTGGAGAAACTAATCGTAATGAACCAAAGGCCCAACTGCACCATCTCGGTCAATTTCCAAGCACACTTGACAAGAAACAATCAGTTTCTCTGCAGCCGTGAATTCAGTTCCATATCCGCCAGTTGAAACTGATAAAAATATGCTAAACAAACAAAAAAAGATTACCTTGTTCAACTTCGTTTCCCAAAAACGGCCCAGATTTTGCATGAGACTTGGAGTAAAGCATCATGCAAAACCTTTGATTGTTATGCTTACAGATGGATATTAACGGCTCGTTTGACGCCAATATTATATTAACAAAAACTGTCCATGATGTATAATGCTGACTGGTTTTGCATCGTCAAAAAGGAGCCATTCATGTCTGAAGAAACTGATCTCAGTTCGCGCTTACAGACTGTTATTGACGAAATTCGTGATGTGATGGAAAAGCGAAAAGAGCGGATTGAGGAATTACGTCAGGAAATTGCCGACATTGAGCGCGATAACGAAGAACTTGAGCGCACGATTGCTGAGCTATTAGGCGGATTTAACTAACAGCTTCGTTCAACGCATCCCAACGACTAATGGACGCATCAGGCGTCTGCCGCGCTCTCAGACTTGTTTAGTGCCTGGCCCTGGATGGCATTTGCCCCAAATTTGTCTTTGAGCTCAGGTGTTTTTTTTACTAGCTGTGTCAGTTGTTCTGCCACTAGCTTTTCAGCCTGTTCAGCGGTTTCAGCCTCTACGGACATGATCCCATCAATCAACCAATGTACTTCAATTTTCATTTGCAGCCTCGGTTTTGCTCTGGTGGATTGACCCACCTTCCAACAGCCGGTTGAAAATATCTGTAGTTTGTTTTTGTAATACAGCTATTCGCTCCGGCTCAATTTTATCTTCCATTTCATCACGCCTTTCCGTCATTTCTGGAAGATTTAAGGCAACTGCGATGGCATACCACAAATACGCTTGCTCATAATCTGCCTCAGGCAGAAAGGCATAATGGTAGTCGGCTAGCTGAGGAATGGCTGCGAATTCACCTGTCTCAACCCGGCGTTCCAGATGGTCTTCAACTTTTGCCAAAACAGGTTCAAGTTGCTTTTCTGTCAGCCTGTCTTCAATTTCCTCCGCCAGCTCCTCAGCCTGCTCAATGCCACCAAGTTGTGCAAGTAATACCCAATATAAAGCATCTGCATAATTCTGCGGTCTGCCCTTTCCATGCCGCAACAGATAGGCCAAATTATATTGTGCCTCATATTCTGAGCGATGAGCAGCGGTTTCAAATAAATTCACAGCTAGTTGGAAATTCTTATTTTTTACAGCTTGAACACCACGTGAAAATTCATCAATTCGTAATGTATTCGTTTCGGCTGATTCGTTAACACTTTGCGCTATGGCTGGTGGATGTCCTAATCCAGAAAGAAAAAATATCGTAAGTAGGCCGAGCAGTGCAGAATAATTGACTGCACTGGAGGCCGAAAGCCGAGCCATTAGCGGCCCGCCATCATCACCAGCTGCAGATAGAAAATCCTTAGCTTGAATTTTGAACCGGGGCGACGCTCAAAGACAACGATGCGCGGACGCTGTGAGTCTTCGCGTTGAAATTCAATTTCGGTATTTTCTGGCAGAATAACACCATTTTTTGCCAATGTCTTTGCTGGGTTACTTGAAAAATCCCGACGAAATTCTGGATCAATCCAAATCTGCGCCAGCACCTTCCCTAAAATATCAGGTAAATATTTTTTCACATCTTCTCGTGACGTGAATTGGTGATTATTCTCATTCAATGAGGATGTCGTCGTCACATGGCTGGCAGGCTTAATGCTCAGCTCACGATTTGCCATAGGCACAAGAGAACGTGATGTGCTGCTTGACATAATGAGAAACTCCTTTGATTTTCACCACAGTTTAACATAATGCTCAAAAATTTATGTCTAAACAAGGTAAATTTTTCTCGCAAGATGACACGCACCCAGAAGTGCAGCGTTGCTTTGGCATGGTATTTGCGGGTTCTACTGACAATTTTTGGAGATGTAGGAAATGATTTCAGTTATACGCTCAGGTTTGGACGCCTCGTTGAAGCATATTGGCGTCGTGTCCAATAACATTGCTAATGCGCGTACTACAGGCTTCAAGAAGTCATCTGCAACATTCCAAGACATTTATGCCCAGAAAACTACGCTTTTAAATCCAGGAAAAATTGGACAGGGGTCACGTGTGGAGCATGTGCGTCCCAGCCAGACGCAGGGCCCATTGATGCAGACAGGACAGACACTTGATGTTGCAATCGAAGGGCAGGGGATGTTTGTCGTCAGGGCTCCTAACAGCACGGCAGAGGATGCGCAGAGCTATACGCGTGATGGGTCATTTTCGCTTGATAAGGATGGCTTTATTGTAACAACAGACGGGCAGCGCGTCCTGTCGGAACAAGGCCAATTTATGCAAGTGCCGTTCACACGCATTGTTGGCGGGCGTGAATTAAGACTTGAAGACGTTACAATTGACGAATTTGGCAATGTAAGTGCACAGATGGGGCGCACAGATATTGTAGAAGTTGGCCGCATAGGGTTGGCCTTATTTNCCGATGTGAANGAGTTAACACCGATCGGNGGNAATTTCTTTAAAGCTAACCAGGCGTCCGGTCCAGCTCAANTCGAAGGTGCATTTCAAGGNGNCTATGGAAAAATCATGTCCGGCACANTGGAAATGGCGAATCTAAATATGACGAACGAGCTGTCNGTNTTGATTCAAGCTCAACAGGCGTTTAGCGGCTCTTCTCGGATGCTGCAGGCAGAAACAGATATGACTAAACGGTTTACCAATCGTTAATTGTTAANGTNACCTCAACGGCATATTAACCTGAAGACTTAAAATTTCTACTGTCTGATCCTCATCAATGAACAAAAATCCCTCAAGGGAGACTGGTAGATGCTGGCTCAGTTGCACAGCAAGAGTGACGGGGCGTACAGGAGTAACAGACAAGGTCTGTACCATCCGTTCAAACTGTTGCTCAATGACCTGAATTGTGCCTGTCATAACCGGCCTGTCTGCATTTATCTGCAAGGCGCCACCTTGTGCGNGCTGATGAGAATCCGCAGCGCAGATAGTGAGCTGGCAGCTACCTCTTGCAATATTCACTAAACCGCAGGACAAGAAAAGCAGAGGCGTTTCCTGAAGAGGTTCAAACCGCAGATCAGCTGTCTGCACAGACATCTGGATAAGATCTGTTCTTTCCCACTGATCTTGCATGATGGTTTAATCCACCTGATTGGCTTTCTCGATAAATTGACGCAATTGGACAATAGCTGATTTTTTAATCTGTGATACACGGCCGGTAGACACTTCCAAAACTTCTGCAATTTCAAAGACATTTAGCTCTTCAACATAATATAGNTGGATGACNAGGGCTTCGCGCTCTGGCAGTTCNGTTAAGGCTTTNTTTAGCNATTTTTGAAGTTCNACTTCATTAACCTCTTGTTCTGGGTTNTTATCTGANGAGGCAAACCAAATCGANAANTGATCATATACAGAATCAATCGATTGTGGCGTGTTNGCCTGAAATGCAGCCTCCCATTCTGTCAGTCGCTCCTCGCTCATTTCCATTTCATCAGCGATCTCAAGCCGATTTGGTTGGCGTAAGAGCTGGCGCTCAAGCTTTTGAATGGCTGCGTTATATTGTTTTTTTATCTGAATTGTCGTCCGGCAGAGATTCGAACTCTTGCGCAAATAATCAACAATTGCCCCTCTTATTCGAATGCTGGCATAAGAAGCAAAGCTGGCCCCGTCCAAAGGAGTATAATTCTGTGCAGCAACAATCAGGCCTGTGTAGCCGATTTGAATGATATCTTCTATCTCGGTAATGTGGCGAGCCCGGCCATGAATTTGCCACGCAATTTTTCGAACCAGCTCCGAATGTGAGTTGACTAACTCATCTACATCAGGGTGCTGCTCTGCATAGGAATGTTTCATTAGCTTTCTGCCTCCAGATCACGGTGAAAAAACCTGATGCCGTCATGTGTGTTTAAAGGTGCATTTACCATTTTTTTTGCCAATGCTGTGAACGCCTTTGCTTCTGGACTAGAGGGCTGGCCAGTCGCGATCGGCGCCCGTTTTACAATAGACCTGCGAATTGCATGCGACATGGGTATCATACCTGCGTAATGCAAATTTACATCCAGAAAGCGTCTGCAGATCTCAAAAAATTTGTCAAAATTAGTTTTTGCTGCAGCAGAACCGTCCGCCATATTAACCACAACACTGAAATTTTGTATATTTTTTTCAATATGAGCGGCCTTGATAAATGCATAGGCATCCAGAAAACTTGTTGGTTCTGCAACAAGAACTACCAACGGGACAGCCACTGCACTAGCAAAAAACAATGAGCTTTCAGATGCGCCTGCAGGTGTATCGACCACAAGATAGTCAATTTCATTTTCCAGATCAGACAGAGATTGCAACATCTGGTACCGTGCATGATTATCCAGATTTAGCAATTCCAGTAGACCGCTGCCTCCGGCAATGAACCGTAAGTTAGATGGTCCATCAGATAAAATACTCTCCAGAACAGCTGTGCCTCGCAGAAAATCTGCT
Organism: SAR116 cluster bacterium; assembly: GCA_002700485.1. GTDB lineage: Bacteria > Pseudomonadota > Alphaproteobacteria > Puniceispirillales > Puniceispirillaceae > JADHLI01. The sequence continues at coordinate 11,611 of PADU01000035.1, read as the reverse complement.
GCTGTACGTTTTGGGTTGGTGCCCAGAAGAATATGCGCGTTCGCCATGCCAAAATCTGTATCAAACAGAACAACCTTCTTGCCCATTTTCGTCAAGCTCAGGGACAAATTCACCGCGCAGTTAGTTTTGCCTACGCCGCCTTTGCCACTGGTTACCGCAATCGAAACTGTCATTTCTTACAACTCCACTTCTGACGGGCAAGCTGACTAAAAGACAAGGCTGTTTGACGCATCTGTCTGAAAGTTCTCTTTAAGATATTGCGCCAGAATTTTGGCAGACGCAAATGCGATAGCTCCAACAACTGACTTTGTTCCTGATAACAAACTGATGCGTGCGCCAGATTCGGCCAATGCAGAAAATTCGGCAGCTGCAGTCTCGCATTCATCGAGCTTTGTCAGCCCGATTGTGGGCGAAAGTATAGCAAACTGGTCGACTGTCAGCGCAATCATCTTTGCTGAACTGCCCCCAGGTAAAGACAGGACTACAGCCGTATCTTGGTCACCCAGATATTGTTTCAGCTGGCTAACCCGCGCGACAGCATCTTCTGCTGGCAGTGTGACATCAACCACCATCATATCGAAATCAGTCATCTTGTCGAACTGCTGGTCAGGCATGTCCTGTGTAATCTGGCTTACTGTTATATTTAATAGCCGGCCGTAGCTGCGCAACTTGGTGTCGGTCTCATTTAGCGTTGCTGATAGGCTTGCCAATGCTACTTCCTTTCCGGGATGCGAATCTTTTAGGCTGGCTGCCAACTTTGAGGCGAGAGTTGTTCGCCCAGATCCTGTTGCGCCAACAACAAAGATTACCCGTTTTTGAAGCAAGGACTCACTTTTCTGATCAGCTAGGTCCTCTGCCAGACAATCTAAAAACGAAGTAACGCCATCATCATAACTAAGTCCCGCAAATGCCTTATGCAGACGCAAAATGGTGTTTTGACTGTATCCCGCACGGCTTAATTGCACGGGTGTGCTGTCCTGTAAACCTGCATTTATCCCGTCTGGGCCCGTTAGCATCATGCCTGATAATTTGCTATCCAAATTGTCAATTCTGTCTGCTATCAGACCCAAAGCCTGCATCATGGCTCGCTGGACTGACTCTGCCGCATGTGTTTGCGCGGTGGCTGCAGAGTTGTCTGNTGCCTGATTTATTGGTGCATTTGCTGATACGCGAGGCTTACCAGGAAGAGAGCTGGATATTCCTGCGTTATACATATGTGAGAAATCACTTGCAGCACGTTCCGGTGATGGCGACGGCAAATCTGCTCCGTTTGTGGCTTGCATAACGACTTTGCCGTGCTTTTTTGTTGTTGACAGAATCAAGGCATCTTTACCAAGTCGTTCTTCAATTTCGTCCATTGCTGAGGCGGTATCTGCGGCCTGAATAGTCAGCGTGGTCATTTTGATATCTCCTTCTTTTGCTGATAATCAGCAACTTATTGGGGTCTAATTCTGTTTTTCATCTTCACCGCTGATTGTAGCAATGACGTTAATTTTTCGGCTGTCAGGCAACTCGGTAAACCCAAGTACAATCATGTCATCAATGTGGTGTCTGATAATCGACGAAAGTTGCCTGCGGATCGCTGGCGAGACTACCATNACAGCCTGCCGTCCTTCTGCTGATGCCCGCTCTGATGCTGAATTGATTGATTTAATCATTTTTTCTGCNAATGCGTTATCCAGCATCAAGCCAGCTTCACCTGACTGGCGGACCATTTGGATTAGCATGTGCTCCAATTCAGAGCTGAGCGTAATGACGGGTAGGGGCTGGCTGAGCGGGGCAATTTGCTGGACTAGCAGACCAGCAAGGCCAGGNCGCAGAGCTTCAGCAGATTCACTGACGCTTAGATTCTTACCAGACAGATTGGCTAAGGTTTCCAGAATACGTCTAAGATCACTTATCGGCATTCGTTCAGCCAAAAGCTCCCGCAGAATGCCAGTTAGGGAATGCAGCGGTATTAGTTTGGGTACAACAGATTGGACCAAGCTAGGCGCAGAGTTAGACAAATTATCTAATAGGGCCTGAACATCGTCCTGTCCTAGCAACTCTCCTGCATATTTTGTAATTATCTGGCTGACATGAGTGGTCAGTACTGTTTCTGGTTCGACAACAACATAGCCCTGAGATTCAGCTTCTGTTTGCTTATGTGCTTCAATCCAAGTGGCATCAATGCCNAAGGTCGGTTCTTTAACATCAATACCGGATAGCTTTAGATTCGACTGCTCGCCCGGAATAGCCAGTTTTCTATCAGGATACACCTCATCCTCGCCAACAATGGTCTGACCGATCCGAAGACGATATTGATTGGCGCCAAGGCTCATATCATCACGTACACGCACAGCAGGGATTACAAAACCCAGATTGCGGGAAATTTGTTTGCGCACACCAGTGATCCGGTTTACCAGCGGGCCGCCTGTCTGCTCGTCAACCATTTCGATAAGACCATATCCAAGTTGAATGGATACAGGTGAATTATCCGTCACATCAGACAGTTCAATCTGATCAGGCGAGGTAGGNTCACCACCGTCTTCATCAGGACCTCCCTGAACCTGGCCGCNGCCCNTGGCAGTANTGCCTTTAGCGCTCTGAGCTGTCTCATCATCTTCAGGTGTGAAATTGCGTAAGAAATATGCTGTCANGCCAGCAGCTGCGGCAGCAAACAGAAATAATAAATTTGGCATTCCCGGTACAAAGCCGATCAGCAACAGCACGCCGGCAACAGGTACCCACGCCCGAAACAAGCTGACCTGTCGGCCTATATGTTTGGCCATATCCTGCGTGCTTGATACACGGGTTACGATAATCGCTGTGGCTATGGCCAGCAACAAAGATGGTATCTGAGCGACAAGACCATCACCAATTGATAACAAAATGTATGATTCAGCAGCAGATTCAAGGCTGAGTCCATGTTGGGCGAGGCCAATGATCAGACCGCCGATTATATTAATAGCCAGGATTAGGATGCCAGCAATCGCATCCCCTTTTACAAATTTAGAGGCACCATCCATAGCACCGTAAAAATCCGCTTCCTGTGTGATTTCCTCTCGCCGACGCTTTGCTTCTTCATTGCTGAGCACNCCTGCATTCAGATCAGCATCAATNGCCATTTGTTTGCCTGGCATCGCATCAAGGGTAAAGCGGGCAGAAACTTCTGAGACACGACCTGCACCCTTGGTAATTACCACTAGATTGATAATTACCAANATCACGAATACAAACATGCCTACAGCGAAATTGCCGGCGATCACAAACTGGCCAAAAGCTTCGATCACCTTTCCGGCAGCTGAACTGCCCTCATGGCCATTGCCGAGGATGATTCGTGTAGAGGCCACGTTCAGACCAAGCCTCAGGACAGTGGCAATAAGTAAAAGGGTTGGAAAACTGGAAAATTCGAGTGGCCTGTGTGTATGCATGGCCACCATAAGGATCAATAAGGACAATAGAATATTTGACACAAAAAAAGTATCCAGCAGATATACCGGAAGCGGTAATACCATCATCGCGACCAGCACAAGAATGCCAATCGGCATGACAAAGCCGCCAATTAATGATTTTACATTGCCTATCCCTAATCGGGATAATGTCATTTCCATGACGGGCTCCTTGTGTCAAATATTAGACNGTATAGATTTTTCTGCTCGCTGTNCGCATTCATTTTTAAGTCAACTANCTGTATTTATTATNAGTTATTAATTNATNGGTTTTTTTGTTATTTAATTTATGCATGTTCATCGACTGAGAAAGGCAAAATATGTGCCAAGTCATTCAGAGGACATATTTTTTATTGTGAATTGGGAGCTTTGGCATAAATGATGCATCGTCATGGTTCAGATATCTGAATGCCGCTGTTGTCGTAACTGGTAAATCTTGTCTGAGGCAAACAGCAGCACCAAACCGGAAACGGCCATGGAGCTCACTATGAATAATTTTTTCAAAACCAGTCTGATGGCTGTCTTNATGACAANCGCTTTATCTGGCTGTAATCACATGANGTCAACACNANCCGCATTTNTANCAGGTTCTGGTCAAGAGATGGCGATGATGGAGGCCTCGCAAACACAGTCTGTNGTTACGCTGAAGGATGTACTGGATGCTGAAGCTGGCGATATNCCAACTTTAACAGCGATTGGTTATGCCGTAACNTCATCACAGCCCGGTCGCAGCGAAGCACAGAAACGTCTGATGGCGATNCGGTCTGCCCGTATGGCAGCGATGCGAGATTTGGCTGAGCAGATCCACGGCCTACAGGTAGACTCAAGCACAACAGTGATTGATCTGATGGTACAGAATGACACATTCAGGGGTGTAGTGTCTGGCACAATNCGCGGAGCCCGCACAGTCCGCATNAACCCAACAGGCTCCGATACATACGAGGTTGTTCTTGAAATTGATCGTGANATGATTGGCTATCTGCTGTCAACTGCCCGGCAATCAGTTTAGCGCTTTCAATACTGCACCTAACAGGAATAAAATTATGGGCTTCATTTTACCGATTTTATGGATAATCCTTGCAGCGATCACTATGCCGCAGGTCGCTTTATCACAGACCTCTAATGGCCTCAATAGTGAGGGGTTACGGCTTGTGACAGTGACAGGTCGGGCGGCAATTATCCATGAAGACGCTCTTGCTGAGGCCCGTGACATGGCGCTGGAGGACGCGCTTTATTATGCGGCATTGAAAGGTGGGGCAAAAATTGACGGTTTCAGCACCGTTGATGCGCAGACCAATCTGAATGATATGATAGTTGTGCGTCCAGCGTCCCAGCTCCTTGATTACAGCATTAAAAATGAGATGCAGGACGAAACCCATTATACAGTGACGATTGAAGCAGTGGTTGGTGACATCCTCGTATCTGGGTGTCAGAATCGTCCGGTCAGTCATGTTACCTTGTTCCGTCCTGNGATTCANNTTGCTAGTGATTTGCCGCATTGGATGTCACAATTGCCTGCAAGCCTGTCACAGATGCTAGCAATCCGTCTATCCGAACAGCCATCCTTGAGGTTTCGTGATGCAAGAAAAGTGCAATTGGCCTCGGCGACAACACCTGACAACCCATTAAACCAGTACGATTACACCCAGCTAACGTCTGGCCGTGTGGTGATGCGCGCCGGTGATTTTGCCGTTCATACCAAGATTTCATTTAAATCTGAGAGTAAATCCAAGCTATTCTCTAAAACAGAATACACCATCATTGAAATTGAAAGCACTATTTCTGANGGAAATGGAGAGGTGACAACAAAACAGATTCAAGATGAATTTAAATTGCAGCTTGGCAAAAATATGCCGCTGCGAAGTCTGACTGTGTTCAGTCAGGAAACACGTGAGGCGGTAAGNGCACTTGTTGTTATGGCAGCAGATGTTCACGCTGAAAAAATTGTAGAGAAACTCACCTGTATGCCAATGACGGCTCAGCTTAATATTGCAGATGGCCGCTTGCTAGCAAAGCTGGGTAGGCGACAGGGTCTAAGCCGAAATCATCTGGCTGTTGCAGAAGGGCAACAGACCCCATGGACAATTTTGCGTGTGGCAGAAGCGCGGGATGATAGTGTTGTTCTGACTCCGCTTGATATGAACCGAAAAATTGGTGATTTGGCAGGGGCGAAAGTCACATTTCTGGAGTTTAACTGATGGTAGTTTCACCTGTTAAAACAGTTTTTTCAAGATGTAATAAAGGGCTTGCGAAGTTGCCTTTTCTGATATGTGTTGGGCTGTTCACGATTACGCTTTCAAGTCTGTCTTTCAGGTCAGTAAATGCGGAACCAATTGTAATTCTTGAATATCGTAGCGCAGAAATGGTTATAGATGGCGATGGTGCCACGCATCCATTTAGACTGGATCCCGATTATTCAACTCATCACAAGGTCATGCAAAATGAGACGTTAAGCCACATTATTGCAAATTACTACGGCGGCAGTGGTATGGATAAGGCATTTGTGCAAATGGCAATTGTTAAGAGAAATAGAACAGCTTTTGTGCGCGCGAACCCGAATTATTTGTATGCCGGAAAGTCTTTGCATTTGCCCTCGCTCAATGAGATCAGAGCTATGCTGGTTAGAGAAACAAAATCCACTAAAAATCCAGAACCAAAAAGAGANAATCGTGAAGAAATCTTTTTCTTTGGCAGCTAAAAANATACTAGCCACAATCGGTTTNATGATTNTCAGCTTAAACGAGCTTCAGGCAGCCGGTTCTATCTCTGGTGTTGAGCTGCGTGGTCATCTGACCAGCTATCTTGCCGAACAGGGATTAGTAGGAGCGCCCGCTNTTAATAGCACCCGTCAATTCAGGGCTTGCAGCGCAGATCTTCAGTTTTCCCCTTTATTTGGCAGCTTTCAGACAATAGAAATCCGCTGTCCTGATAATGATGGCTGGAAAATTGCAGTGAGAACAAGGCTTGAGGTGGCAGCGCCGCTCAAAAATAGTAGACACAATGCTATTCCATCTCCTAATTTGTTGGATAATCAAATGGCAGTTGTGGTGAATAAGCGGCTGACAAAGAACAGCATCATCGGACCAGATGATATCAGTCTTGAGCCTGTTACCGCAAAGTCATCCACAGATTACTTTACTCGCATTAATGATGTTGTTGGTCGCCGTGTGAAGCGCAGCCTGCGNACTCGTCAGATTGTTGAGGCTAGGCATTTGNAGACAAATTGGATGGTCCAAAAAGGGCAGCCTGTCATTCTCGAAAGTGGATTTGGTGCTGTTCAGGTCTTAAGTGAGGGAATTGCCCTTCAAAATGCGCAATGGGGGGAATTGGCACGGTTCTTGAACACTAGGTCTAATAAGGAAGTTTTTGGTAAAGTTGTGTCAGAAAAAAAAATTGTAATTCGGACTAAAACTTCACAAAAGTAAGTCGTTAATCATATCACTAGGAGGTAGAAATGGTTGATAGTGTTAAAAACGCCATCAGTCGTATTGAGACACCAAAGGCCCAAAAAGCTGATAATCAGTCAGACAGAGGTGCCAAAGTGTCGATTTCAGCACGGTCCCAAGCTGCGGCTGCTTCGAGCGATTCAGTTCAGTTAAAATCAGCTGAAATCGCTTCATCAGCCAAAGAAATGGCTGCCGCTGCGCCTGTAGACATAAAGAATGTCGATCGTATCAAGAGCGCGATAAAAGAGGGTAAGTACCCGATTGATATCGAGAAAATCTCTGATGCGCTGATGGATGCATATAGGGAGTTGAAGTCGTAATTAGTTCATCCTAACTGAGTGAAAAGATTATGATTGAACAACTTCCACTGTCCGAAGTTATTGTCACTGCTAAGCAAAAACTTAGCAGCGCTTCTGCTTGTCTTAATGATTCGGCAGCATTTAAAGACGCTATAGCTGAGTTTGATATGTGGCTCTCAAAGCATAAAGCGCTTTTTTCTGCATCTGCTCCAGTACAGATGAACGAACGCGAAGAAATTAATCAACTTATTCATCAGGTGACCCGGCTTGAGCTTCAGGCCCGCTACAACATATCTCTCGTNTCCGACATGCAGGGCTATATTCATGGTCAGCTCGAAGACACTACCACTCCTCACACNCCTTATCGCCGTTAGGGCCTAATTGACAAAAATAGCCCGCATGTATGATAGTGTAGCCCAGAGGAGAATAAAGAGGTTAACGCTGTGACAGTTGCTGTTTTCATGTCAAATTTTGGTTTTGCTGCTGTAATTTTTCTGCTTCTTTTAGCCGTGATCTTTCTTGTGAACAGCTTTCAGAAAAAGACACTTAATGTCCTGTCCCGCTTATCTGCGTCTTATAATGATATAGAGACTCTCCTAGTACGCTACACAAATTCCATTGATTTGATGAATACGCAATTGAAAGGGCTGGAAAGCCAAATCAGCAAAATTGAAGATACGCAAGAATGGTTGCAACGAGAGCTGACACGCCTGGCAGATAACACATCTGCACAAGGTCAACTTTCTCAAGCTATAGAGCTTGCCAGAGACGGTGCGTCAGTATCTGAGATCATGTTATCAACAAAAATGCCAAAAGAAGAAGCCGAGGCGGTCGCCCGCTATCATAGCGCGCAAAAGGAATAGGATGCGAATTCTGCAGCAGGTCAATCTAGAGCGTAAAGACGCTCACTTTACATTCCATGCTGTAGTATTTGTTTCTTTTCTGCGCTGTTGTCCGGCCGGACCTGCGGTCAATCTGGAGGCTAATTCCTCCACCCTCAATCATCATTGACTTGCTGTTAACAGAGGTGATGGTGGCGTCGTATTCATCTATTGAGCCAATAATTTTTGCGGTGCTGCCTTTTTTGGCATGGCGGACGATTATATCGTAAATATCAAGACGCTGGTTGTTGCAGCTGTATTTTTCATGCCTGAACCGTTCCAGATTACAACCGCCCAAAAGGGCAAGACTGAAACCCAGAAGTAGTAAAGTTTTAGCATGCTTATGTTTTTGGTTTTGTCTCATCTATTTTAGCTTCATCAACATCATCAGTCTGCGTGTCCTCAGACGATGACGAATCTTGTGGTTTTGTTTCAACATCGCTAGCGGTCATTTTTGCAGCAGACATATCTGAATTCTCAATCGTAGTTTCTGGCGCAGGTTCTGTATCTTCCGAAGTTTCGTCTGTCGGTTCAGCGGGCATCTGCTCCGCGGCTTCAATCTCAGCTTCTGTATCTTGAACCGCAGATTTTGGGAGAGTTTCTTCCTCGTCTTCCGAAGTTTCGTCTGTCGGTTCAGCGGGCATCTGCTCCGCGATCTCAATCTCAGCTTCTGTTTCCATGTCTGGTGAATCAGTTATAGCGTCCGGCTCATCCGCGGTATTTTCAGCTGTTTTTTCTTCTTTAATCAGCTCGGCCTTGCCGGTTTCAATTAAGCGGCTTGCATCGTCCCTTCCTACGGTGATCGCAACACCACGCGGGATACGCACCCCATTGATTTCCCCATCCTCAAGGGTCAGCAGCTCGTTCCACTCTTCAAGATGGTTTATGTTCTCAGCTGAGGATTCATCGCTCATAATGGGTTCATCAAAATGCTGCAGTTTGTTGACCAATTCATTAGGTGTGATGTTATCAATCGAAGGAATCATGGCATTTTGATTGAATTCTATGATCTTGCTGATACGCGTTCGCAATATNTAGACTCGTGCTGCTAATATACCGATTCGTTTGCTCTCATCACGTTCTGTATCCAAAGCAGATGTCAAAAAGATGTTTAACTCATCCAGTGATTTATCGATAAATTTTTCAATAATAGCATCGCGAACACGAATAGAGGTTGGTGACAAGGCTATAGATGAACCTGGGCCAGAACCGTTNGATAGGGCTGCTGATTTCATTTTTTTTCTCCATCAGAACAACTTGGCACTCTATTTGCAAATTNTACACCAAAATGTGTATTTCACAGTTAAAAAANCAAACTTTTTNAGATAGATGGTCGAGCAGTCTGCAAATGAGTAAAATTGGCAATTATTTAGAATTTCACGCACAGGCGTTGAATTTACGCTCACGGCGCAATGAAATTCTTGCCTCAAATATCGCCAATGCTGCCACGCCTCACTTCAAGGCACGTGATCTGAATTTTGAACAGGAAATTCAGCGTCATNTAAAACATGGGCCTTTGCGCGTCACAAATGATGTTCATTTTCCAACCAATACACATCCGCTGCGTGAACAGATGCTATTTCGGGATCCAATTAACCCGTCTTTGGATGGTAATACCGTTGAAATGGCTGTTGAGCAGATGGAATTTTCTGAAAACGTTATACGCTATCAGACCACACTGCAGTTTCTNAATAATCGGATCAGTGGGCTGATGTCNGCNATTCGCGGGGAATAGAAGGGGAATTCACATGCCTGAAGTAAAAAATATTTTTGATATCGCCGGCCGNTCGATGGCATCACAGATGATTCGTTTGAATACCGTTGCCAGTAATCTGGCAAATGCTGGGGCGGTGACAGGCGATAAAAATAGTGCATTCCGAGCGCTGAAACCTGTATTTGAAACACAATTTGCAGACCAGTTGAAGCGAACAGGTGTGTCCACAGTCGATGTAGTTGACGTACAGCCTGTTCTGCGTGAACCAGAACAGGTCTATATGCCGCAGCATCCAGATTCTGACAAAAATGGCTATGTTTTCCGGGCGGCTGTTGATGAAAATGAAGAAATGGTGGAGATGCTCGAAGCATCNCGCCAATACCAGAATAACGTGGANGTCGTNTCGACACTGCGTAGCTTAATGATGCGTACAATATCGATGGGCAAGTAAAACTCAATTAGCGGAGANAATTATGAGCATGGTTGACAGTAATCAATCCCTGAACAACATACTCGACAAGCTGGGAATACAGNCTCAAGAGCAAAAAAAACGGGCTGATGGCAGTGCGCTGGGACAAGAAGATTTTTTGAAGCTGATGACAACACAGCTGCAGAANCAGGACCCGTTTGCGCCAATGGAAAACGCAGATTTTATCGCTCAAATGGCTCAGTTCTCTACTGTCACCGGTATTACGGATATGGGGCAGTCTTTGAAGGGTATTTCAAACCAGTTGTCGGAATTCAGGATTGCAACAGCAACGAACCTACTGGGTAATTCAGTTTTGGTGCCCGGCAGCCAAGCTCATCCTGACGCAGATGGCGCAGTGCATGGGGTTGTTGATTTGCCAGCAGCCTCTGGCATGACAAATGTGGCCTTTACATCTCAGAATGGTGAAATCCTCCACATTCAAGAATTAGGTGCACAGCCATCAGGGCTGACCGGCTTCTCTTGGGAAAATATTCCCCAAGAGGTCCTTGAACAAAACGAATATATAACTGTTGAAGCATTTGCTGATCAGGGTGAAGGACTTGAAGGCGTTTCAACTTCGGTATTTGGTGAGGTTCTAGCTGCATCAACAAGTGCGTCAGATGGCGTCATGCTGGATGTCAAAGGCTATGGTGATATCAATGTGAATGAGGTTGTGCGTTTTCGCCAAAATTCCGGCTCTTAAGGATATTAGCAGAAACTTCTGGCACATAAGTTGCTCTAGCACAAAAGATGATGAGAGAAAGCTGTTTTTTAAACAGTCTTTCAAACCCAAAACAAATGAGACCGGATGTGTCTTGGAGAATTAGAAAATGTCATTTTATACCGCGCTTACCGGATTGAATGGTTCATCAGCCGATATCTCTGCAACTTCTAACAATATTGCTAACGTTGGAACCACAGGCTTTAAGCGAAGTGTGGCTGAATTTGGTGATATTTTCGCGACATCACCATTGCAGAACTCATCATCCTCAATCGGTTCAGGTACAATTCTGAAAGGTATCAAGCAGCAGTTTACACAAGGTAATATCTCCTCATCACTAAATGCGCTCGATCTGGCGATTTCCGGTCAGGGCTTTTTTGCACTTAAACCCTCGCTAACATCTGCACAAACTGTTTATACGCGGAACGGATCATTGAACGTGGATAACGACAGATATGTGGTTGATTCAGCCGGTCAGTATCTTCTGACTTATCCCGTGAATGATGACGGTTCAGTGACGGCTAAAGATTTGCAAAGTGCGGTACCGCTTCAGCTTCCCGTTACATCTGGTGACCCAAGGGCAACCAGTAATATTTCTTTGGGGGTGAACGTGCCTGCGGGTGCTGACGTAGTCACTGAACGCTCAGAAT